>JBDTZF010000155.1:0-5052 GCA_040005265.1 Verrucomicrobiota bacterium
TAAAACCGGCTTCGACTGTAGCCCGTGCAAACGTTGTCGCCTTGATCGCCTGCTCGGAAACATTGAGATCAAGCTCGTGCAGGCGGCGCTGATTATACTCGCCGGAGAAATCCAGGGTGAGGTGCGTGTGCGCATCCATGAATCCCGGCGAAAGCGTCGCATCGCCCAGGTCGATCACCTGCGCGCCCGCCGGCGCGGCCAGGTTGCTGCCGGCATCGACAATTTTGTCCCCTTGCACAATGACGACTGCATCCTGCAACAACGCCCTCGATTTTCCATCGAACATCCGCGCCGCTTTGAGGACAATCGTTTGATCGGACGCAACAATGCTCCCAATGCCAAAGATCGCGAGTACCAGAATAGAGATCGAGCGGATGAAGTTCATGCCCAGCCATAACAAATTCCCCACTGCAGAGGCAAGACCGAAACAGCCTCGCTCCGGGGCCCAACCGGCCCTCCAGAAACTTGACCGCTTAAAGCGGTCAAGTTTTCGTGGTCTGAGATTGGATCACTGGTCAGCGAACGGGTTGATCGAGGATCGAGAGCTTTGCCTCCAATCGAGGTCCTTCGCTTCGCTCAGGATGACGGCGTGAGGACATTTGGCAGTTGTTCATCGCGCCCTTTCTGGCTTCAATGTCCGCCAGAATGAAATTGTCGATCCTGGTTTCCGCCTCTTGCCTAACTCTCGCTGCAAGGCTTCTCGCCCAGACGCCTTCTGCGGCCTCGCCTTCGCCGTCTCAGCCGCCTACCGATTACGATCTTCGCTGGGGCGTTAAAATTCCGCTGCGCGACAAAGTTGAGCTGAATGCGACGATTTATTCTCCGAAATCTCCGGACGGTTCAACGGCGAAAACGCCAGTCATCTTCACGCTCACCCCTTACATCTCCGACAGTTACCACGCTCGGGCGGCGTACTTCGCTTCGCACGGTTATACATTTGCGCTGGTCGATGTTCGCGGTCGCGGCAACTCCGCCGGCGAATTCGAGCCGTTTGCCAATGAGCCACGCGACGGGCACGACGTCGTTGAGTGGCTGGCGCAACAGCCGTTTTGCGATGGCAAAGTAGCGATGTGGGGTGGTTCCTATGCGGGGTTCGACCAATGGGGAACGGCCAAGGAACTTCCGCCGCATTTGGCCACCATTGTCCCGGCCGCAGCCGCGCATCCGCCGCTTGATTATCCGTCCTACAACAACGTCGGCGAACTCTACGATATGCAGTGGTACACGTTCACCAGCGGCCACGCCGGTCAGGCCAACCTTTTTGGCGACTCAAAATTCTGGCGCACGAAATTTTTGGATGCTTACAAAAAACACATCGCGTTCAAGACGCTCGATTCGTTCGTCGGAAATCCTTCAGTCAATTTTCAGCGCATTCTGAAACATCCGACAGCTGACGCTTACTACGACGCGATGGTGCCGAGCGTCGACCAATTCAAGAAGATGACGCTGCCGATCCTGACGATCACCGGGCAATACGATGGTGACGAGCTCGGCGCGATGACGTTTTATCGCGATCACATCGCGAATGCCGCGCCCGATGTGCGCGCGAAACATTTCCTGATCATCGGGCCGTGGGATCACGCCGGCACGCGCACGCCCACCGACGAAGTCGCCGGCGTGAAGTTCGGGCCCAGTGCGATTGTCGATCTAAACGATCTCCATCGGCAATGGTACGACTGGACGATGAAGAGCGGGGCGAAGCCCGAATTTTTGAAAAAACAGGTCGCTTACTATGTGATAGCGGCCGGAAACAACGGCGCCAATGGGGAATGGAAATATGCCGATAATTACGCGGCCCTGATTGCGAATCCGAAAACGCTTTACCTCGATTCGAAGGATGGCGATGCGAACGGCGTTTTCCGTGCGGGATTTCTCACCGAGACGCAGCCAAAGGCCGGCGCGGACCAATACGTTAATGATCCGATGGACACCAGCCGTGGCGAAGGTACCGAAGGCGGCGAACCGAATGAAAAGACAGCGGGGCTCGATCAGCGGTTCGCGCTCAGTATTGGCAAGGATGGACTCGTTTATCATACGGCGCCGTTGCCGGCTGAGACTCCCTTGGTTGGTTGCCCCAAGCTTTCTCTCTGGGTTTCCATCGACACGCCGGACACCGATCTGGCCGCCGATCTTTTCGAAATCCAGCCTGACGGAACCAGCATCGGGATTTGGAGCGACGTGCGCCGGTTACGTTACCGCGAATCGCTGCGTGAAGCGAAGATGGTCAAGCCTGGCGAAATTGTGAAGTGCGATTTCGATCCCGGATTGTTCGTCGCTCGAAAGCTGATGAAAGGAAGCCGTCTTCGGCTTGTGGTTTCCTCACCGAACTCGATTTTCTGGCAGAAGAATTATAACTCAGGCGGAGTCGTAGCCGATGAAACCGCGAAGGACGCGCACACGGCGCATGTGCAGATCTATCACGACGCGACACACGCCAGCGCGATTCAACTGCCGCTGCGCTAACTACTGTAGCGGCGCTCTATGAGCGTCGCCGTTTCATCCAAACAAGTTCGCGACGGTCATAGACCGTCGCTACAAAAAATGGAATTGATTGTCGATCTTGCGCGAGCGCTCAGTGCGTTGAAACGCATTTTAGCGGCCGATCGCCCAACCCTTGTATCGTTGTAGGCAGAGGGGCGAAGATGAGCGCGGTGCCGTCGAGTTTCCCGTCGGACGCGACTCTGGCGATGTACGCTAGGTGTCTGTTATTCGAACGCGAGGTAATGCTGGAGAAACTGCGCACTCACTAGAAGTTATTTCGTAAACAGCGGTGTCGTTCTAAGCGCAGCGAGGAATCCCTGATCATTTCTGGTGCACGTTTGCGCGATGGCGGAGACATGGTTAGAGATCCTTCGCTGCGCTCGAGATGACATGCCGATTTCGATTTATCAGAAGGCTCCTAAATGCCCTGCTCAGCTACCATGGGCGAAAAACTCGATGGCATGTTCCGGCCATTCGCTGATGTGGCTATGGAAGCCGTTCTTTAGCGAGATCTTGTTGTGGTTATGAGTGCCGGCCATGATAAGTTCAGGCCCGTCATTTTGCAGACGCGTGGAGGAACGTTCATCGGGCATCACCAAGGCCGCGTGACCGGGTTTTGTGGGATCGGTGTTCTTGTAGATCGCTACAACCACTTTACCATTGTTCGCAAGCTGCTGGGCTTGGGAGAAGAGCTCCGCGTTATCAGCTAGTTTTCGCCATCCTCTACCTGCGCCATCGCTATTCAGCCAGTCGGCCTGAGCGTTGGCTAACAAGAGTTGCCCATGTTCCGGTGGCCGAAGAATGTAGATTCCCCGCCGTTGACAAGCTGCCGCGACAAAGGCGCTGCAATGGGTTTTGTTGCCGTGCTCCGACTCGGGCATGTCCGGCTCGCCGGTCTCCCAGTTCACGTGATGCTCCGCTATCCAAAGGCTTTCGACATTCATGGAGAGATAGAACTGTTTCAGACGCAGGCCGGCGGCCGAGAGGGGCAGACTTTGTTTTACGTCGGCTTTGGGACTCGCCGGAGTTCCCGGCGCGCGCCCGCCCGGCGTCCCAAGTTCAGTAGTTAGAGATGCTTCCGACGCGACGCCGGCTTGAACAGTAACACCCGCTAGCTGCTGGCCAGCATCTTCCAGCTTATACAGATACGTTTTGCCGGCTTTCACCTTCATCTCGCGCCGGCCTTTGCCTTGTTCGACTACCTTCTTTTCTTCCTGGGCACCGACCTTCACCCAGAGTTCCGCATAGGGATGGGCGCTTCCTCCGTCCCAGGTGAGGGTAGTCGCGCCCTGAGTCTGTCCAGCGGGAATGGTAACATTACTTGGACTGGCAGTAATTACCGGAGCACCCTGGGGAGTTTCCTTTGGTGCCAGCGACCGACGTTTCGCACCGGCGCCCGCGGCCGGGGCTGGAGGGAAGAGCGTGCAAAGTGAGATGAACACGATGAATGCTTTTGCTGCAATCGAACAAGCTCTTTTCGGTTGATCGCCGCTCTTGGCTGTGAATACCAGTCGATTAAATCGATATTCTATTGTCATATGCTTTAGGACGGACGCGATCCTCCGGTCAATTCTATTTTTAAGCTTCGCGGCAACTCGTTTTGTCACATTGCCGAAAGGTCAGCGTCGGCGCGGCCATCATAATTCCATATCTCAACAGCAACCTTGTTTCCGCACGTCCGAAACGCGAATCTCGCACATGAAGAATTCCCGGCGCAAACTTATACCGTTTCTCATCACCGTCGCGGCCCTTACGGTCGGACTGTCGCAGACAGTTCGCGCTCAGGACATCGTGACCAAGGATGTCGCGGGACACGACCACCCGCTGCTCAAGCGTTACGAAAGTTCGTTCATCGTCGCCTACAGCGAGAAGGCATACGACCAATACAAACTCATTATCGGCAAAGCGCTCAATCCGACATTGGAAAGCAGCGGCGGCAAACAAATCGAAAAGCAACAGCCGCTCGAAGGTAAAGTCGCCCGCATCACATACTTCGCGCCGAAAGGGCGGTCAGTCCTCGAAGTGTTCCGCAACTACGAGCAGGAACTAAAAGCCAAGAACGCGGAAACGCTTTTTACCGGGGCCAATGCGGAAGAGCTCGGATACGATTTCGGCAGCGCCCCGCAATACGCGGATTGCGACGGCCAGCTCTTTCCCTACAGCCATACCGATGCGCGATATGGCGCGTACAAGATCGACAATACGTACGTCGCCATTTACGCCGCCGCGTTTGAGAACGGCTACACCAAACACCTCATCGAAAAAGGCCAGGTCGGTGTGCAGGTCGACATCATCGAAGCCAAACCGATGGAGCAAAAGATGGTGACTGTCACCGCCGGCGAAATGGAAAAACAAATCGAAGCCAGCGGCAAAGTCGCGCTCTATGGCATCTACTTCGATTTCAATCGCGCCGAGATCAAACCCGAGTCGGAGCCGACGCTGAAGGAGATCGCCACGCTCATGCAGTCGAAGAACGCGCTCAATATTCTCGTCGTCGGCCATACCGACAACGTCGGCGCGTTTGAATCGAATAAAACGCTGTCGCAAAAACGAGCCGAAGCAGTTGTTGCA
>JBDTZF010000156.1:0-5023 GCA_040005265.1 Verrucomicrobiota bacterium
TGTGCATCACGCTCGAGTAACCGAGCATCCAATCGAGCCGCTTCTGCGCGATCGTTACTAGCCCGATGTAAATGATGTTGCCGAGCAACAGCACAATTAACAGATGGCTCCAGTGACGCGCGCCTTCCGGCAGCAGTGGAACTGCCAGGCGAAGAAGGCCGTAAAGCCCGAATTTTTTTAGAACACCGGCATGCAACATCGCCGCGGGTGCCGGGGCTGAGGCGTAGGCTTCCGGGGCCCAGGTGTGAAAAGGAAAAAGCGAAACGAGAATTCCGAAGCCGACTAGCAGCAGCAGGTAAATGTGGTGCTGAGCATTGGCCGGAAGCTGCTGCGCTGCGATCGCACTCTGCAGTTGGCGAATGTCGAAGCTGCGCGAAGCGGCCGGCACACTTTGATAAAACAAGATCAGGCCGAGCAATAAAATGAAACTTCCGATCGCCAAATAGATCGTGATCTTCCAAGCCGCAGCGACACGGTTCCCGTTGCCCCAAATTCCGATTAGCAGAAATGTCGGAATGAGGGCGAGCTCGTGAAAGGCGTAGAAGAAAAACAAATCGATCGACGCGAACGCGCCGATCGCGCCGCCGGAAATAAACAGAAGACAGGCGTAAAATGCGTTTTCATGCATGTCTATCTTCCCCGTGAACCAGACTGCCGCGACGGTGACGATTGTCGCGAGCAAAACCATAATCAGACTCAAACCGTCGAGGCCGACGACGAAACCAAGTTTCAAATCCGGAGAAATCGGAAACGAGCTTACAAACTGAAAGGTGGGCTCCAGTTGTTGGTACTGTGCGAACAGGATGAGCGAAGCTGCCAGCGTCGAGACTGAAGCAAGCAGCGCCGTTTTTCGCGCGGGTGCGCCGGCCATGATCAAAACGGCGGCGACAATCGGGCAGAAGATGATGAAGAGAAGCATTAGCGGAAGATGGAGAGCTTAAAGAGGTATATGCCCACTAAATACACGAAAGGACGCGAAAATTTCAGAGATGCAGATTCGGAGGTTCATGTTTTCTTGCCAGGAGGCGCTCGTATTCCATTCTTGGATATGGCCGAAGTTTACGAGCAAGCCTAACTGGCAGCCGGTTGCGCTAAGATAATTGAGGACTTGAGCGCGGTGCTCATCGCACAAGGCCGAGACGGCCTTGATTTCGACGATGATCTTGTCATAACAAAGGAAGTCTGGCGCGAATGTTTGAAGGAGAGTGCGCCCGCGGTATTGCAAAGTCCGTGGCGGCTTAGATAGGAATTGAATTCCTTGCAACTCAAATTCGATTTGCAGGCACTCGTGATAAACGGGTTCGAGGAATCCGCAGCCCTTGTCTGTGTAGACGGCAAAACACGCGCCCACTATGGCGTAGCTTTCGTCCTTATAGATCAGTTCTGTTTCTTCGTTTCGTGTCATTTCGTGTGTTTCGTGGGCTATTGGAAAACCGCGAAGTAAATGAGCGCGACTATGCCAAGACCGAACAGAAACGCGTAAGCCTGCAGGTTGCCCACTTGAATCAGCCGCAGCAGCGCACCGATTCCCCAGGTGCCTCCGCTCACTCCGCGCACCGCGCCGGCATCGATGATCCACCGGTCGAAGAACGCGCTGATCCGCGCCAGAAGTTCCTGGGTCCAATTAATCAGCCATTGATAAAATTCGTCGATGTAGAAGCGGCGCCGGAGAAGATCGACATAGACTGCCTCGGTGGCGCGACCGCGGTAAAACAGAATGGCAAGACCCGCTCCGAAAACGAGAGCACCCATGGCCAGCAAAGGCACCAACGCGAACAATTCGGTTTCAGCCGGGATCGCGAGGAAGTGGTGATTGAAAGTACCGAAGCTGGTCGCGATCACCAGCAAGGCGAGAATGATCAATGGAACCGTCATGACAAAAGGCGATTCCTTGCTGACACGCGCGGCGTGCCCGCGCGGATGCCCGAAGAAAACAACCATCAACAGGCGCGACACGTAGAACGCGGTGAGAAATGCCGTGCCCAGACCGAGCACGAAGATCGACGTATTTTTCTCGTAGGCGAGTGCAAGAATCGCGTCTTTGCTGAAGAATCCGCTGAATGGCGGCAGTCCCATTAATGCGAGCGCACCGATTAGAAACGTGACGAAGGTGATCTTGAGATTACGGAAGAGGCCGCCCATTTCCCAGATATCCTGCTCGTGATGCAGCGCAATGATAACAGAGCCGGCCCCGAGAAAGAGCAGCGCTTTGAAGAATGCGTGGGTGAAAAGGTGAAACATGGCCGCTTCGCTCGAAGCAAGCCCGATGGCCATTACCATGTAGCCAAGCTGCGATAGCGTGGAATACGCCAGCACCCGTTTAATGTCGTCCTGCTGTGTCGCGATCAACGCAGCCATCAGCGCCGTGATCGTTCCGATCCAGGCGATCACCATCAGCGCCGTTCCCGACGCTTGAATGATGAACCCCACCCGCGCCAGCATGTAAACACCGGCCGCAACCATAGTGGCGGCATGGATCAAGGCTGAGACTGGCGTCGGGCCTTCCATCGCGTCCGGCAACCAGACATGAAGCGGAAATTGGGCGGACTTCCCGACCGCGCCGCAGAAAATTAGCAGCGCGGCGATTGTCAGGTAGACCTGATTGCTGGTTAAGATCGACAAGCGTTCCTGAATTTCTGGAAAGACCACCGAGCCGGTTGGGATCCAGATCATCAATATTCCGAGCATGAATCCGAAATCGCCGAGGCGATTTGTGATAAACGCCTTTTTCGCGGCATCCGCCGCGGCGTCGCGCTCGAACCAGTGCCCGATGAGCACGTAGGAGGTAAAGCCAACGAGCTCCCAAAAAATGAACATCATTAGAAAATTATTGGAGAGAACGATGCCGAGCATCGCGAACATGAAGAGCGACAATCCGGCGAAATACCGCGACCTACCTTCGTCCTGGCGCATGTAACCAAGGGAGTAGATGTGGATGAGCATTCCGACACCCGACACCACTACGAGCATCGTCTTGGCTAATTGATCGAGTGTAAGCCCGAGCGGGACCTTTAAACCGGCGCTGATGTCGATCCAGTTTATCTCCAGCGCGGAGACATCATGGCGTTGGAAGATCAAACAACTGCAAACAAAACTCCCAAGCACAGCCGCGATTGAAATGAAACTGCTCAGTCCTTTCCACCGATGCGTGAACAGCGCGATTACCGTCGCGCTTAACAGCGGAGCGAGAAGAATGATCCAAGGCAAACTCATTTTCTTGGCCCACTAAACACGCGAAAAAACGCGAAAATTACAGAGATATGCGAAACATGCCCGTCGAGAACGCAGCTTTGGCCGCCAAAATTCAGGTCTTCTTCTTCCTTTCGTGTCATTTCGTGTATTTCGTGGGCTAAAACTTCATAGTGCGCAGGTCTTCGACGTGGATTGTCCGCCGGGCGCGATAGAGCGCGACGATGAGCGCGAGGCCGACCGCGACTTCGGCGGCGGCGACGGTGATGATGAAAAAGACGAAGACCTGAACGTTGTAATTCGGCAGGCCGGGTGGAACGACGCGAAATCGCGAAAAAGCGACCAAGGATAGATTCGCTGCGTTCAACATCAGCTCCAGCGACATTAAAATGATGATGAGATTGCGCCTCAGCATGACGCCGGCGAACCCGATGGCGAACAGGATGCCGCTTACAATGAGATAATCGCCTAACGTAACCATGTTAGCGCGTTTCGCGTTTGCTTAAAAGGATTACGCCGATTGTGGCCACCAGGACGAGAACACCGACGATTTGGAACGGCAGGTTGTAGTTGCTGAAAAGCAGCGCGCCGACACTATGCACATCGTCGATGGATGGTCCGGTGAGTGGCGGGAACGTTTGTTGAGCAGCTTTGAAGTGGCCGATGACGAAAAAAATCTGGATCAGTAAGACCAGGGCCACGGCGATCCCGCCGGCTGAGGCCAGCCAGTTGATCTTGCGTCGTTCCTCGGCGCGCAGATCGAGAAGCATGATGATAAAAAGAAAAAGGACCATCACCGCACCTGCGTAGACCAGCACCTGAATGATTCCGATGAAGTAGGCGTCAAGCGACACGAACAGGACCGCGAGCCCGAGAAACGAAACGACCAGGCTGAGCGCGCTGGCCACGGGATTGCGGTTGATGATTACAGCCGCGCCGAAAACCAGCATTAGCGAAGCGAAAGTCCAGAAGAGAAACGGATTCATTTTCTTAGGCCACGAAATCTGTCATCCTGAGCGAAGTGAAGGATCTCTGAATAGACGTTGTAAAAACCGAAAAGTGCCGGCTTGATCCATTCATGGAATGTGAGATCCCTCGCCGTCTTCGCGGCTCGGGATGACATTGTTTACTTTTTTTCATTCCATTTTAGGACGACGCCGTGCATCACGCCGCCGATCTCGAGAAGTTTGTCTTTGTGATGCACCATCTCTTGTCGGGTAAAGCCGGTTATGGCGTAATCCTTCCGCAGATAAATCGCCTGTTCGGGGCAAACTTCTTCACACATCCCGCAGTAAATGCAGCGGATCATGTCGATATCGAACTCGAGCGGGTACTTCTCGACTTTGGCGAACCGGTCGGACGCGGCAATCTCATTCGGAATAATTGTGATCGCGCGCGGCGGACAAATAAATTCACACAGCTGACAGGCTACGCACCGAACACGGCCGTCCGTGTCCTTCACCAGTGCGGGCGCGCCGCGATAATGCTCCGGCAGGCTCGCGTCCCATTTCTCCTCGGGATACTGCATCGTAACCTTGGTCCGGCCGAGCAGCATGTTTTTGAAATGCTTGAACGTGATGGCGAGGCCGGTCACGATCGCGGGCAAATATAATCGCTCGCGCCAGTTCAGGTTGGGTCGTTGAACGGTGACGGGCATTATTTCCTTCTAGTCATACTCAAGATTGTAATCGATGGAGACGCTGTTCGATCAGGAGCATGAGCACGAGCATGATTATGAGAAGAACTCATTTCGGAAGGTAAATTAGGATGCCGGCCACAATGAAGATGTTTACCAGCGCGATTTCGAAAAAGAAGAGCCAGCCGAGCCGCATTA
>JBDTZF010000055.1:0-16978 GCA_040005265.1 Verrucomicrobiota bacterium
CAGCGAGTCACCGTCAGGTTCGCGTAATACATGAATATCGCCCCGCCCATTGGATTGCCCCAACAAGGGTCCATCTCAACGGCGCTTCCCCCGCCGATTATTAAGTCGGAGAAAGCAAAATTGCCGTTCGACATTTCAAAGATGCGGAAGTTGTTCGGATTTCCGCTGTCACGCGAAATACGCGCGCCGTTACCATGGATGGTCAGTGTCCCACCCGTATCCGGTCCAAGGTACGGCAAACCCGTTCTAAAACACAATTCCGCCGGCTCAAGGAGTGTATAATTCCCGTTGGGAGCGAGTTCAATCGTGTCCTCTTCGCCGTTCGTGTTCGCCGTATTGATTGCACTAATAAGTGCGGCTACGTCGCCGTCTGGAATAACGAAGATCGCGGCGGGCGAATGCGAAGCGCCGAACAAGAGGGCAACGCCAGTGCAAAGGCAAAGTAATGTCTTCGATTTCGTGATAATTTCGAATTTCTCGCAGCGCCAGGGCTCAGAGCGATACAGCAGGTCTTAGGCGAGTGCGGTGGATTGCACAACCGGCTCATCATTCGGCAGTTGAGACGCCCGCCGGCCCCACAGGCTCTCCACGGCGAGTCCGACCGGTGGCGGACAAGACGCTGTGCTACGGGCTGGGCTTGCCACGAGGGGCAAAGGAGGCTAGAAAAAAGCTCCGTGATTGATTACATCCAGAAGGGCGGGTTGTTGATGTGGCCGATTCTGGTCTGCAGCATCTTTGCCATCGCCGTTTTCGCCGAGCGCCTCTTTTATCTCCATCGGGCGACGATCCATGTAGGCGAATTTCTGAAAGGCCTTTCCAATCTTATCCAGCGCCGCAACTTTGCCGAGGCATTACACGAATCGGCGGGGACGCCCGGTCCAGTGGCCCGGGTGATTCACTCCGCCATTATCCGGCACGACGCGCCACGCTCGGAATTGCGCGACATCGTACAGGAGGCGGGCCAACTCGAGGTGCCGAAACTCGAGCGGTTCATGGGAGTGCTGGCAACGATCGCGTTCCTGGCCCCGTTACTCGGACTGCTCGGAACAGTCGCTGGAATGATTGACGCTTTCGGGACGATCGCATCGAGTGGCGGCTACGTGACCGTCACCGAGTTATCGGGCGGTATATATAAGAGTCTGTTAACGACGGCGGCCGGACTGGTCGTCGCCACGCCTACATTCGTGGCCTACAGCTATCTTTCGTCGCGCGTGAATACGATGATGCACGACATGGAACGCGCCGGTATCGAAATTGTGCACATGCTGACGGAAACCACTCCGCTGGACAGCATCATTAGTTTCAAACAACCGGGCGAACGCGAAGCGCGTAAGGACATTTAACCACGAATAAACACCAATGAACACGAATTCCGGCAGGCCGATGGATTTCCAGGGGAATGTGTCACCTTCCCCTACAGTGCGTTTCCGTGATTTGTGTCTATTTGTGTTCATTCGTGGTTAAATCAGCACAGGCATGAAGCTCAGCCGGACGAAGGAATATAACTTCGGCTGGCTCGTGGTGATTCCACTCCTTGACGTAGTCTTTCTGCTCCTCTTTTTTCTCCTGCTCAGCTCGCATTTTGTTTTGCAGCCGGGCATTTCCGTTTCGATGCCGTTCTCGCGCTTTACGCTCGGCCCTCAGGTCAATCAACGAATCATCAGCATCACGGGCGGCGCGGCGCCGGCGATTTATTTCCGGGATCAAAAGATCACGCTGGAACAACTGGGTCCCATGCTGGACCTGGCCAAGCGCGAAGGACAATCGATCATCATCAAGGCGGACCGATTTACGCCCTACGAGCTGGTTGTCGAAGTGACAAACGCGGCGCTCGAACATGGAATTACCTCCGTGGCATTAGCAGCAGCGCCACCGCGATGAACGCTTCACTTTCGCCCTCTGCAACCGCACCGCTTCTTTTTCATTGGGAACGGCCACGTCCCCGCAGAAGGGCGATTGTTCTCTTTATTCTCGGGTCGTTAATTGCCCATGCCCTGTGCTTTTACGTTTTCCAGATTGTTTATCCGCCAACCGTCGCCCTTCTACCGCCGCCCGCCCGGGTCAGTTTGATCACAGCCGATTCCGAAGAAGGCCGCTCTCTGCTGCGCTGGATAGAAGCGGAAGATCCCGCGCTCGCGTTTGCCACCCATCGTCCGCCAGAGGCGAGGCTGCGAGCCTTACCGAAACTGACGCACGTTCCGTCCTATCTTACCAAGGAGCCGATCCTCAAACAGGCGCCGCCGCCGCAGGTAGATCTTCGGCCCCCGAGTTCAAACCCGTCAGGTCCGGTACCGATCGTGCGCCGGTCGGCCATGCCGGCGACAGGCCCGATACCAACCACTGTTTCGTTTTCAAATGAGCTCGAGACTCTGGGCGCACCGACCTTGCCCACGCCAAAATTTGCCGCATCTAATAATACAGAGGCTGCTCAAAACGTGCGATTTCGCGTAGCGGTGAATAGTGCCGGCGTGGTTCGCTACTGTTTTCCGCTCGATGCCGCAGGCGACCCGGCCTTGGACGAGCAAGCTCGCAACTACCTTGTGCTTTGCCGTTTTCCGGCACGGGCCGGTGAGAAAGAGGATGAGTCTCTCGTTTGGGGAACCGCTCTGGTTGAATGGGGCAACGACGTCGCGCGACCACCAGCCCCTTCGAAAGGTAATTCTCCGTGATCCAGGTCAGCCTCACCACCCTGGTCACGATTTATTTGCTGCTTTTCCTTGCGGCGGTTTTTCTCTTCTGGATAGTGGAAGAATGGAATCGCCGCCGGCGCGAACGTCGAGCCTTACGGTATCGGCTGCGCTGTGTGATTTGCGCATTCGAATTTGAAGATCGAACCGACGCGTTGCTTCCACGGTGTCCGCGCTGTGGAAGTTTGAACGAGCGATTCAAACTGGAGCGAATTTAATTATGGGAATGTGGATCGGTCGTAATCGCAAAGCACGGGTGACCTACGGTTTCGACGAGATTGCGCTCGTACCCGGGCGCGTCACGATCAATCCTAACGAGGTCGACACGAGGTTTCGTCTGCCTAGAAGAAACGCAGACCCACTGGAACTGAAAATTCCAATCATAGCCAGCGCAATGGATGGCGTTGTCGATGTTCGATTCGCGATCGCCATGAGCAAACTCGGCGGCCTGGCCGTGCTGAATCTTGAAGGCGTGCAAACCCGCTACAAAAATCCGCAGGAAGTTCTGCAAAAAGTCGTCGAGGCGGACAAATCCGCGGTCACGTCGCTATTGCAGAAAATCTATCAGGAACCGGTTCAAGAAAGTCTGATCGCGGCGCGGATAAAGGAGATCAAGGACAGCGGCGCGCTCGCCGCGGTCAGCTCCATCCCGCAGCGCGCCTCCGAGTTTGGCAGAATCGCCCAGGAGGCGGGGGCCGATGTCTTCGTCGTGCAAAGCACCGTTTCAACGGCGCGGCATGTTTCATCGGAATATAAATCGCTTGAGCTGGAAAAATTCTGCCAGGAGATGAGGATTCCAGTGATTGTCGGCAACACGGTCGGATTCGAAGTGACCTATGAAATCATGGAATGCGGGCCGGCCGCAGTGCTGGTCGGCGTGGGACCGGGGGCGGCCTGCACCTCACGGGGCGTGCTGGGGCTTGGTGTCCCGCAAGTCACCGCCACGGTTGACTGCGCGGCCGCGCGTGACGCCTACTTCAAAAAGACCGCTCGTTATGTGCCAATCATTACTGATGGCGGCATGAGCAAGGGGGGCGACGTCTGCAAGGCGCTCGCTTGCGGTGCCGACGCGGTCATGGTGGGCAGCGCGTTTGCTAAGTCAAAGGAAGCACCGGGCCAGGGTTACCATTGGGGCATGGCCACTCCGCACCAAAATCTCCCGCGAGGCACCCGCATCAAAGTCGGCACGACCGGTTCATTAAAACAGATTCTATTCGGCCCCGCCGAAGTCGACGACGGAAGCCAAAACCTGGCCGGCGCGATCACCACCTGCATGGGCAACGTCGGCGCGCGCGATCTCTCCGAATTCCAGCAGACGGAAATTATCATCGCGCCTTCGATCAGGACGGAAGGCAAACTTTTCCAGACGGTGCAGAGCGTCGGAATGGGAACGAACTAAGAAAGTGGCCAGTGACGAGTGACCAGTTTATTGTCCCTCATCGTCTTCGGACCTCGTTAGAAGTCACCGGACAATCATGAACAAAGATCGCAGAGTTGTCATTACAGGCCTTGGGGTGGTCACGCCAGTCGGAAACGATCTGGAGACATTCTGGTCGAATCTCAAGAATGGCGTCAGCGGCATTCGCAAGATCGAAGCCTTCGATACTTCCGCTTACGATTGCCAGATAGCCGGCGAAGTACGCAACTTCGATGCGAAACCTTTTTTCAAGAACCCAAAGGACGTCCGGCGCACCGATCGTTTTACGCAATTCGCCATGGCTGCAGCGAAAATGGCGTTGGATGACGGTGGCGTCGAAGTGGAGAAACTCCGGCGGGACCGGTTCGGCGTGATCGTCAGTAGCGGCATTGGTGGATTGAAGACGCTCCAGGACCAGCACGCGATCTTGCTCAGCAAGGGCCCGTCGCGGAATTCCCCGTTTACCATTCCGATGCTCATCAGCAATATGGCCAGCGGGATGATCTCGATGGAATATGGCCTGCAAGGCCCGAACCTTTGCATTGTCACCGCCTGTGCGACTTCCAACAATGCCATCGGCGAATCGTGGCGCATGATAAAGTTCGGCGACGCCGATATTTTCCTGGCTGGCGGTTCCGAGGCGTCGATTGTGGCGATCGGGCTGGCGGGATTCGGCGCCATGAGAGCGTTGAGCACACGCAACAACGAACCGGAGCGCGCTTCGCGCCCGTTCGACCGCGACCGGGACGGTTTTGTCATGAGCGAAGGCGCAGGTGTCGTCGTCGTAGAATCGCTCGAACACGCTCAGGCGCGCGGCGCAAAAATTTACTGCGAGCTGGCCGGTTACGGCCTAAGCGCTGACGCTTATCACATGACGGCGCCGCCGCCGGATGGCGAAGGCGCAGCCAGAGCCATGCAGATGGCGTTGGGCCATGCCGGCATCGCTCCCACGGATGTTGATTACATTAACGCGCACGCCACCTCGACTGACATTGGCGATGTCTGCGAAACGCGCGCGATCAAGAAAGTATTCGGCGACCACGCATATAAGGTTTCGATCAGCGCCACCAAATCGATGACCGGACATTTGTTAGGCGGAGCCGGCGCGGTGGAGATGGCGGCTTGCGCGTTGAGCATTCGCGATTCGGTGATCCCACCCACGATTAACCTCGAGCATCCGGATGAGAACTGCGATCTGGATTACACTCCCAACGTCGCCAAGGAAAAGAAGGTTCGAGTTGCGCTAAATAACGCTTTCGGCTTTGGCGGCCATAACGCCACCCTCATTGCCAAGGCGTTCGAAGGCTAGGTCCTGACCTGATCGACAAAGATCGGCGCAGCCGAAATATCCGCCGCGGTAAACACGAGGCCGTGCCCTCCGCGCTGCAATTTCTTAAGAAGAACCGCCACGCTCTGCGCCGCCTGGGTTGAATAGAAGCGCACCAGACCGACCGTCGTGCGCACGCTAAAGATCGTAATCATGATCGTCTCCTCATCGACTGAATTCATGAACATGTGATTGCCGTTACCCTGGTGATACAACGCATTGAATTCGACCTCGCCGATGCGGCGGGCGAGTTCGCGAGTGGCGGCGAAAGATCCCGCGGCGAGCGCAGCAATGATTGTAACGTCCATTGCGGTCACATCGCCAAACTGCGAGATGACATTGCCACCCCGGTCGATCACGATCGTCAGTTCCGCTTCCGCCTTTTTCAAGAAATCGGCGAGCACCGCGTCGAGCGTGGCGACATCTTCAATGGTCAGGACAGGGATCTGGTTCATGCTGGCGCTCGAGTACTCGGTTCCTGAGCCGAGGGCGGATCGATTGGAATGGCAATTGGCGACGGCGGCCTTTGCGGCACGTCACTTTGTTTGCTGAATTTATGAAGCAGGATTTGCGACACGGCGTTCAGCGCCGCGAAAACATTTTGGCCGGTGCTGGAGATCACCTCAAAACTCTGGAGCCGTTTCTTCCGGTTGTTCAAAGTGTACTCCATGTAATTGACCGGGGCGACGTTGCCCAAATCGCGCTTGTTGTATTCCAACACCAGAGGAACGTCGTCGATCGCGACATTCTGAAGCGCCAGGTTTTCACCGAGATTTTTAAAACTCTCGACGTTCTCTTCCATTTTTTCCCATTGGGAATCGGCTACGAAAACGATTCCGTCCGTGCTGCGCAAAACGAGCTGGCGAGTTGCGTTATAAATAACCTGGCCGGGGACGGTGTAGAGCTGGAATTTGGTAACGAAACCCTTGATGACCACCGCATTGAGGGGAAGGAAATCGAAAAACAAGGTGCGATCGGACGCAGTGGCCAGTGACACCATGTCGCCTCGGTTTTTCGGACTGATCCGCTGATGAATGTAGGCAAGGTTAGTCGTCTTGCCGCAGAGAGCCGGGCCGTAATACACGATCTTGAATTGAATCTCGCGGCTCGCGTAGTTGATGATCGACATACCTTACTTCAATCCTTTCCCTGATGGTCCGCGGCGACTGACTCCCGCTGCGAGTAGGTCCGTGAAAGTTTTTGGACAATGGCGCCGAGTTCATCCCGTGTTTCGTTGGTAAGCTCCGCGGCGCCGGCGTGCAGCGCGGTCAGGCAAATGTTGCCGTGCATAAGAAAGGTGAGGGACGATTCTGCGCAATGGAGTGTCATTGCTTTAAACGAGCCGAGCTTGGGATCGGCCATGTGATTGTTAATCTTCTGCAAAAGCGAGGGCGCCATCGCGCAAATGCCATCGGCGCGAAGATTAGACGGGATGTTACCTGCCAAGCTTAAGCCATCGGCGAAGCTGATTGCGCAAGCCGTCACGCCAGGCAGCGTGCTCGCCACGGCGATGACTTGCTTCGGATCGATCTCTTCCGCCTTCGCTTCAGCTGGACTCTCAGCACTTTCTTCAACTGTCTCCGTCTTTCTTTTGCCATCGGGAACGGCCTCAACCGGACGCGCGACAGGCTCCGCAGAAATTTTCTCCACGGCCACAGCCATCGCGTTGAAGCGTTTCGCGTCCTCCTCCGCTTGCATCGAAAACGGAGTGGTGAATGTCGCGGTGACCTTGGTTTCCTCCTGATCGCTACGCATTCGCAAGGCGCCGGTAGGAAGATGCCTTAAGACTTCTTGCAAAGGCAGCGATACCGGCGTGTCGTTTTGATCGATCACGAAAATCTCACGATGCATCTCTGGAATGGCGCGTTGGAATACTTTCGAAGGAACCATCACTCGCCCGCTCGCAAGCTGGGGCTCGATCAGCGACAACGGAAATTCCACGAAAACGTCGTCCCCGATCGTCATCGGGCTGCCACTTAACTGAAAGGCCGGCATTTGTTGCAAAAGCGACTGCAAAGGTAACGCGACTTTGGGGTCGCCGGTTGTTCGCCCCTTCGCCACAGAAGGCGCTTTCTCTTTCGGTTCGACGCCCGGCACTAACGTGCGTCGCGGGCGAATATCGTCGGACGGCGACGTAAACTTAAAAGGAAGAGGTGCAGGCGTTGCGGTCTTCGGAAAATTAGGAACGGGCGGCCCGCTTGAGGCTGGAACTCTCTCAGAGGCGGGCACACCCGTCCCGTTCGGTGGAAGTTGGAAGGAAATTTTCTGGGGGGGAATTGGCGGGACGTCGGGCGTTTTCTTTTCCGCGGCGATTTTTGGCGGATCGGCGGCGTCTGATTTCGGTGCTGGGACATTCAACGCGTCCAGAGAAATCGAGGGGCGCGGCTGCAACGGCTTCTCTTGCTTCATTTGCAACGGCATCTCCTCAAAAATCTGCGGCGGAGCCTCTGGTGATATCTCCGGCGGCATCTTTGGCGACATTTGCGGGAGAGTCTCCGGCGCGGGAGTCTGCGGCAGAATCACACGGGGAGCTTCACGGACTGCTGCCTCCGGCTCGGCGGCAGCGAGAGTCTTTGCGGTGGCTGTCTCCACCTTGACCGGAGGCGCGGACGAGGCTTCGAGCGGCTTCATGGTGGTCCCGAACCGGTGCGTATCTTCGAGCGTGACTGCCAGAAAAGGTGTTTCGAGCTGAGGCACCGTTTGCTCGCTCACTTGATCGCCGCGCACTTTCAAGTTGTCGAACTGCTCCATCACTTTGATCAGGGGCAGGAAGACAGGCGTGTCATTGTCGAAGGCGATGCTGTTGAGAAAAATTTCAGGCGCTTGTTGGTAAATCGTGGCCAGCGTGACGCTCGGCTTGCCGCTTGCCATTCCCTTCTCTACTTCAGACGCCTTTAAGACGATCGCCCGCACGGCATCGAAACTTTCCGGCGGTTTAATATTTTCAGGCGGCAATTGGTCGAGAATGTCGGAGAGCTGAAGTGATATGGCGCGTTCAACACGCGGTTCGGGCAAAATTGCGAGCGCTGGCGCGAATGGGCGTGAAAACGAAGGCGTGCGCGGCAAATCAAACGCTATGGAACGCGGACCAGGTGTCGAGCTCACACCAACCTTCGCGGGAACAGCCGCGCGAAGGGAATCGGGCTCCATCCGTACCCGGGGTGTACTCGGCAGCACGGTTTTGCTCAGGCGCTGGTCGCTCGGTTTTGACACCCGAGCCACCTGCACCGTTGAGGGCTTGGCCTGACTGGCGGCGGGGAACAGCCGCGCCTTCATACTTTTGAAAAGATCGATAAATGGAATGGTCATGTGCCTATCGGTCCTCCGACGTTACTCGCCAGACTTCTTCCAGAGTGGTGATTCCTTCGGCCGCTTTTTCAATTCCGACGACGCGCAGCGACTTCATTCCCTCAGTAATCGCGTGGTTCTTGATGATTGCGGCAGATGCGCGCTTGATCACCAAACGGCGAATCGCTTCGCTTACAGGCAAAGCTTCGATGATCGCTACCCGTCCGAGATAGCCTCGGCCTTTGCAGCGGTCGCATCCGCTGCCGTGATAAAATGTCGTTCCGGTCTTGTCCCCCAGCGCGAGCTGTTCCAGCATCTCCGGCTCGGGGACAAATTCCTCCTGGCAATTTGGGCAAATGCGTCGAACAAGGCGCTGGGCGCAGCTCATCAGGATCGAGCTTGAAATAAGGAACGGCTCGATACCCATGTCGTCGAGACGCGTGATCGCGCCGGCGGCGTCGTTCGTGTGCAACGTGCTCAAAACCTGGTGACCGGTGAGCGCGGCCTTTACCGCAATGTCGGCCGTTTCGTTGTCGCGAATTTCACCCACCATCACGATGTCCGGGTCCTGGCGCAGGATGGAGCGAAGCGCGGCTGAGAAATCGAGCCCGATATCGGTGCGCACCGCTACCTGGTTGACCCCCATCAATTCGTATTCGATCGGGTCTTCCACGGTCACAATGTTGTATTCGGGATTATTTAGCTCGTGCAGAACCGAGTAGAGGGTAGTGGTTTTTCCTGAACCGGTCGGGCCGGTCACCAGAATCATCCCGTGCGGCGCGTCGATCGCTTTCTTGAATTTGGACAGCGTATCCTGGTCCATGCCTAACATATCGATCCCGCCGGTCAGCGAAGCTTTGTCGAGGATACGAATGACTATTTTTTCGCCATGCGCCGTAGGCAGGATCGAGATACGCAGATCCACTTCCTTGCCCATTACCCGGATGCGAAAACGGCCGTCTTGGGGAAGACGGCGCTCGGCGATGTTCAATCCCGATAAGATTTTAATGCGCGAGGTAATTGCCAGCTGTAGCGCTTTTGGCGGCGACTCGGCCGGGATCAACTCACCGTCGATACGATAACGTAATTTGAGCGCCGTGTGGAAAGGCTCGATGTGAATATCGGAGGCTTTTTCCTTCACCGCCTGCGCCAGGATCAAATTTACGATCTTGATTACCGGCGCGTCTTCGCTGTCTGAAGCCAGCCGGTCGATGTCGATCTCTTCCCGCTTGGTCGCCTGCACTTCCACTTCGCTGGCTTGCGCCGCTTCGTCGGAAACTTGTTTGAGCACTGCGCTCATGTTGCCGGCGCCGTGCATTCCACTCAGCGTTTCGGAGACGGCTTTCTCCGTCGCGATCATTGGCACGATCTCGAGCTGCACCCGACGCTTCAGGTCGTCGACCGCGAGCACATTCGTCGGGTCGGCCATGGCCACGAAAAGTTTTCCGTCCAGGCGCGCGATCGGAACCAGCTTGTTCGCCCTGGCCATTTCCCGCGGCACCAGCTCCATGACATTTTCCGGCACGCGCAGCCGGCTCAGATTGATCGGCGGCGTATTGAGGCAGCGTCCCATACTGAAGGCCATGTCCTGCTCGGTAACGAATTGGCGATCCGTCAAAATCTTTAGCAGGCGTCCGCCTTCGCTCTTCTGAATATCAACCGCATCGCGCAGTTGATTGGGCAGCAGAAGCCCGTCCTCAATCAGGACATCGGCGATGCGTTCTCCGAAAGATTTGCTTTTCATTAACGCCTAGGCTTTCGAATCAAGCTTGTAAATTCCCTGCAGGCTTTTCACAATTGCACCTGGCCGGGCCAGGTACCACGCCACCGTGTAATCGACCGATTGCTGAACAGCTTCTCGTCCAGCCGAGTCGAACGGATTGCAGCACGCCACCATCATCGTCCGGCTTACCAGATCGAACGGCACAAAAAGGCGTCCCAGCGTCAGGTACTCAGGCAACATCGGCGCGATTTGCCGGTCCACGTCGTAGTACTCCAGCGGCACATAGGCAAACTTCGTCCGGTCGATGAGGGCCGAGATGACCTTCTCCAGCTTCTCAGTGTTACCGCTGCAAAGTTTGTCCAACAGCGAATGCGCTATCTTTTGCCCCGATAATTCCTTGTTGAATTGCTCCACAGCCTCGAGCGCCGGCTTGACTTCGTCTTCGGGAAAGAGCTGTTGAACGATCAAAAATTTTGCCAGCTGATCGTTTCCCCGGTCGTGCAGATTCGCCAGTTTCCCCACGTGCGCGCCGCCGCGGATGTCGATCAGTGCGCCATTAATGTCGGTGACGCCGTTCGGTGATGTTGCGTCTACAATTGCCGCCCCGGAAGCCTGCAAACGGGTTTCGATATCGCCCAGCATTGCCAGAATGTCCGGCGCGCTGGGTTCCTTCACCAGAATCATCTCGCATTCCTGCATTGCCAGAGTGTAGGAACCGGCATTGAAATAGGCCTCAGCCAGGCGCCGCGAAGCTTTCAGACAATCGTCATGCCGTCCTACTTTTTGGTAGGCTTCCTTCAGGATCTCCAGCGATTGATAATCGTCGGGCTGAGTTTGAGTAATGGCCTCAAACATCTCGATCGTTTGTACGATCTGATTATGCTCTTGCTCCGACAGAGGGTGTTCCAGCACATTGGGGTGTAAAAGCGAGAAACATGCCCTAAGAGGCTAATCCGTCCCAAAATCGCTCTTAAAACTGCGAATTTCTCATAGTTGCAAAATCACGGCGGTGTAGCGGCGCCCGTGTCGGGCGCAAATCTGAGCGATCTCTCTGCACCCAACCGTCTGAACCACTGAGTCGGGATCTCCCGCAAACAATGCAATCCCCCGGCGGCTTCCATTACGCCTCGTCGCTTCGCGCTTTCCACGATTCATCGCTTTGGCTATATTTCCGAGGTGTCTCCCTGCGAATCACCTGTGACCTCTAACCTCCGACATCTGACCTTTGGTAGAAAGGGCTTCACCCTTCTCGAGCTTCTCGTCGTGATGGGCATCATTGCGATCCTGCTCGTAGTTGTGATTCCCGCAGTTACCTCCCTCTCAAAATCCAGCGGACGCAAAGGCGCTATCGGTAACCTGCTTGGCGCAATCGAACAAGCCCGGGCTGAAGCGATCAAGACCGGGCAAGCGACGTACGTTGTGTTTCCAACCTTCACGACCGGCTCACCAGCGATTATCGATCGCTACAATTACAAGGCGTACGCCGTTTTCACAGATGATCCCGCAAGTCCGGTCAGGCCGAAACAGCTCACCAATTGGAAGACGTTTCCAACAGGCGTTGCACTACGAGCGGCGGGAAATGCACCACTCTCGAGTTTACCAAACGCCGCCGGATTGACACCGTCGGTTGCTTTCGCGTTCACGCCCGACACAACGGCAAGCATCGACAATTTTCGCTGCATAAAATTCAATTCGAATGGGGAGATTGAATCGCCCGCCGCGAACGTGACGCTCGCAATCTTCGAAGGATTTGTGAACGCGGGAACCGAAGTCATAACAGGAAGCAAAGATGGATCTGGAAACCCGAGGGCGATGGAGTCGATAACGATCGCACATCTTACCGGACGCGCAGAACGTGGACCATGAAACATCGTCAACTAATGGATCGTTGTAGCCCCTGGCTTCGACTGCGGCTCGATCGAGAGTCAGCTTTCAGCCTTGTCGAAGTCGTGCTCGCGCTCGGCGTAGTTTCATTCGCCATCGTTGCAATTCTTGGAATCTTGCCGACTGGCCTGCAAACTGGAAAGTTCGCCCAAGACGAAACACGCGCGGCGCAAATCGCGCAGGCCATTCTGTCAAGTATCGCGAGTCAGGCCCCGGTTCAATTCGACAATGTGAAAGTACAACTAAACGATAGCGCCAACTCCACTACTCCATTTCACCTAAATGCCGCCGAGACAGTGATGCTTTACGCAGACAACGATGGTAAGCTTATTCCTACACCCCATGAAGCGACCTACGCAATCATTGTGACGACCAATAGCGCCCCAAGCGGCTTCGATCCTGGTAACGCTAATCAAGTAACAGTCCGTGTGATGTGGCCGCCCGCGCAACAACAAGGACCAACGCCCGGAGCGAATCAAACCTTTCGTGATTTCGTGAGAATCATTTCCAAATATTGAATCATGCAATGAACCGCCGAAGATATTGCGCCGCATTTACGCTGATCGAGGTTCTAATCGCTGTCACGATTACAATGCTTATCGTTGTGTTGCTTGGCACCATGTTCAGTTCGCTCACAAGTACAACTTCTCGAGCGAATCAACGCACTGATGCCTTTCGCGACGCGCGCGCCGCCCTGCAAATGATGGAGCGTGATTTAACTGGCTTGGTGCGAGCGCAGAAGACCGCCTATCTCGCACTCGACAATCTTCGCCAAGACGGCAGTGATCCCTATTCGGTTCGGACCAACGGCACTCCGAACTTGCAGCTCTTTGCATTGGTCGCAGCAAAGAATCAGCCACCGGGCAATCCGGCCCCACCCGCGGGCGATGTCTGCGCCGTCGGTTATTATTGTCGCTGGGATAACGAGAAGCACTCCTACTCGCTTCTCCGATTTTTTCGAAACAGCAAACAGACTTACGATGCGATCAAACCGCAGCTGAGTGGTAGTACACTAAGCTATACCGATGCCCCAACGCTGTACGCTGCCGGCGCGACCGGCATCCTTGATGATGTTTTGGCGTCGTATGTTTGGAATCTAAAGATCACTGTCTTCAAATCTGACGGCACCCAGGATACAACTTATCCCGGCAATCCTGTAATCGTTGGCGATCCGGGAAATCCGAATGTCGTGCTGCCCGCTGCGATTGAAATTTCATTCAACGCGATCAGTCCAGAGGCTGCCAGAACGATAATGGCTCTTTCAGCGGGGCCTTCGGATTGGATGGATTCTACATCCCAAAACTACGTTCGTCTTATAAAGCCGCACGCATACGAATTTCGAACGCGCATTAGTTTATAATTTATGTCTCGCAAGTCGATTCCGCATCACGACAGCAAGCCCGGCGACGGTTTTGCTCTTATCATCACGCTAATTATGGTGGTGCTGGCCGCGGTCGTTGCCGTTGCCTTTATTACAAACGCGTCGTTGGATCGACTCACCGCTAATTCATTCAGCAAGCGCGCACGCGCGGAAATGGCCGCGCAATCGGGCCTCGCCGCCGCGTTGAATCAGCTAGCGAACCCAAATGACTTTCGATTCATCACCGCCGTCGGTGATGACGGAGATCCCGCGCACAGCAAGCCCGTTCTGATCCCGCTGACCTCGGATCCTGCAACCGGTGTTGTTTCTCTCGATACAGCTTCAAAGCGGGACCTCTATTCGACCGGCAGCGGTGCCGCAATCACCCTCTCCGCGACTGCATCTCCCAAGGCGACGCGAGCAATTGGCTATGTGCCCATCAACACGAACACGAACGGCGTAAATCAGGAAACGGAGCGTTACGCCTTTTATGTAGATGAAGGCGGTAGCCGCCAAAATCTCGCTATACAAGGCGGAAGCGATCGAATATATGCCCGCGACCCGAATGAGCTGCCCATCGTGTCGACGACGCCTGCGCCGCCGTCCCCACCTGTGACGCTAAGCTCAACCCAAGTGAATGCCATAAAAGATAAACGGCCGTTGCTGTTTACTCCGATGACGACGAATCCTGTCTTATCGGATGCGGGCGTACCGACAACTCCCCCCGTCGATGATTATTCTTTCGCGACGGCATCGGCGATAGCGAACCTGAATCCAGAAGGGAAGCCGCGCGTGACCTTAATGAACCCACCAGATCAGACAGACAAAAAATGTTTGAAAAAATATGTAGATTCCCTGCCGTTCGATCAAACTCCGAACAATCTGCGATCACATCTCGTTAACCGGCTACTAGGGCTTGAGAATCCGCAGAACAGTTCAGATTGGGGCGGTGGCGACCTTTCGATTTTATTGAAGCTGAGCCATTATACACCCACCCAAGCCAAACAAATCGTGGCAAGTCTGCTCGATTATCTGGACGAAGACCTCATTCCAACCACCGATGATATGGACAATCCGACATATTTCGGCGTTGAGGGTAAGGACTTGGGCGATGGAACCTGGGTGGGTCATCCGTACATCAATTTTGTGGGGACAGGATTAATTTTTAATCGTAGCGGGCAATCGGGCAATGTCGGCGGGCTCAATTCGACCCGTATTGTACTTGTGCTCGGCTTGGTCAATCCGTGGAGAGCGCCGACCAAGGATTGGGATTTTTTTTATGTTGAGCCAGAGGTCGAAATTCACATAACTGGCACCGCGTCGGGTGGAACTCTAGGCAGTAACGCAAGCAGTTACTTTCAAGAGATTTTCAGCTCCACCTTGCCCGACCCGAGCGGAAATCCTGAGAAATTGTATCCTGTGAAGAACATTCCACCGAGAACAGGTTACTGCTTCCCGATAAAGATGAGCGGTACCACCAATTACGCCACGTACAAAGAATTGAAGGGAACGAGGCCAAACGGTCTAGGTCAACCGCCAGGCATGGTCTTCACAAATCTGGGGTTTCAAATTAAGAAGTTACGGCTCAAGTACAAGATCAGTACTAACAGCACTTATGTTGTTCAGGTCCTCGATAATTTGAAAAATATGACGCAGGACGCGAGCCCCACGACAGTTGACTGCGATCATTCGAACAATCCGAGCGCGCTCGTTTACAAGTTCACCGGCAGTGCGCCGGGTTATGAGAATAAAAAGGACTTTCATTTAAATACCGATCCGCGGCTGAACTTCCTGGTCTCCGATCCTCAAAACGCCGCCGCGAAATGGTGGATTCTTAGCAAGTCGACAGAGGCCGCCCTTGCCCCGCCCACACCTCAAACAGCCGTTAATGCGTTTACCAGCCACGACCCTAACAACTGGGATTTTACGACACCCCCCACGATGACGAATCATCTGTGGTATACAACGGCAGACGTCACAGCTAATTTTTACGTCAAGAGCCCGCAACAAGATGGCAGCAACCCAAAACTAAATTCGGCGGGCGAGTTGGGCTACCTCCACACTGGAATTCCGTGGGAAACGCTTAGATTCTACGTCACTGGCGGTGAGGCAGCTGGGAAAGAGCGCGACAAAGAGTTACTCGCTTACGTCCACTCGGGAACCTTTCAGCGTTCCGATTATACTACGCCTAGCTCGACCCCAATCGAGCTAATTAGCGGACCCCTAAACGTGAACTCAAACAAACGGCCAACATTGCAATCGCTTTTTCTCGGCGCCAGCGAAAAAAGTGACAACGATGCTACGAACAAAGCGAAAAATGGCGGAGACGCCAATGCAGTAACGATCGCTGACGCACTTGCCGCGAATGCGGCCGTCGCGCCACTCGGGCTACCGGGCGATTTCCTGTCGTTGCCTTCTGTAAAAACAATCACAAACGCACAAACGACGGATTTTGATCGCGAAGTCTTGACTCGTCGGGCAGCCAATGTTCTCGGAACGCAATCAACACGATTCACTGTCTATTCGCTCGGCGAAGCTCGGGATAAAGTAGGAATCAGCACTGTGACAACGAGCTCGGTAAGTCTTCGTGCCGAAGTCGAACTTCAACCTAATTCTAGCGGCAAACCCGTTCCCAAAGTTCTAAGCACTGCTTACTATCTCAACAACTAAAAATTATGAGTTACGCTTCTATCCGCTATTTGCTAACCGTCGTCTTTTCTAGCGCGGCGATCTTTTCCATTTTAGGCCAACAACCCAGTCCAATGCCGAAACAAGTCTCAATCCAGAATGTTACGCTGGAATCGGCGGCGGTACCTGGCAGCAACCGGCCTTGGATCAAGGTAGTGACTCAATTCCAGAGCGTTCCGCGTTGGGCGGACGGCATTGCGTTTTCCTATACAATTTTACTTGGCGCTGGAGACCAGTATCGCGTGCTGCCCGGCATTGTCCGGTATGCGAACGTCAAGGGAGGATTGAATCGCGCTGTGATGTACGTTAGCCCCAACACCGTCGAGCGATTCGGCCCACCATTGACTGCTCACGTGAGAGTCTATTACAAGGACGAGGTAGCCGACGATTTCATTATGAAAGGGGCCAGCAACATTCCCGCCAGTTGGGAAACGCAATACAATAAATATCCAGGCCTATTGCTTACGGTCATCAATACGCCCTGGCTGATCAGTGATTACTCGAATTCGCCGGATATTTTCGCCACGCAATAGTTGGCGAGCGCCAAGGGCCTAATGGGGTTGCATTTTTAGCAACCTGATGGCGTCGCGGAGCTCAGCCGCGC
>JBDTZF010000157.1:0-4988 GCA_040005265.1 Verrucomicrobiota bacterium
CGCACATGCCGTGAATCTGGCGGAGGACATGCGGATCCGTCCGGGGCTTTACTTTGTGCGGCTCCGCCAAGGCCACAACGAGAAGGTGACGCGAGCGACAGTGCTGGAATAGGGGGCGCGGGGAGAACCCGCACAGTTCCCGCACAATCCGCACGCTCGGCGTGCTCTATCGCGCTCGCCAGTCGCTGCGACCAATCCGCAGAGACTGGCGTCCCCAACGGGATTCGAACCCGTGTTACCGCCGTGAAAGGGCGGTGTCCTAGGCCTCTAGACGATAGGGTCAAAAAGCTGGGCAATATCGGAATTGACGCCCTCTTACGCAAGGCAAATTGACGCCTCCCGTTTTTAGCGTCTTGGAACCAGGTCGACAACTAGCCTGGCCGTTCGCGCGGTTGCGCCTCGATGCGCGTCCAGAACGCCGCGCGCATTCTGCACCATCTCTTCGCGTCGTTCAGGATCCGGCAGAAGACTCGCCAGCGCGCGCCGCAGTTCAGTCGCGGAATTGATCTGAATCGCGCCGTGCGCGGCCAGAAGTGACTCCGCCAGCAACGCAAAGTTTTCCATGTGCGGTCCGAACAAGACTGGCTTCCCCGCTAGAATCGCTTCGGCCGGATTCTGGCCGCCTCGTCCGACCAGGCTTTTTCCGACGAACGCAACCGTCGCGATTCCATACCAATCGCGCAGTTCGCCGGTGGAATCGATAAGCAGACAATCAATCGCTCGATCAACGATTGGTGACTGGCTTCGCAATGCCACCCGAAATCCACTCCCTTCTAGAGCGCGATGGACCTCGGCCGTGCGCTCGGTGTGACGCGGAGCGATTACTAAAAGCAGCTCGACAAATTCTCTGCGCAACGCGCGGAATACTTCGCCGAGAATTTTCTCTTCACCCGCATGGGTGCTCCCGCCAAATATGACCACCCGATTCTCCAAACCAAAGCCGGCGAGAATATTTCGGGGCGTGGCGGCATCGACAACTGTATTTTCCGGATCGTATTTAATACTCCCGACGTGAGTGATCCGCCTGGGATCCACTCCGAGCGCTTTCCAGCGCTCGATGTCCTGAGAATTTTGCACGCACACCAGATCGAGCAGCCTGAAGGTAGGCGCCACCAAGGGGCGGAATCGGCGCATTCTCTTTTCCGAGCGCGGCGAGAGACGCGCGTTGACCAGCGCAATCGGAACTTCGCGGGCATGCGCAAGCGCGGCGAGGTTTGGCCAGACTTCCGCTTCGACCAGAAGCAGTCGTGCCGGCCTGATGACGTCGAAGGCGCGCCGCATGATCGGCCAAAAATCGAGCGGCGAATACATCACTTCGATCCATGGCGAAGCGTTCGTGTTTGCAAAGGCGAACCCGGTGGTGGTGGTGGTGGTGAGGACGCAATGCAAATCCGGCTCGAGAGCATGCAGTGCGTTGGCAAGTTTCAGCGCGATCGCCACTTCGCCGACGCTCACCGCGTGCAACCATGTCGATCTTCGCGCCGACAGGCGGTTGCGAACATCGACATCGTACGAACCCAGCCGTTGCCCGAATTTCTCACGATAACCGCCGCGCTGGCACATCTTCACCAGATACCCCGGCAAGAAGAACAAAAGGCCGAGCGGCCAGAGAAGATTGTAGATAAAGCGAACCATTTCTTACGCCACAGATGGACACAGATGAAACACAGATTCAGCAGACGAGACGACGGTATTCAACTTGGATCGGCCGAAGTTAATTGGAACGCCGACCTTTGGGCCGGTCGCCTTCAGTAAATTGAGCAGCTGCATCAGGATCGATTTCGACCATGACTCATCCGTGTAAATCCGTGTTCATCTGTGGCCAAATCCTAGTCCGTTCATTTCGGGGCAGACAGGAAAAGAACTTCGGTGGCGCCGTATTTCTTTTGGCGAATTAAATCCCACAATTTCATTTCAGGAAGAGCCTCGCCCGGATGCTTTTCCAAAACGAAAATTCCGTTGGGCTCCAACAATTGCGGCAGGGCCGCGTTCCCCAGCAGCTCTTCAGTAAATCGCTCGCCGGATTTTGTTTTCTCGTATGGAGGATCCGCAAAAATAATCCGAAAAACTTCCTTCCCTGATGAGCGTCGCACAAATCCAAAGACATCCTCCTGATGAACACGGCCTTTCAGGTTCGCTTTTTCCAGATTTTTTCCGATCGACAAAAACGATTGTCGATCTTCTTCCACAAAGACAGCGGAGGCAGCACCGCGGCTTAGCGCTTCGATCCCGAGCGCGCCGGTTCCGGCAAAGAGATCGAGAACCTTCGCTCCCGGAACGGCATCGCCCAGGCTGGAGAAGATAGCCGCTTTCACACGGTCCATGGTCGGCCGAACCCCGCTCTTCGGAACGACGAGGCGAAGGCCGCCGGCGCTGCCGGCGATCACTCTCATGGCGGAAACACCTTTTGAGGATAGCGCTCGCGCTTCATTCTCGCGAGCTTCGTGCGTTCACGATTCATGAGTCAACCGTTGATTTTCAATCCCGACGCCGCGTTTTCCCGACTTTTGAATTGTAATTTGTCTGCGTTTTGTCCAATATCGCCATCCGTTCGACAGCGGTAGCCGTTTCGGCACAGGGTGTAGCGGGGGTAAGCCGCTGAAACGACCCGCCTTCGGACACAAAGGAATCACTTCTATGAATGCTCGCCTTCTCACTCTCGTAATCGGTTTGGTTTGCTTCGGCACATTTTCGCGACTGGACGCCCAGTTGGTGCCGCAAATGGTTAACTATCAGGGCCGCCTTCTGGTCGGATCGACAAACTTCAATGGTAACGGGCAGTTCAAGTTTGCCTTGGTTAATGCCGCCGGCACCTCAGCCTATTGGACAAACGACGGAACGCATCTCAATGGGACTGAGCCGAATAGCGCGGTCCCGCTCCCGGTAAATAACGGCTTATATTCTGTGCTCTTAGGCGACACATCGCTCATAAACATGACGTCGCTGCCCATAATCGATAGCCTGTCCAAAGGTGTTCAAGATGTTCGTCTACGTGTTTGGTTCAACGACGGCATACATGGATCGCAGCTTCTATTGCCAGATCAGCCTATCAGCGCGGTAGGCTACGCCTTTGGAGCGGCAGACAGCGCTCGGATTTCGGGACAAACGGTCGTCCGCGGGTCCGTCAACCCCGATGGATCAATTAGCGGCGGAGATGGATTCAGTGTCGATTTTCTCCCTGCCGGTAGCAATGGGGTCACTTTGCCTTCACCGGTCTCTGTCACAAGCAACTCGGCCATCGTCACTGGGTCCGGGTTCAATTCACAATTGGTCCCGTTCAAATACATCATGTTGGCAAACGTTATTTATCGCATCGCTTCTATCCAAAACGACAGCCAACTGACTCTTACTCGACTCTATAATGGTCCTTCCGGTTCCGCGCCCCTGGTTAAGAACATGACGCTCTACCCTCGTTACACGGTCACGTTAACTGGGCCGCCCTCTTTTAACAACGGCGTCACCGTGACCCTGGCCGCGCACGGCAGCGGCGTGCAACAAAACGGCGAGAACCCGTCCACCAACGTTGCCATGCTCGACGACACCGTTTCCAACCCGGGAAATGCCTTCTCTGTCCTGATCTCCTCACCTGGATTTGAACCATCGGTTCCGGGGCTAAGTGTTCCTTTTGAATTTATTGCCATTGGCAGATGAGACCACTCCTGCTTGCTTCATTGTCTTTTTTCGTACTGTCGGGTTCGGCGGTCGAAGGTGGTTCCCGCTCCAGTGCTGATTATCGCATCCCTACCGAGACGATTGCTTCAGCCGGCATCAATGCGCTGAGCGCGAGTTATTCACTGCGCGGCAGCGCCTTCGGCGAATTTGGGGCGGCGGCTCCGGGCTCAATCACCAGCGCGTCGTACATCGACAAGCCTGGTTATGCCGGTCAGCTTTCCGACTTACTCATGCTTGCCGTCTCTGAAATCGTTCACGGCGCCGCTGGTGCGTTCGACATCAATTTGCCGCTAAGTGGATTGGCTGGAGTCGAATGCCGAAGCAGCTCTGCCTACACGATCGTGTTCAAATTCGCCAATCCTTTGACCAGCGTGACCAGTGTGACCGCGACCGCGACCGGCCCCATCCAACCCGGCCCGAGCAGTGGCTCGATCGATCCGATGGATGCGCACAATTACATTGCCAATCTGACCACTCTGCCAAATGCCCAGTATATCACCGTCACCCTGAACAGCGTCAACGATTCCGATGGGAACGTCAGTAGTAATGTACCTGCCGTTATGGGTTTGCTCATTGGCGATAGTAACGCTAATAGCGCCGTCAATTCAGCCGACATCGCGCAAACCAAATCCCGAATTGGACAGGTCATTAACGGGACAAACTTCCGCTCGGACGTGAACGCCAACGGCGCTATCAACTCCGGGGATGTCGCGAACATTAAGTCGAATATTGGCAGCGGCTTGCCCTAGTTTTTCGGCACCGCCGGCGATGACTCTCAGGTCTGAGCTTTTCCTCGGAGATTACGCTTCATTGTTGCGACCTTCGCGCCTTCGCGAGATATCCGTCAAACCCCGCACCACCGCTCTCGTCGTTCTCTGCACGCAGCCTACTAGACGAGGTGACGACCGCCAGTTTCAGGGTTCGTCCGCCCGGGCATGAGTCTGCGTATGTCTTGCCACAAGCACCTCGATTAGACTATTCTCGTTAGCGAGTGAAAACGTCTGTTCCGGTTCGCGAGCAAGACGGGCGCGACGGACTATTTGCCTCGACCCGATGGACGATAGTGCTCGAAGCCGGTAATTCCGCCGCGGCTTCGGCCCAATCGCTCAATGCGCTCTCCGAATTGTGCCGGATCTACTGGCGTCCACTTTATGTTTTCCTGCGCAAGACCGGACATGGGCCACACGACGCCCAGGATTTAACCCAGGGTTTTTTCGCCGATCTCATCGAAACCCGTTCCTACGCGCGCGCCGACCGGGAGAAAGGCCGGTTCCGTTCCTTCCTTCTGGGGGCGTTGAAGCATTTCGTGGCCGACG
>JBDTZF010000056.1:0-16786 GCA_040005265.1 Verrucomicrobiota bacterium
CACTACAAACTTGCCGTTTGGATCGACATAGCCCCGGTACATGCCGGAGGTATTGAAAGGCAGCGCCACATTGCCCTGGCGATCGATCGCGATCAGGCCGCCGGTTCCTCCCAGTTTTTTCGCTTTGTCGAGGGCCGTCTCTCCCGCCTCCTGCAATTTCATTCCGCGATATTCCATTAATGCCGATACTTCGTGCGCGACGGTGGCCCGGATGAAGTATTCGCCATCACCGGTTCCGGAAACTGCGCAGGTCGCATTGTTCGCGTAAGTGCCGGCGCCAATTACGGGCGAGTCGCCGATGCGCCCCGCTTTTTTATTCGTCGTGCCGCCGGTCGAGGTCGCCGCAGCGAGATTGCCCTCCTTGTCGAGGGCGACCGCGCCGACTGTCCCATGTCGATCTTCGTCGGTAATAACAAAATTCTTCCCGCCGGCCCCGCCTTCTTCGGCGGCCTTGAGTTTTTGCAACGCCTGCCAGCGTTCTTCGGTATAAAAGTATTTTTGGTCCGTCATTACTTCGACACCGTTTTGTTTCGCGAATTCTTCCGCACCTTCGCCGGCCATGAAGACGTGCTTCGATTTTTCCATCACCATGCGGGCCAGCGAGATCGGGTTCTTGATATGGCCCAGCTTGGCGACCGCGCCGGCGTTCAGGGTTTTTCCATCCATGATTGCCGCGTCCAGTTCGTTCATTCCACTGTTGTTAAACACTGCGCCGCGACCCGCGTTGAAATGCGGATCATCTTCCAAAATGCGGACTGCAGCCTCCGTAGCATCGAGACTCGATCCGCCTCTCTTTAGGATTTCATAGCCGGCAGTGAGCGCGCGCTCAATCCCTGCATGATAATCGCGCTCCCGCTCCGGCGTCATTTTGCCGCGGTCCATGGTTCCGGCGCCGCCGTGTACGGCTATGCCAAATCGTGCTTCATCCTTTTTCATAGTCTTGTTTCGTTCCGAGGAGTTTTTCTCGGCGCTTTCCGTGTGCGTTGCAAATGACGCCGCTATCAACATTGAAATTGCAAATACCGGTGTCGATGGAACGCGCCTGTTAGCAGCCAATTTCACGGGCCGGAGCTTAAACGGCCCGGCGCTCGTGTGTCGAAAGCTTTCCTGTAATCGAAATTAGGCGCTCAATTTTCCGCTTTGACCCATCGCGAACTGGGGCACCTTGCCCGTGACCATGTCTGGCGCCGCACAACCCAGCACCCAGCCGCGCGAGACGATTTCGGCGAATCCGGTTACTTACATTCGCGAGGTAGGTGAGGCCAGCCGCAACACGCTCATCGAAGTCGGCAGCATCTTCTGGTTCGTAATTCAAACATTCAGCGAGACCTTGGAGCGGATTCGCAACGGACGCGTACCGTTCACCGCCGCCAGTTTTTTCCGTCACACCGAGCGGGCCGGTGTCGACTCAGTGCCGCTGGTGGGCCTGGTTTCCTTCTTTCTTGGGCTGACCATGGCGCTTCTAACCGGTTATCAGTTGCAGCGCTTTGGCACGGAACGGCTCGTTCCCGGTCTGGTTTCCATCGCTTTCACACGCGAGCTCGGGCCTCTGATCACCGGAATCATGCTGGCGGCGCGGATCGGCGCGGCGTTCACCGCGGAACTGGGAACCATGCAGGTGTCCGAGGAAGTCGAAGCGATCGAAGCAATGGGAATCGGGCCGCTGCGCTTTCTGGTCGCGCCGCGAATGCTGGCGCTGTTTTTCCTTATGCCCTGCCTTTCCACCGTGTCGAACGTGGCGGCGATTGCCGCCACCAGCCTCGTTTGTCGCGCTTATTTCAGTATCGCGTTTCCCTATTTTCTCGAGCTGGTGAGCGATAGTCTGCTCATCCGCGACATCGTGACCGGCGTTTTGAAGAGCTTCATCTTCGGATTCTTGATCTCCGGAATCGCATGCTACCGTGGATTGACTGTGAAAGGTGGCGCTGCCGGCGTCGGAGCATCGACAACTTCGAGCGTAGTGACCGCCATCACAGTGGTGATTGGTTTCGACACGCTCTATAACATTATCTACATCGTTTTCTTTCCGTTGTGAGTGCAAATAATTCTCGCGTAGTGGAGCTGCGCGATGTGACAAAACAATTCGGAGAAAAGAAAGTGCTCGATGACATGTCGCTCGAGGTGCACCGGTGCGATCGCCTCGTTGTCATGGGGCAGAGCGGCAGTGGCAAGAGCACTATTCTGCGGCTCATTCTCGGAATTCTTCAGCCTGATGCCGGCTCGATTTTCTTCAAACAATTCGAAATCACGCGGCTCCGCCGCCGAAAATTGCAGCAGGTCCGCCAGAACATCGGCATGGTCTATCAATATTCGGCCCTGCTGAGCTCCCGGAACGTGCGCGATAATGTCGCTCTGCCACTCGAGGAATTGACCGAAAAATCGCGCGGGGAAATCGACGAAATTGTTGATCAAAAACTTGAGCTCGTTGGCCTGCTCGAAGCAAAAGATCGAATGCCGTCGGAGCTAAGTGGCGGCATGAAAAAGCGCGTGAGCCTGGCCCGCGCTCTCGTCTTGGAGCCTGAATTAGTTCTTTTCGACGAGCCATCCGCTGGTCTCGACCCGGTCATCAGCTCGGTGATCGACGAATTAATCATTAGCCTCACCGATAAATCGGAAGTGACGTCGATCATCGTAACCCATGATATGGGAAGCGCATTTCGCATCGGCACGCGAATGGCTATGTTATATCAGGGAAAAATCATTGAAGACGCCGACCCCGAGAAATTCAAACAATCGCAGAACCCGGTCGTCGCTCAGTTCTTGAGCGGCAGCACCGAAGGGCCGATTCTGGAAGGCAGCCAAGATGCAATTACGACGAAATGAAATAATGACCGGCCTGCTCGTGGTGGGCACGGTAGCGGCAGTCGCCTTTGTGTTGATTCTTCTCGGCGCGCCGGGGCTCTTTCGCCCGCTCGTGACCTATCGAATTTACGTCGACAACGCCGCCGGAATTAAGTTGGGTGCTCCGGTCATGCTGGCCGGGCGAAAAATTGGTCAGGTTTCAAGCTTGAATTCGCCCGTATCGCACGAAGAGGAACAACGCGCGCAGGAAGCTGCTACTGCAAATCGTCAGCCCGAGCCAGGCGCAACGCCCGTCGCAGCCAATGGAAAACCGAAGTATGAAGCCCGGATCGATGTGCATGTGGATAAGGATGCGTTTGTCTATCGCGACGCCCGCGCCCGCCTGATGCAGCTCGGCTTGTTAGGGGAGATGGCGATCGACATCACTCAGGGAACCGAAGCTTCCGGCCGGGCTCACGACGGCGAAATTTTTGCCGGCGAACGCACCCCGGACTTCAGCGAGGCCGCGTCCAAGATGTTGGAAGTGATCAAGCCGGTCGCCGCCGAAGCGACCTCTACGATGAAGGAGCTGGAAACGACTGCGCAAAACTTGAGCCGCATTACCGAGGCGAACTCCGAGCTCAATCTTGCGCTTGGTCAGTTCAAAAAGTTCGGAGAACACCTTGTCGATATTACCTCCCCGGAGAGCTCGCTTTCGATCTCGCTCAAGAACATTCAAAAAATCAGCAACGACCTTTCGGCTAACAATAATATCGCCGTTATGCTCGAGAATTTCCGTGACTCATCCGAGAAGCTGAAGACGACGATGCGCGATCTTGAGCCGGTGGGTGGGAACCTCAGGGAATTCAGCGAAACAGTGAAAACCCAGCCCTGGCGTCTGCTCTGGCCCGGCACAAAGAAATATCCCGAAGAAAAACCCAAAGCCGCGCCTGCCGAACAAACAATCACCGTTCGCAAAAGCACGAAAGCGAAGCCAACCCCGCCTCCGAGCTCACGCGGCGGCGGCCGTTAGGGGTAGCGCGCGCGTCTCGCGCGTCTGATGATCGCGTCCCGCGATCGCGAACTTTTCCTTACGCAAAGAAGCAGAAAAAAGGATTAGCCACAGATTGACACGGATAAGCAAAAAGGCTTTCTGAATCCGTGTTCCATCGGTGTTCATCCGCGGCCAAATTCTATCTGCTTTCCTGCGATGGACTCGCGGGCGCCTTCTTTTTCTCTGCCGCGCCGATCCCGAGCTTTTTCAGGAATGGCTGGACCGATTGTTTGCGCCCCAGGAATTTTTCGATCGACACGGTAACGTCGCGCCCGTCCCCTTGTTCGTAGATTTCGTGGCGAAGGCGCAGCCCTGCTTCGCGATCGAGATATTTGTTCTTCGCTTTTTCGAAAACGGTTGCCATGTCGGCGGCGATCGCGTCGGCCCAGGCGTAACCGTAATAACCGGCATCGTAGCCATTCATATGCCCGAAATAGGTGACGAAGGTCGTGGCCGGATCAATCGGCAGAAACACCTTCTCGAGAATCGGATTCGAGATCGCGACGCAATCGTAAGGCGCGTCTTCGGGATGAACGTCGTGCATTGCCAGGTCGAGCGAGGCGAAAGCGAATTGCCGCCGGTAAAACACGCCCGCGGTTGCAATCTTCGCGTCGTTCATCTTCTGGATCATCTCAGCCGGAATTTTCTTCGATGGATCGCTGTAATCGGCTGCGAAAGTGTCGAGCACTTGTTTGTCCCACACCCAGTTCTGCAACATTTGCGAAGGCGCTTCAACGAAATCTCCCGGGACATGCGTTCCGGCGAAGCGGCCGTAATGGGCCCGCGTTGTGATGGCGTGCAACGCGTGACCGAACTCATGAAAGAGCGTCTCCACATCCTGATGCGTCATGAGTGACGGTTTGTCGGCGCTGGGCGGCGGAAAATTGCACAGCAAAGCCACCGTTGGGCGCTGATACTTGCCATCGGTGAGCAGTTTGCCGCCAATAATTTCAAACTCGGCGAAGTGATTGAACTTTCCTTCGCGCGGAAACATATCGAGATAAAACATGCCAAGCGGCTCGCCCGAGGCCGAATCAGTCACGACGTAGAGCTGGAGATCGTCGATCCATTTATATGGCGCGGTGACTTGATAGAATTTTAGCCCGAAGATGTTCTGGTAGATGTCGAACATTCCCTGCAGCACTTTCTGGAACGGGAAAAAATTGCGAAGCGCTTCCTTGTCGACAGCGAACTTTTGTTTAACGAGCTGATTGTTGTAGTAGCGCCAGTCCCAGGTACCGATTTTCGCCCCCGGATCGCTGGTATCCGCAGCTTTCATTTTCTGCAGTGCGGCAATTTCAGCGTCGAACTTCGGCTGGATTCCGGTAACGAGATTGTCGATGTACGTTTTCGCGCCCACGCCCGATTTGGCCATCTTTATTTCGGTCTGATAATCGTCCCACGATTTGTACCCGAGCCGGAGCGCGATCTTGTTTCGCAGCGCCAGCATTTGGTTTAGCACGGTGGCGTTGGTCTCTTTCGCCAGCGAATCATGCGCAACGTAGAGTTTTTTGCGGGTCGCCTCGCTCTTGGCGTTTTCTTCGACGGTATTGTACTGCCAGGTCACGTTCGTCATCACGGTGTAGGCGTCATCGCCGGTTTTGACTCCAGGTGATGCGAAGAAGCTGTCCGGCAATCCATCGAGTTCCGCCTTCGTGAACACCATCGGGACCTTGGCGTTCACGATGTTGGTGTCGAAATCGGTGCCGAGTTTCGCCAGTTGTTTGCGCAAATCTTCAACCTCTTTGCGTTTGTCCGGCGGCAACGCTAGCCCGGCGCGGCGATAATCGCGCAGCGTTTCCTTCAATAGTTTCTCATCTTCGCCCGAAAGCTTCGGCTTCGTATCGGCGAAGGCTTTGACTGCTTTGTAGACATCTTCGCGATAATCGACGCCTACGGCCCAATCCTGGAAGATTTTCACCGCATTCTCGGCCGCGGCTCGGATTTTTTCGTCCTTATTCGATTCCTTGATTACGACTGCTCTATTAGCCGCGTTTCCCGCCTGGTAGCCCAAGTCGTCGAGCGCGACGACGGTGCTCTTGAATGTGATCTTCTTCAGATCCTGCGAACCGATTTGATCGAGCGCCACGTTCGCTTTCGCGATGGCATCTTTCATCGAAGCGTCGATAGCTTCGGGTGTCTGTTCCCATTCGGGCACGGTCAACACCGCATTTTTCTTTGCCGCCGCGGCGCTAAAATCTTCGAGAGTTTTTGGCGTTTCAACGGCAGTAAGTGTGGAGTTCGAAACCGCAAGGAGAAGTGACAGAAGAAGCAGTGAGATTTTCATAGAGCGATTGAATGGGACAACATCATCTATAGGCGTGCTCAAAAGGCAAGTTCAGCGCAGGTCATCCCGCAGAAGAAATTGGCCACAGATTCACACGGACGAAACACGGGTGGACAGAAGAGCCGTTTCTGAATCCGTGTTTCATCCGTGTCCATCCGTGGCCAAATCCTATTTGCCTTCCTGCGACGGGCCCGCGGGCGCTTTCTTCTTCTCCGCTGCACCAATGCCGAGCCTCTTCAGAAACGGTGCGCTAGATTGTTTTCGGCCGAGAAATTTTTCGATCGACGTGGTCACGTCGCGCGAATCGCCAGGCTCGTAGATTTCGCGACGCAGTTTCATCCCAGCGCGTTTGTCGAGGTAACCGTTTTTCTCGAAAACCGTTGCCATGTCGGCAGCGATCGCGTCCGACCAGGCGTAGCCGTAATAACCGGCATCGTAGCCGTTAAATCCGCGAAAGCCGGTGATGAAACTTGTTTGCGGATCAATCGGCAGAAAAACGCGCTCCAGAATGGGATTGGAAATAGCCAGATAATCGTAGGTCGTGTCGGCGGGATGAGGCCCGTGGAGAGCAAGGTCGAGAAGAGCGAAAGCAAATTGGCGCCGATAAAACATGCCCGCGGTGGCGAGCCTGGCGGCGTTCATTTTCTGAATGATTTCTACGGGAATTTTTTTCGAACGATCGCGGTAATCGGCGGCAAAGGTATCGAGAGTCGCTTTGTCCCAGATCCAGTTTTGCAGCATTTGCGAAGGTGCCTCGACGAAGTCGACCGGCACATGTGTCCCGGCGAAGCGGCCATATTTTGCGCGGGTCACAATGCAATGCAGCGCGTGCCCGAGCTCGTGAAACAGAACCTCGGTCTCGGAATGGCTCAGCAATGACGGCTTGGCGCCGTTGGGCGGTGGAAAATTGAGAATCACCGCGGCCACAGGCGCCTGATACTTTCCCTCGGCTAGACGTCTGCCGTTAACAATTTCAGATTCGCCGCCGCCTGCGGTTTTTCCTTCTCGCGGAAATAAGTCCAAATACAAGAGTCCTAACGGTGCGTTGGTGGCAGTATCGGAAACGACGTAAAGCCGTAACTCATTGGCCCATTTGGTCGGCGGCTTGATTTCGTCAAAGCACAGACCGAAAACGCGCCCGAAAATTACAAACATGCCGTCGAGCGTTTGCTGAAATGGAAAGAACACTCGCAGTGTTTCCTTATCGACGGCGAACTTCTGCTTGGTCAGCTGATTGTTGTAGTACCGCCAATCCCAGACATTGATCTTCGCGTTCGGATCCTTCGAGTCGGCGGCTTTCATCTTTTGCAGCTCGCGCAGTTCGTCGTCGAACTTCGGCTGAATGCCCGTAACGAGATTGTCGATGTAGGTTTGCGCGTTCGCGGCGGTCCTGGCCATCCGCACTTCGGCCTGATAATCCGCCCACGATTTGTAACCGAGGCGCAGCGCAATCTTGTTCCTAAGGGCCAGCATCTGGTTCACCACCGGAACGTTCTTGTCTTTCGCAAGCGAGTCGTGCGCGACGTAAACCTTCCTGCGAGTGGCTTCGCTTCGCGCGCTCTCTTCCACGGTGTTGTATTGCCACGTGAGGTTGGCCATCACTTGGAATAAGTCGCTGTCGATCTTGATTCCGGGCGACGAAAGAAAATCATCGGGCACTCCATCGAGGTCCGCTTTCTTAAAGACGACCGGCGCTGTGGCCGCGAAAAGGTTACTGTCGAATTCGGCGGCAAGATCCGAAAGCTCCCGGCGCATTCGTTCTACCTGCTTGCGTGCGATCGGTGACAATTCCATCCCGGCCCGGCGATAATCACGCAGCATTTCGTCTAACAGTTTCTTGTCTTCGCCGCTTAGTTTTGGCTTCGTCGCAGCGAATGCTTTGATCGCTTTGAAGATGTCCTCTCGATAATCAATCCCGATGTTCCATTCCTGGAATTTTTTCGACGCGCCCTCCGCCACCGCCCGCATGACCGGATCAGGATTTGTTTCGCTAATGAGTGCGGCTCGATTCGCCACGAGATCAGCTTGCGAGCGCAAATCCTCCAGGGCGGCGATTGTAGTTTCGAAGGTGACGTATTCTAGAGTCTGCGAGCCGATCTGATCGAGCGCCGCATTTCCCTTGGCGATCGTGTCGACAATCGAAGCCGTGAGCGCCTCGGGCGTTTGCTCCCAATCAGGAACGCTCAGGACGCGATTCGCCCGCGCCGCGGCGGCCTGGAAGGTATCGATAGTCTTGAGATCGCCTGCAGAAAGGTCATAGCGCGGATCAGCGACCAGCAACAAGAGCCCAAGGAGCGAAAATTTCATCGACCGAATGTTGGAAAATGAATCAGCCACAGATTTACACAGATTTTCACGGATAGGCGGAAGGAATTTTGCTGAATCTGTGTTTCATCTGTGTTCATCTGTGGCGAAAACGTGCAGTGTTAGACTCACTCCACCGTGATCCAGAAATTTCTCCTCGCTTTCATCCCGCTGTTTGTCGCGGTCGATCCGATCGGGCTCGTGGCCATTTTCATGGGCTTGGGGACGAAGGCGTCGCGCGAACATCGACAACGGCAGGCGTTCCTCGGAATTCTCACCGGTCTCTGCATTGCCGTCGGATTTGTTTTTCTTGGCCGAATTATTTTCACCGCTCTTGGAATTAGCGTGGCGGATTTCCAAGTTGCAGGGGGATTGATCCTGCTGCTCCTGGCCATTCGCGAGCTCGTCGGGTTTGGTCCGCACGACGAGAGTGGCAGCGATGAGTTCGGCGTAGTGCCGCTGGGGATGCCGCTTATCGCGGGGCCGGCCTTGCTGACTGCGCTGCTGATCTTGGTGGATAGCGTGGGACTCGTTTACACGCTGGCGTCACTCATCGCAAATCTCGCGCTGGTGGCGATTGCTCTTTGCAATGCTGATCGTTTCTCGCGTTTGATGGGCACACAAGGCCTGCGGGGTGTGTCCAAGATCATCGCGCTACTGCTCGCCGCGATCGCAATCAGCCTGATTCGCCGCGGCTGGCAGGGAACCTGAGATCAGCTTGTCGCGCTTCCAGCCCGCCTTTTGCTCGACGGGCTAGAAAGCGGCAACAACTAACGCAATGTCGATCTTACGTGATGTGACGGCGGGTGCGCGGCCACCACTCTTTCAACTGCGCTGATTTATCTCCGGCTTTGTAGCGCTTGTTCAACTCGGCTTCGATCTTCTTGATCTCGTCCTGAGCCGGCAGCTGCGGACCATGTGAGATGTATGCGGGCACGCCGTTGGCCGTCTGGGTTTGCGGAAGCATTGCATACATATCGAGACGTTTCTTTTGCAAAGCCGCCGTGGTCCAGCTCGCGTAGACGCCCGAAGGGCCGCTTACTTCCGATGTGGTTGAATACCGCGCGTACGGATAATTCCCACCAGGGGTGCTGACTTGTTGAGATTCCTCCACACAGCCAACGAGTCCCACCGCTAACACTAGTGCCAATAATTGTTTCATATCGTTATCCTTGGTTTCGTAAGACGTTCTATCTTATTGATTGAACCATAAAATTGAATCGCGGTCGCACGATATTTGGTCTTGAAAATCGTCCGGGCGGCCAAATAAAGCGGCAAACACGAATCAGGTAGCAAATCGACGCGGATTTGGGTCTATTGACACACTGGCGGGCCTTGTTACTATCCTCGCTCTTATGAGATTTCCTCTCCCCCTGACGACAAAGATCGCCGCCTATATGATCGGGCATAAGTTGCGCGGTACCAAGAGGTTCGCCACGGTGCTGCAACTCGAGCCGCTACATACCTGCAACTTGACTTGCACCGGCTGCGGGCGGATTCGCGAATACTCGACCTCGATGAAGGACATAATGAGCCTGGAGGACTGTTTGGGAGCGGCGGAAGAGTGTAAGGCGCCGATGGTTTCCATATGCGGCGGCGAACCGCTGATTTATCCGCAGATCGAAGCGCTGGTCAAAGGTCTGCTCGAGCAAAAGCGCATCATTTATATCTGCACCAACGCCATGTTTATGCGCAAGAAAATGCGCGAATGGCTGGCGGCGCAGTTATCGGCTCAACCGGAATTCGTTGAGGAGAAAATCGAGGCGTTGCTCGCGGCCGGTTTAATCAGCGAGAAAGACGCGGCCGAAGTGCGCAAGGGACCGAAAGATCCGGCGAAACCGACGATTGGCCCGAGTGCGTGGATGTATTGGAACGTGCATCTCGACGGCCTCGAGCGTATCCACGACCTCATCGTTGAACGCGAAGGCGTGTTCAAGGAATGCATCCTGGCGATCAAGATGGCGAAAATTCTCGGCTATCAGGTCGCGACCAACACGACAATCTACAAGGAAACCGACATGAACGAGGTCGAGCAGATGTTCGATTATCTTTCCGATCTCGGCGTAGACGGCCACACCATTTCGCCCGGTTACGAATACGACGCGGCCAAAAAGGACATGATCAAGCGGCTTAATTTACAGCCGGAGAACTTCTTTCTCACGCGCAAGATGACGATCGAGAAATTCCAAAAGATCGAGCAGTGGATGAATGACTACACCCTTTTCGGTACACCGATTTATTTCGAGTTTCTCGGCGGCAAACGCGATCTGACTTGTTCGGCCTGGGCGATCCCGACGCGGAACATTCGCGGCTGGAAAGGGCCCTGCTATCTGATGACCGACGCGCATTACTCGAGCTACGCGGAGATGCTCGAGAAGGTGCAGTGGGATAATTACGGGGTGGTCGATGGGGTGGCGCGCGATAGTCGTTGCGAAAACTGCATGGTGCACTGCGGGTACGAACCGACGGCCAGCCTCGGGCTTCAGGCGCAGCGGGGCGATACCTGGAAGAATATTAAGTTCAATTTTGGCGCGAAACCAAAACCCACCGGCCGTGGCAGCGAGACGATCGCGTTCAATGGCGTGAGCAGTGGCAATGGGCATATCTCGGGCAAACGCGCCGAGCCCGCCGCGCAAGCTTCGTAAGATCGACATGGCGAAGGCCTCGCCCAGCGTAATTTCTTTGCCGAGCGCAGCGCCCGACGCAGCGGGTGCTTACTCTGCCGCGGGGGATCAGATTTCGATCGCCATCAAGCGCGCCCAGGAAAATCTCCTGCGCCAACAGCACGCCGACGGTCATTGGTGCGGCGAGTTGATGGTGGATAGCACGCTTTGCTCCGATTTCGTGCAGTTCATGCATTGGTCCGGCGAAGTGGACGAACAAATGCAGCAGCGTTGCGTTCGCCATATTCTGAAACGCCAATTGCCGGAAGGCGGATGGAATATTTATCAGGGCGGCCCGAGTGAGATAAACGCTTCGGTTAAAGCTTACTTCGCGCTCAAGCTCGCCGGCTATTCAGCCGATCTGCCGTTCATGCAGGAGGCGCGCGCAAACATTCTGCGACTCGGGGGAATTCCGAAACTGAATACGTTTAGCAAGCTGTACCTCGCATTGCTCGGTCAGTTTCCGTGGAAATATTTGCCGACGATTCCCGTGGAAATGGTTCTTCTGCCATCCTGGGCGCCTTTCCACATTTACAAGATGTCGTCGTGGAGCCGGGCCATGCTCATTCCGCTCGCCATCATCAATCATTTCAAGCCGACCCGCCGATTACCGGGGCTCAAGCAATTACACGAACTCTACCCGCTCGGCACCGAGCATAAGGATTTTACCCTGCCGCGCGATGAGCGCTTTCTTACCTGGAGAAATTTTTTCCTGCGGACGGACGAAGTGCTCAAGTTCATCGGCCGGCTTTTGAGCAGCCCTTTGCGCAAAATTGCGCTGGAAGAGGCGGAACGCTGGATGGTCGAACGCATCGGGGAGGGAAGCGATGGTCTGGCCACGGTTTACCCGGCGATGCTGAATTCGATCATCGCGCTGCGCACACTTGGCTACGCCAAAAACCATCCGCTTTTTGCCAAAGCGAAGAAGGATTTTGCCGGGCTCTTTGTCGATGATCCCGAAGATTTTCGGATTCAGCCATGCCTCTCTCCGGTTTGGGACACCGCGATCAACATGATTGCGCTGGCCGAATCGGGCCTTCCGTCCAACCATCCGGCCTTGGAAAAAGCTTCCGATTGGTTGCTGGAAAAAGAAGTGCGAATTCGTGGAGACTGGACAAGGAACAATCCGCATCCTGGAGCGAGCGGGTGGGCATTCGAGTACAACAACGTTTATTATCCCGATACGGACGACACCGCGATGGTGTTGATGGCGTTGCGGCTCGTTCAATCGAAAGACCCTCAACCACTGGCGGCAACGTTTGCCCGGGCTCTGCCATGGCAACTGAGTTTTCAGTGTCGCGATGGCGGTTGGGCTGCGTTCGACAAGGACGTCACGACGCAATGGCTGGAAGACATGCCCTTTGCCGATCACAATGCAATCCTCGATCCGACCTGCAGCGATCTGACTGCGCGCACGCTCGAGCTTTTCGGATACATCAATTTCGATCGTAAACATTTCGCGGTGCAACACGCTCTTCGTTATCTGATCAAAACGCAGGAGGATGACGGTTCCTGGTACGGACGGTGGGGCGTTAACTACATCTACGGCACGTGGCAGGTCCTGCGTGGGCTGCGCGCGATCGGTCAGGATATGACGCAAGATTGGATCCTGCGCGGGCGCGACTGGCTGGAGAGTTGCCAGAATGAAGATGGCGGCTGGGGCGAAACCTGCGCGTCGTACGATAACCCGCAATTGAAGGGGCGCGGCGAAAGTACGGCGTCACAGACGGCTTGGGCGGTCATGGGCCTTTGCGCGTGCGGCGATCTCGATCGCCGAAGCATCCAGCGCGGATTGCGTTTCCTGCTCAATTCCCAAAAATCGGATGGGGCGTGGGACGAACCGCAAACCACCGGCACCGGTTTTCCAAAGGTTTTTTATCTAAAGTACGACATGTACCGGCAAAACTTCCCGTTGCTCGCGCTCGCCACCTACGTGAATTATCGCGGTGGTCTGGACACTCGTCCCGGCTTCTACAGCTGTAAGTAGGTAGGGGCGATTGACCTCAATCGCCCGGCCAGCTGTCGATCGCGCAGCCCACGGGCGTTTCAGGTGAACCGCCCCTACCTGTGTATTCGTGGTCGTTCCAAAATAAAACCTGTTCATCGCGCCAAAGCGATTTAACAGTACAGATTATGGCTTACGAATTACCGAAATTACCTTATCCCTACGATGCTCTGGAGCCGCACATCGATGCGCGCACGATGGAAATTCATCACACCAAGCATCATCAGGCCTACATCACCAACGTGAATAACGCGCTGAAGGGCAAACCCGATCTCGAGAACAAATCGGTCGAAGACTTGATCAGCAATCTCAATGCAGTCCCGGAAGACATTCGCGCAGTGGTGCGCAACAATGGCGGCGGCCACGCCAATCATTCCTTCTTCTGGACGATCATGGGTCCGAAGGCCGGCGGTGAACCAAGCGGAAAACTTGCCGATGACATCAAGTCCTCCTTTGGCGGCTTCGATGCCTTCAAGGAAAAATTCGCGGATGCCGGCGTAAAACGTTTCGGCAGCGGCTGGTCCTGGCTCATTAAAAATAAGGCAGGCAGACTCGAAGTGATCTCGACGCCGAACCAGGATAGTCCCCTAATGGACGGCAATACGCCGATCCTTGGCCTCGACGTTTGGGAGCACGCTTACTATCTCAACTACCAAAACCGCCGGCCCGATTACATCAAAGCCTGGTGGAACGTGGTGAATTGGGACGCAGTCGCGAAGAACTACTAACGGCGGTCGCGAGTCTTTTTGTAGCGGCGGTCTATGACCGTCGCTAACTTTATTGCCCAAGAGATATGCGACGGTCACAGACCGCCGCTACAGCCATGGCATTTCTAAACGAAAATTATCTCAAGCTTCAGGCCGGTTATCTCTTCCCCGAGATCGCGCGGCGAGTGCAGGATTTTAGCGAAGCGAATCCGGAGGCGGCCAAAAAACTGATTCGGTGCGGAATCGGCGATGTGACCGAACCGCTGCCGCCGGCAGCCAGGGATGCGATGAAGCGCGCAGTGGACGAGCTGGGGCATCGCGAAACATTTCGCGGTTATGGCCCGGAACAAGGCTACGAATTTCTAAGATCGACAATCGCGCAGCACGATTATCGCGATCGCAAGATCGACATCGCCGACGACGAAATTTTCGTATCCGATGGATCGAAATCCGATTGCGGGTTTATTCTCGATATTCTTGGCGACCAGAACGAAATCGCGATCACCGATCCGGTTTACCCGGTTTACGTCGATACTAATGTCATGGCGGGTCATACCGGTCCGGCCAGAAAAGAAGGCGGTTACGAAGGCCTCGTTTATTTGCCGTGCACCAGCGCGAACAATTTCGTTCCCGACCCGCCGGCCGAGCATGTCGATCTTGTTTACCTTTGTTTCCCGAATAATCCGACCGGCGCGGTCGCTTCGCGTGATCAGCTCGCGCGCTGGGTGGAATACGCGCGCCAGCACGAGGCCATCCTGCTTTTCGACGCCGCGTATGAGTCGTACATTTCGCAGCCGGACATTCCGCATTCGATTTTTGAAATTCCCGGTGCGCGCGAGTGTGCGATTGAATTTCGCAGCTTTTCCAAGAATGGCGGATTCACCGGCGTCCGTTGCGGTTTCACCGTTTTGCCCAAGTCACTGCTGGCCAGTACTGAGAGCGGACGGCGACTGCCGTTGCACGCGCTGTGGCACCGCCGTTGGAGCACGAAGGCCAACAGCGTCAGTTATCCCGTGCAGCGCGGAGCCGAGGCGATCTATTCGCCTGAGGGCCAGAAGCAGGTGCGCACACTCATCAACCATTACATGGGCAACGCAGAGCTCTTGCGGTGTGCCGCGGCTGAAGCCGGTCTGGAAGTTTTCGGCGGAGTGAATGCGCCCTACATTTGGGTGAGCACGTCGCCGGGCCTAACCAGCTGGCAAATGTTTGATCGAATGTTGAATGATCTCAATGTAGTCGTGACGCCGGGCAGCGGTTTCGGAGCCCAAGGCGAAGGCTATTTTCGAATCTCGGCCTTCAACAGCCGGTCGAACGCGGCGGAAGTGGCGATGCGCTTGGAAAAACTGCGCTAAAACGCCCCTCTCCGATATACCCTTGTCGTTCCATGCGATATGCGTAGAATGCGCTGAATTTTTATCAAGGGTGCCGGAGTGCCGGATCGAAAACAAAATCTTCCACAGCTTTATCGCTTTTGTTTCTTAATGACGGGCGATGCGCGAAAAGCGCAGGAGGTTTTTCATACCACCTTGCGCGAGGCCGTGGTGCGTTCTTCCGAAGGAGAGGCTCCCAACGATCCCTTCTGGCTGTATCGCAGCGCACGCTCCAAATGCCTGGAGGCTGGCGAAATCGGTTTGCAACCCGAGCAGGTCGAACTCGAAGAGAGCGATCTCTCGCCGGCTGCGCCCGAACAGCTCAAGAAGCTCGATGCCAATCAGCTCGCGATCTGGGTGTCCGCCGCGCCTGAACCGCAGCGAACCGCGCTCGCTCTTTTTTATCTCGGCGAATTCGACCACGAGGATATTTTAAGCGTCGCCGAAATTAAGATCGGCGATCTTTCCCGATTGCTTGGGAATGGGCGCCGGCAATTTCAAGCCTGGCTCAACTCCACGTTTCCTGAGCAGGAACCGATGATATGAAAGCCGCTCCGTTGTCTCGCCAGCAGCAAGTTCTCTTGAAATGCGCTCCCATCAGTGAGGAACTGATCAACGATCGCTCGATGCGGGCCGCTGTTTTTCGAGCGAAAGGCACGGACGAATTTGCCAACCAGCAGGGATTCGATCGCGCCTTGGCCGCGCTCGTTCAAACGATTCCGATACCCAGCGAGGTGCCGGAATGGTTCGAAGGCCTCGCTGCTGCCGCTCCGAAGTGGGGTTGGAAGAAGGCAATACGAAATCCGGCCGTTGGTGCCGTCGGCATTGCCTTTCTGGTGATTGCGGGGGTGTTCATTTTCCAATTCATCGATCACCTGCGCGATTTTCCTGGAATCGGAAGCGCCAGAAAATTGCTGGCTGCGGCCAGTTCCACGCGGTCGGTTCTTCTCGAGCCGGTCTCGGCTGACGCGGGAACCTTGGGCGACCTGTTTTTCATGAAGCACCAGTTGCAGCACTACGATGTGCCGCCTGAGTTTGCCGATTTTCGCGCCATCGGCTGGCGCGTCTTTGACGATGAAGATGGTCGTCGCGTCGCGCAGATCTGGATTGTGGAGAAAAAAATCCAGTTGTTCTTATTTCCGGCGGAGAAGGATCCCAAGACCGGAGCGGTACGCGAATTTTCCGGCTGGCGTTATGTTGAGCAGGAGGGCTGGGCCGGCGCAGTGAGGGAACGCAATGGTGTTTGCTTCATGGCTGTGTTGAGAGGCCAGGGAAAGGATCTCGCTCCCTATGTCTCGAAGCCGAAAGAGTAGAGAACCCCGGCGGCATTGACACTTCGCAGTAGACAGCGAATTTTCTGGCCGCATAAACGCCAGGGTAGCTCAGCGGTAGAGCAGGGGACTCATAAGCCCTTGGTCGGGAGTTCAATTCTCCCCCCTGGCATTCGTAATTGGCGGTTGGACGTTTCCCAGAACCTGTGCTGCCGTGATTAACAAAGCGTTTTTCGACAAATTCTTCGCGGGCGGGAATTCCTATTGGCTCACGCGTTTTATCATCCTACGGCTGCTCGGATTTATTTACGCGGTCGCCTTTCTGGTCGCCGCCAACCAGCTGG
>JBDTZF010000158.1:0-4930 GCA_040005265.1 Verrucomicrobiota bacterium
AATCGCGGCTTCGCCTTCGTGAAGCACTTCGAAGGCGCGGTTCGTCTTCAGGATTTCGTCGAAGGTTTCCGCCCCGACGCCGTAGAGGGTCTTCATCGCCCGCAGGAGCTGGCTGCGCGGCACCAGCACCCATTCGACTGGTTTTTTCAGAAGCTGTGAGGCTAACTGGCGGCCTATCGAATTGAAAAGATCGTAGGTGGCCAGCACGACCGCGTTCTCCTTTGTCTCGATCGGCAGGATATGATGTTGAAAAACAAACCGGCTGGGCAGGATCGACAACGTCTCCCGATCGATCTTTTTTGCGTCGAGGCTGATGACTGGAACGTGGAAAAATTCCCCGATTACATTTAGAAACCGCTGCTCATCGACCTTGCCGGAATCGAGCACATGACTCGTCCAGGAACCGCCATTAAGGCTCGAGACAAGCTGGATGGCTTCATCGCGCGATGGCACACCGCTGGCCACGAGCAAATCGATTACTGACTGACTAACCTTCGGATTCACTTTCCTCTCTTTTCCCTAATCGGCGGGAGATCAGGTGGAGGAAGCTCTTTCTCGGAGGATTCATATTCCTCTTCGTATTCACCCTGGTTAAGTGGCAGACGTTTGTTCAAGTCCTTGGTGATCACCATTTTTTCCTTCGTCGTTTGACGTAAGCGGTAGAGATCGAGCTTGGTCAGCGTTACTTCCGGCCGCATCAGCACAATGAGTTCCGTGCGAGTCTTATTGTCGGTCGTGCTTCGGAAAAGATAACCGAGCAGCGGAATGCGATCGAGGATCGGGATTCCGTTAAAATTCTTCTGCTTGCTGTCGGTCATGAGCCCGCCCAGAACAATCGTAGAACCGTTAGGCGCCGAAACGGTCGTGCGAATGTAGCGCGTCGCGATATTTGGGATCGCATTGCCGTCAACAATCGTCGAGCCGGCCACACTGTCGATCTTCTGCAAAATGTCGAGTGACACTTCTTTCTCGGAATTGATCAACGGCACAACCTCCAGCTGGAGCGCGACCTTCTTGAATTGGATGTTCGATTGCTGCCCCAAGCCGCCGGTGAGGCTGCCGACCGGCTGAAATACCGAGCTAACCGGGACCGGAATTTCGGTTCCAGACGCAATAATCGCTTTCTTGTTATTGCTGGTAAATACCATCGGGCGAGAGATGACGTGGAACCGTCCGGTTGTTTCGAGCAAATGCACGATGGTCGAGAGATAATTGCCCGCGGCCACATAAACATTTGTCCCGCTCGCCACATTTGAGATGATCTGGCTGAAGTTTATCAGGTTGGCCGGATCGACAACCCCCATCGCACCGGTCGACCCGCTTGCCCCCGTTACCGTCGGCAGCGGAATCGGCACATTCGTGTTGCGCGAGGTCCCTACAACCTTGTTTTTGTACTTCACGAAATAATCGACTCCGCTTTCCTCTTGGTTGTTAAGGGAAAACTCGCCGATCACCGTGGCCAGCGCGACCTGTGGCGCCGAAACGTCCATTTCGTCTAAAATCTTTTGCACCTTCACCACCACTTCGCGATTGCCGAGAATAATGATCGAGTTAGCGCGCTGGTCGGCAATGATCTTGGCGTTGCCTATCGTGACTGCTTTCGGCGTCGTATCGACGGCGTTTGTCGAGAGTTCCTCCGAAATGTTGAGCGAACCTTCGCTCGATCCTCCGCCAGTACCAGACTGATTCGATGTGTTTTGTAGATTGCGCCCTTGCTGTTGTTGTTGCTGCCGCTGCTGTTGAGGTTGCAGGCCTTGCTGCTGGCCCCCAGCGCCACCGCCGGGTCCTCCTTCAGTGCCCGGCTCCGTTAAGGCCTGCACCAACACAGGTAAGACGTCTCCGGCGGAAATGTATCTCAGCGGCCTTGTGACCGGCTTGGCAAATTCCACGTTGGCGTCGAATTCGGCAACCAATTTCCGGATGAACGGCATATTAATCGGGCGCGTGACCACGTGGATCCGGTTTGTTCGCACATCGGCGGTGATTTTGATTTTCCCCACCACCACTGCTTCTTCGGTTAGCGCGGTTAGCCCACCCAAATCGCTCTCGATCTTTTCCACTTGTTGCGCGGGTGCCACCCGCACCGCTCTTACCCCGCCACCTGGCTGCGGCTGCGTTCCCGCAGGGGGCGTGCTTTTTTCGAAAATTTCCTTCAACAGATCGACTACCTTACTCGCATCCGCGCGCTCCAGCTTGATGAACTGGCTAACTACTTCCGCGGGCGGGATATCCACCTGGTCGATAATCTTTACCAGTTTACGGATCACCGCCGTGTTCTCTGTAACCAGCAGGCTGCCCGATTTCGGCAACGCCAGAAACGACGTATAAGCTTGCGGGGGCGACAAATATTGCCCCAGGACTTGTTGCAGCTCCTGCGGGTCGGCATAACGCAGTTTGAACAGGTAACTCACCACGTGTTCGCCCGACGGGATCTCCGATTCATCGGACACCACGGGCACGCCGGCAGTGCGGGGATTTTTCCCGGTTCCGATCACTTTCACGATGTCATTTTCCGCCGGCACCAGCGAAAAGCCGTTCATCAGCAGATTCATCTCGATGATCTGGATCGCTTCCTCCCGGGGAATTTTCTTAGCGATGAAAATGTTGACCTTCCCCTGCACAAAGTTGTCCAGGACCATCTTCTTGCCCGTGAGCTGCTCGTAAAGGCGAAGCACATCGGCCACGTCGCTATTGGGATACTGCAACTGCACCATGTCCGGCGCGCCTGGCGGCGCAGTCGGTGGGACTCGCGGAGGTGGTTGAAGTTGCGACGCCTGAGGCACCTGGGTAGCCGGCACGACCGGTCGCACAGCCGCTGGGGGCGGCGAAGGGGTATCTTCCTCCTCCTGGTCCTCCTGACCGAAAGCCAAAGCCGTTGCCACCAGTAGCACGCCGATTACGTAGAAAGGTTTCAGCACGGTCGTATTTACTTGTTCACCATACCACGGTCAACCTGCTTCTCCTATAGAAACAACCGAGTTCCGCTGTATTCTGGACAACTTGGGCCTCAAAGCGTTAGAGAAATTGGTGATGTCCCGCAAAATCGTCGCTCTCATAATAATCGCAGCCGTCCTTGGAGCAGCCAGCGTTCCTCTGCGTGCCGCGCGTTCAATTGAGGATGATATTCACGCTGTCCTTCATGCCCAGCAGGAAGCCTGGAACCGTGGCGATATCGATGGGTTTATGCGTGGATACGCACGCGCAAAATCGACAACGTTCGTTTCCGAGGACAGCGTAACGAAAGGCTGGGAGACCGTTCGCGATCGCTATCGAAAGAAGTATTCCGATCGCGCCAAAATGGGCACGCTGACCTTTTCCGATCTCGAGATCACGCAACTCTCCGCGGATTCGGTCGTCGTGCTCGGGGGTTGGAATTTGCGTCGTCCAGCAGATCAGCCGCACGGAAGATTCACGCTCATCTTTCAACGTTTACCCGAAGGCTGGCGTATCGTGCACGATCACACCAGCTCAGCAAAATAACGCACTCATTCCGACAAGCGGGTAAGCAGTTTCTCGTGAATGTTATCGAAGCCGCCGTTGCTAAAAACAACGACGATATCTTTCGGTTGCAGCATCGGAACAATTCGCGCGACAATGGCATCTGCGTTCGCTTCATAAAATGCCGGGCGCCCGGACTGAGCGATGGCATCGACCATCGCCTCCGGATTTAGTCGCTCTCCTTCGGGAATTTGATCGAGCCTCGCCACTTGCGCGATGAAAACGCCGTCGGCCAGTTGCAGCGCATCGGGAAGCTGTTGCTGAAAAACAGCGCGTCGTGTCGTATTCGAGCGCGGCTCAAATACTGCCCAGACGCGTTGGCCGGGATAACGATGACGCAGCGCTTGAAGGGTCTGCGAAATCGCCGTCGGGTGATGACCGAAGTCGTCGATCACTTTCACTCCGCGCACTTCGCCCCGAATTTCCTGCCGGCGCGCGATTCCGGAAAAACTCTTAAGAGCTGCGCTGATTTTCGCTGAGGACACGTCGTAGAATCGTGCCGCCGTTGCCGCCATTGCCGCATTACGCACGTTAAACTCGCCAAAGAGCGGCACTTCATAAACGTCGTCACCCAGCCTGAAATGTGAGCCGCCCGCGGATTGAGCAATGTCGCGTATGCGTTGCCCGCAATTCTTCGAAATGCCGACCTCGACCATTTGCGCGAGACAATTGCGCGCCACGTCCACGCAGTTCGGATCGTCGCCATTCAGAATCACCATTCCGTTCTTGGGCACGATGTTGAGCAAACGCCGGAAGCTCAATTTGATTTCGTCGAGATTATTAAAGATGTCGGCATGATCGAACTCAATGTTGTTCACGATCAACAACTCCGGCAGGTAATGAATAAATTTTGAGCGCTTGTCGAAAAACGCGGTGTCGTACTCATCGCCTTCGATCACGAAATACTTGGAATCGTTTAGACGCGCCCCCTGGCCAAGATTCTTCGGCAATCCGCCAATCATGAAACCGGGAGCCAGCCCGGCTGCTTCCATGATCCACGCCAGCAGCGCGGTCGTGGTTGTTTTTCCATGCGTGCCCGTGACGACCAAATTGTGCCGGCCGCGCAGGAAATAATTCTTCACGACTTCGGGCAACGAAAGGTAAAACAGTTTGCGGTTGAGGACCGCTTCCACCTCCGGGTTGCCACGCTTCATCGCGTTGCCCACCACCACTACATCGGCGTCGTCGGGAATATTTTCGGCGCGATAACCCTCGTGCAATGCGATTCCGTTTTTCTCCAGGAAGATCGACATCGGCGGATAAACATTCTCGTCCGAGCCGCTCACGCCGAAGCCGCGTTCGCGCAGCGCCGCGGCCACTGAGCCCATCGCTGTCCCGCAAATGCCCAGGAAATGAAATTTCTTCGGCGTTTCCTTCACGCGGAATCCTTAATGCGAGGCGAACGATTCCGCTAGCAAAACGATCAACGCGT
>JBDTZF010000057.1:0-16634 GCA_040005265.1 Verrucomicrobiota bacterium
ACCATGAATAACGCCTCCAAAGGGCGCTGTGTTACCGTTACACCACGGGGTACTGGTATTTTTGATTTTCGGATTCGCGATGCCGATTAATGCAATATCGACATTCACATCCTTAAATCGCAAATCGCAAATCGCAATTTGCAAATGCGCCGGGCTCGACGGAGGTCGCGCCTCAGATTATTGCCGGGATGCCGTCAGAGCTCATTTGTTCCCGGCAGTATTTCATACCGGCCAGGGTTGAGCGGACTTGGCCCACAATTTCAGCCGGCGATAGCGGCTTACGGAGGAATCCGGCCAACCCGGCGTCCATAAGGCGTTTTAACTTCTCCTGTTGAATAAACCCAGTGCACATGATCACGGGCAGGTCCGGGCGAATCTCGCGCAGCCGATTAAAAGTCTCCTCGCCGTCCATGAAAGGCATGCTGAGATCGAGAAGAGCCAAATTGAAATCGTAGGGTCGTCGGCGCACCGCGTCGATGCATTCAAACCCCGATTGCGCCGTCGTGACCTGGTAGCCCGCTTCGGTCAGAATCCGGCTGACCACGGTCAGAGTCATTTGTTCGTCGTCCACCAGAACGATTGAAGTTTTTCTCATTTCCGACCCCGGATTGCTTTTCCTGGCAAAGGCCGCGAGATCGGGATTAGTCAGCGTCCGTTCATTCGAACCGCCCGCGCGCTTTGCCAATTCGGCTGTGACTTTCTCGGCGCGCGCAATACTGGCACGCATCATCGCGAGATAATTCTCCGAGATCTCTTTGTCCTTGCATGCGTTCTCAATCAGCGAGGTCGTCCCCGAAATGATCTGCAGTAAATTGTTAAGCTCGCTCGTCGCTTCGGCGAGCGTCTCTGGAAGTGGAACTGTCGATTCGGGAGTCATATCGTGCTGAAAATCCTGTGGGTAGGGGGCTTTCCAGGGGTTGCCTGAATAAAGCAGGCCGAGTGCCGTCCGTCCGGTCAACCGACGGAAATTGGGGACCAGCTAACCTTTACCTGCGATGCCCGCTAGGCGCTGTCGAGCCTTGTAGGCCCGGAATCGTTGTTCGCAAACCTGGTGAAACCGACTATGTTTGTCGTTCCGGATGAAGCCAGAACTCGCCATAGAAAACCTGCATGTAAAGATCGCCGACCAAGAGATCGTCCGCGGCCTCACCCTTAGCGTGCCGCGGGGGGAAGTCCACGCCATTATGGGTCCAAATGGCTCGGGCAAGAGCACGCTGGCCAAGGTGCTGGCCGGGCACCCCGATTACACGGTTACGGCGGGTAAAGTCACGATGGACGGCGAAAATCTGCTCGAACTCGAACCCGACGCCCGCGCCCGACGCGGTATGTTCCTGGCCTTTCAATATCCCAGTGAGGTTCCCGGCGTGACCATTGCGAACTTCCTTCGCGCGGCCCTGCAATCACGGCTGCCGGAGGGCGAGGAACTCGAGGCGACGGATTATTACGCGAAACTTTATGAGAAGATGGAGCTGCTTGGGATGGACCGCGCGTTCACCTCGCGATCGGTAAACGAAGGTTTTTCCGGCGGCGAAAAGAAGAGAACCGAGATTTTGCAGATGGCGATGCTCGAACCGAAATACGCGATTCTCGACGAGACCGATAGCGGCCTCGACATTGACGCGCTCAAGACCGTCGCGCACGGCGTGAACTCATTGCGCGGGGCGAACCTGGGAATTCTTTTGATCACACATTATCAGCGCCTGCTGAACTACATTGTTCCCGACCACGTCCACGTAATGGTGGCGGGGCGAATCGTCAGAAGCGGTCGCAAGGAACTGGCTCTCGAGCTCGAAGAACGTGGTTACGATTGGACCAGAGAATCGGCCGGCGACATGGCGCTAAGCAGATAGGATTGACAACGGAGGACTCAAATGAAGAACGATACGGAAACCAAGGCAGTCGATTTCGACCGGAACATTGGCGATTTCCATTACAAGATGGATTACGCGAAGGATGCCGGATACGGTCTGGACGAGAAAACCGTTCATTACATCTCCGATGTGAAGGAAGACCCTGATTGGGTGCGCGAATTTCGTCTGCGCGGGCTGAAAACATTTCTGGAGAAGCCGCTCCCGACGCATTGGGCCAGCAAGGATCTCGAGGCAATCCATTTCGATAAAATCCGTTACTACCTCTCGTCCGGCGTGGCAGCCAAACGCAGCTGGGACGAGGTGCCCGAGGACATTAAACGCACATTCGAGCGGCTCGGCATTCCCGAGCAGGAACGAAAGTTTCTCGCCGGCGTGGAAGCGCAGTTCGACAGCGAAGCCGTTTACTCAAACATCAAGAAAGCCGTCGGCGAACAGGGAGTCATTTTCGTCGGATCAACCGAGGGTTTGAAGGAGCACCCGGAAATTTTCCGGAAATGGTTCGGCAAAGTTATTCCGACCTCCGATAACAAATTCAGCGCGCTCAATTCCGCCGTGTTTAGCGGTGGATCGTTCATTTACGTTCCGCCCGGCGTGAAAGTGAAACATCCGTTGCAGGCTTACTTCCGGATCAACGCGGAGAATTTTGGCCAATTCGAGCGCACGCTCATTATTGCCGATGAAGGCAGCGAACTGACTTATATGGAAGGCTGCACCGCGCCAAAGTTCAACACCGCGACATTGCATAGTGCCGTCGTTGAGCTGGTCGCGCTCAAAGGCGCGAAGATCCAATACATCACGGTGCAGAATTGGAGCGCAAACGTCTTCAACCTGGTGACGAAGCGCGGCCTGGCCCACGAGGACGCCGAGATCAAATGGATCGATTGCAACATCGGCTCGCGCCTGACAATGAAATATCCCGGCGTCGTATTGAAAGGGCGCAAAGCCCGCGGCGAAGTTCTCTCGATTGCGTTGGCTAACAACGGTCAGCACCAGGACACCGGCGCGAAAATGGTCCACGCCGCCGATGAGACCACTTCGAACATCATTTCGAAATCCATCTCGATCGGGACTGGTAGGGCGACTTATCGCGGTCTTGTGCATGTGCCGAAGCATCTTAAGAATTGTAAAAACAACACAGAGTGTGATGCGCTCCTGATTAATTCTACTTCGCGCACCGACACCTATCCCGCCATCACCGTGCGCGGCACTGGCAACGCCGTTCAACATGAAGCGAGCGTCAGCCAGGTTAGCGCCGAGCAGATTTTCTACATGCAACAACGCGGCTTAAGCGAAGCGCAGGCCATGAGTCTGAGCGTCAACGGATTTGTTAACGATCTCGTCCGTCAATTCCCCATGGAATATTCGGTCGAGCTCAAGCGCCTGATCGAGCTGGAGATGGAAGGCTCGGTCGGTTAGTTCGCCACCAATCTCTGTAGCGGCCGTCTCTGACCGCCGCACTATTTAAGATCGACAATGTCGTCAGTCGCACAGGATGAATTAGTCAGGCCGAAGGGAATTCTCACCGGCCCGGCCGAGTCGCGCGAATTTCCGGATTGGTTTCGCGACCAGCAACGCGAGGCTTGGAAACAGTTCGAGTCGCTTCGTTCGCCTGCACGCAAGGATCAATTCTGGCGGTTTTCAAGTGTTGATCTTCTCGATCTCGCGCCATTTAACTTTAGCGGCGCATTGTCGGACGACGATCGCCGTAACGTTCTGAAGTATTCGCGCGGGCTGGATGAGGTCGCCGCACGTGTGATTTTCGCCGGCGACCAACTGATCGAGCACAACGTTGTCTCCGAGCAGTTGAAGAAGCGCGGCGTTATTTTCCAACCTCTCGAGCGTGCCATGGTGGAGCACACTGAGCTCTTCCAAAAACATTTCATGTCGCAACCGGCGGTGCTTGGCTCGGCCAAGTTTGCAGCTTTGCACAAAGCCCTTGTTTCGTCGGGCACATTTCTTTATGTGCCGCGCGGAGTTGAGATTGATCAGCCGATTGAAATCTTTCACTGGTTACGCGGCGACAATGTGTCCGTGTTTCCGCATCTGCTTCTCGTCACCGATGAGCTGGCCAAGGTCACGGTGGTAGAACACTTCCGGTCGTGCGATCGGAAGGCGCCCGGTTTTGCCTGCGGGGTGAACGACCTCGTTGCCGGGCCGGGCTCGAAAGTGACCTATGTTTGCGCGCAAACCTGGGGTGAGAACGTCCGTGCATTGCAAATGAATACGACCACGGTCGATCACGGCTCTTCAGCCATGAGTCTCAATGTGAATCTCGGTGGCAGATATTCGCGCTTTGAAAGTTTGAGCCGGCTCATCGGGGAAGGCGCCCGGAGCGATCTGCTGGCTGTCGCCGTCGCCACCGGCGAACAGGAGTTCGACGCTCGCACGTTGCAGGACCACATTTCTCCGCATACCGCCAGCGATCTTCTTTATAAGAACGCACTCGACGATCGCGCCCGTTGCACATTCGGCGGCCTCATCCGGGTTGAGCCGCACGCCCATTTCACCGACGCCTATCAAAAAGTGCGAAATCTTCTCCTGAGCGACGATTCCGAAGCGAACTCAATGCCCGGTCTTGAAATCCTGGCGGACAACGTCCGTTGCACTCACGGCGCTACTTCAGGCCAGGTCAACGAGGACGAACTCTTCTATCTCCGCAGCCGAGGAATTCCAACGAAGGTCGCCCAGCGCCTCATTGTTGCCGGTTTCTTGAACGAAGTCGTTCAACGGCTCGATCAGCCCGCCATCGCGGAGCACTTGAATCGGTTGATCGAAGAGAAATTCGCCGCGTGACGGACTCTCCGCAGCTGGAGCAGACTTGTTGCCCAATTGTCGAACTAAGGCAATACACGCTTCATCCGGGAAAGCGGCATTTGTTGATCGACCTGTTTGACCGCGAATTCATCGAGCCGCAGGAAGCGCTTGGGATGAAAATCATCGGACAATTCCGCGATATCGACGATCGGAACCGATTCGTCTGGCTCCGTGGATTTCGCGATATGTCCTCACGGGCACAAGCCCTTCAGGATTTTTACGGCGGCCCAGTTTGGAAAGCGCACCGCGAAGCCGCTAACGCCACGATGATCGATTCCGACAACGTGCTACTCTTGCAGCCGGCGTCGCCATCATCGGGATTTTCGCTCGCGCACAACCAACGCTTGCCGCTTAAACCAAGCGTGAATCGCACTGAATTGGTAATCGCTACCATTTATAATTTCGATGTACCCGTAAGCGCCGACTTCGTTCAGTACTTCGACCAAACGATCAAGCCGGCGTGGACGCGCGATGGCGCTGAGATCCTGTCCTATTTTGTGACGGAGCATAGCAAGAACACATTCGCGGCGCTGCCGGTTCGGGAAGGCGAGAATGTTTTCGTCTGGTTCTCGCACTTCGATAACGCGGCGGCCTATCAGCTTCACCTTTCGAGTCTGGCGCGGTCCGAACTTTGGTGCGGCGAGATTTCGAGAGAATTGACGCGTCGTCTGAAACGAGCGCCTGAAGTGTTGAAACTATCGCCAACTGCGCGCTCGTTATTGCGCTAGGTGGATCGGCGCAGTTTCGTTCGCAGGAAATACAAAACCGACGCTATCAGCAGCACCTCCGCCGCGACGCGCAGGCCAGTACGGGTGTCACTGCCGACGGTGCTGTCGTTAAGCGACGCTTGTGTAAGAATCCAAAGAATCGCGGCAATCGCGAGCGCAGGGACGATTCTCATACCGGAGAATTTGAAGGGAGGACCGTCGGCGCGGACGTCGCGTTGAACGAGAAACCAGCAGGCAGCGCAGCAAAGCAGATACATCAATAGAACAGCGACATTGGAAAGCACGGCCAGTTTCTCGAACGAACCGGAAATAGACAAGGCAAAGGCGAGCACGGCGTAGGTGATGATGGCTACGTCGGGCGAACGATGACGCGGATGCACATGCGCGAACCAGGCCGGCAACGTGCCGTCACGTCCGAACGCGAAGAGCATTCGCGGCGAACTCAGAATATCGCTGGTGACGAAACCGAACGCAGAGATAGTGGCGCCCGCCAGTAAAACGGTGCGTCCAAGATTGCCGAGAAAAAGCGCAGCGGCTTCGGCCAGAGGCGCGTCCGGATAGTTCGCCAAATCGCTGCCGAGCGTTCCCTGCGCGACCAGCTGGATCATGAGGTAAATGATTGTGGTGATGACGAGCGCCAGGTAGGCCGCCCGCGGCACGGTGCGCGTCGGATTTTTTACTTCGCCACTCGGGATAAGAGCGACTTCGATTCCAACGAAGGCGAACATTAACACCACCACGCTATCGCCCAGCGCTTTGCTTCCTGGCCAGGACGGCCAGCCGATATTCGCGGGATGAATGAAAAAGATTCCGACGCAGAGAAAGAGCAGGATCGGCAAGAGTTTTGCAATCGTGACAACGGTGACGGCTCCGGCGCCTTCACGAACACCGCGAACGTTGATGAAGACGAGAATGCCATAAACCAATGCCATGGCGGCGACGCGCGCGACCGGATTGCCTAACAACGGCACAATGCCGGCGAGTGAATTCACGAAAACGTTTACCACGCCGGCAACCGCGGCAATCGCGGTGAGACAGTAAAGCGCGCCGGCGAGAAATCCGACGTAGCGCCCGAACGCCACTTCCACATAGGCGTAGAGTCCGCCGGTGAGCGAGACGCGGCTGCCGGCGATAGCGAAACAGGTCACAAACAAAATCATAGCCAGCGCACAGGCGATGAAGGCAAGCGGTGCGGCCGGGCCGAGACCCTTTGCCACCAGCGCGGGCAAAACGAAAATGCCCGCGCCGATAGTTGAATTGACGATGTTCGCCGTTAGCGACGGGATGCCGATCGCGCGGACAAGTTGATGGTCAACGCTTTCGGCCTGCTGAACCAAGATCGGCTCTTCGCCCATGTCGCGCATCGTCCGTCATTCGCACGCACAACACAAGATCGACATCACCTTTTTGAAAGAGACTTGCTGGTTTGCCTGAGAGAGTCTGTAATTCAACGGGTGAACACGGAAGCCAGCAAAGCTAAACACAAGTCCGCGGTGTACGTTGGCGCCGGCGTGACGGCCGTGGTCGCGCTTCTGCCGCGTATCAGCGATTTTTTTGTGGTGGCCTTTGTCCTTGGCGCGTTCGCGGCGGTTTGGTTCGCGATTCGCAGGGCAAAGGAACTCCTATCAGTGAGCGATGCCGCGCAGCTTGGATTTCTCAGCGGGTTTTACGGACTGCTGGCTGCCAGTGCCATCTACGACGTTGTCTGGAAATTCTTTCATTACGAGCTTTGGCAAATCAAGAACGCCGACCGATTATTGTCGATCTTCGCCGGGATGGTTCATGACGCCTTTAGTCCGTCAGCCTGGCTCCTTCTCACCGTTCAAATTATCATCTGCGCAATTCTCGCGGGGAGCGTGGGTGCGCCGTCGGGGATCCTCGCCGTTAAGCTTTTTCAGCGTCGCAATCCGATGTAGAGGCGGCTGTGCCAGCCGCAAACTAAACTCATGCGGGCGACACGCCGGCCCCTACATTCAATGCAACTGAGAATTGGATTGCAACTTAGAGAGATATTGGCTTAGTCTGGGATTCCCCCGGGGCTTTATCACCTATGGATGTTAGCGGGCATATCGGCGCGATTCTGAGTCAGAAAGAGGGCAGCGTTTTCTCCGTCTCCCCCAACGATATGGTCTTTAAGGCGATCGAGATGATGGGGGAAAAGAACGTCGGTGCGTTGCTCGTCATGAAAGGCGAGAAATTGGTCGGAGTCATCTCGGAACGCGATTACACGAGAAAAGTTTTCCTGCGCGGAAAATCTTCCAAGGAGACGCGCGTGGAGGAGATCATGTCCACCACCCTGATGGTGACGCATCCACACGAGGGAGTGGACGAGTGCCTGCGCGTAATGACTGATAAGCATATTCGCCATCTTCCCGTGCTCGATGGGGAGAAAGTCGTTGGCGTGATTTCAATCGGCGATTTGGTCAAGCATGTCATTTCCTGCCAAAGCGCGGCTATTGCGCATTTGGAGAATTATATCTCCGGCGGATACACGGGGTAATTTTGTGTAGAGGCGGGCGTGTCGCCCGCAATTAAGGCAAAGCGGCCGACACGGTCGCCCCTACAACTGCCAGACGGTTTTGCCGCCGACAATCGTTCGCACGGCTCTCCCTTTTAGTTTCCATCCATCGAACGGCGAATTGCGCGAGGCTGACTGGAAATTGTTAGTCTGAACAGTCCATTCCAAATCGGGATCGATCAACGTGACATCGGCCGGCGCCCCGGTCGATAACATGCCGGCATCGAGCTTTAACAGTCGCGCCGGCTCAATTGTGTACATCTCGATCAAACGCTCGACGTCAATCGTGCGATGTTTGTGGACAAGGAGATCGATGAACAATCCGACCTCGGTCTCGAGTCCGACAATCCCGAACGGCGCCGCATCGAACTCCACTTCCTTTTCAAATCCGGCATGCGGTGCATGATCGGAACACAGGATCGACAATGTGCCGTCAGCGATTCCCTCAAGGATGGCGTCAATATCCGCCGGTGAGCGCAATGGCGGGTTCACCTTAAAATGCGTATCGAAATTTTGGACCGATTCGTCGGTTAGCGCGATGTGATGTGGACAAACTTCGCCGCTGATTTTCACGCCGCGCGAGCGCGCTTCCCGAATCAGGCGCACACTTCCCGCGGCGCTGACGTGCTGGCAATGGATGTGATGATCGCAGGCTTCAGCGAGCACAATGTTCCGGGTAACGATCGCTTCCTCACCTGCCGCAGGCCACCCAGGCAAGCCAAGCAGGACGCTCCAGTAGCCTTCATTCACCAGGCCGTTGCCGACGAGATTGTAATCCTGACAATGGTCGAGCACCGGTAGTCCGACCATGCTTGCGTATTCCACCGCCCGCCGCATCAGTTCGTGATTCTGTATACAATGGCCATCATCTGTGATTGCCACGACGCCGGCGCGGGCCAGCGAACCGATCAAAGCCAGTTCTTCGCCTGCGATATTTTTTGAAATCGCGCCGGCTGGCAAAACATTCACGCAAGCGACCTCCGCGGCGAGATCTTTGATCCATGCGATCGTGCTCGGGCTATCTGCCACAGGCGACGTGTTCGGCATTGCCACAATCGTGGTGAATCCGCCTGCGGCCGCTGCGCGGGCGCCGGATTCGATTGTTTCCTTGTGCGAAAATCCCGGCTCACGCAGATGGACATGCATATCGATCAAGCCTGGGCAGACGATCAGATTGGTTGCGTCAATCTCATCGGGTTGAGAGTTGAGAGTCGGTCGTTGAGAATCGTCCGCTATTTTTCCATCAACGATCAGGAGATCAGAGATCTCATCGCGCTTATTCGCAGGATCGATCACGCGGCCGTTGCGGATGATTGTGGCGCTCATGTCGCAATTCCTCCACAGAGATAAAGAACCGCCATTCGCACGGCGAGACCGTTAGTGACCTGGTCTAGAATGACGCTCTGCGGGCCGTCGGCGATTTCACTGTCGATCTCGACGCCGCGATTGATTGGGCCCGGATGCATGATCAGGCAATCCGGCTTGAGCATTTTGGCGCGCTCTCTGGTCAATCCGAAAAGACTTCGGTATTCGCCGATCCCCGGGAAATATTCTTTGCGCTGACGTTCGTGCTGGATGCGCAACAGATTCACGACGTCGGCTTCGGGCAGAACGTTGTCGATCGTGTGCGAGACAGTGACACCGAGTTTCTCGAACTCGCGGGGAACCAGTGTGCTCGGCCCGACCAGGGTGACGCGCGCCCCAAGTTTCGTTAGCCCGAAAATGTTTGAGCGCGCGACACGGCTGAAAAGGATGTCGCCGATAATAACGACGTGAAGTCCTGCGATTTTTTTTCGCTTCTCGCGAATGGTGTAAAGGTCGAGCAACGCCTGGGTGGGGTGCTCGTGAGCACCGTCGCCAGCGTTGATCACGCTGGTTTTGAGACGGGTGGCCAGAAATTGCGGCGCGCCGGCTGAGCTGTGGCGCAATACCAGGATATCGGTATGAAGCGCTTCCAGATTTCGAGCGGTGTCCTTTAGCGTTTCGCCCTTGGTAAGGCTGGAACTTGCAGCGGAGACATTTACGACATCGGCGCTCAACCGCAGCGCGGCCAGTTCGAATGAGATCCGGGTCCGCGTGCTAGGCTCGGCAAAAAAATTCACCAGCGTTTTTCCCCGCAACGCCGGCACTTTCTTGATCTCGCGAGTGCCGACTTGTTTGAACGCATCGGCCGTTTCGAGAACGAAATTGATTTCGTCCGCGGAAAGTTCGCGCAATCCCAGAAGATCTTTTCGTGTCCAGCGCGTGCTCATTTTTCCAATTGTACCGCGTCGGGCTCGCCATCGATTTGCTCGAGACGCACACGGATTTTCTCATTCGGGCCGGTTGGGAGATTCTTGCCCACATAATCGGGACGAATGGGCAGTTCGCGATGGCCGCGATCGATGAGCACGGCGAGCTGGATCCGTGCGGGGCGACCGAAAGAACTGATTGCATCCATCGCGGCGCGGACAGTTCGGCCGGTAAAAAGCACATCATCGACAATGATGAGGGTGCGGCCTTCCAGTGGCAGTGGCAGTTTCGACTCGCGAACGGCTGGCAGATCTGGACGTCTGCCGAAATCGTCGCGGTGCATGGCGACATCGATCACGCCGGTCTGGATGTCGATCTTGTTGATCGCCTGAATGGATTCAGCGATGCGCCTGGCGATCTCGACGCCGCGTGATGGGATTCCCGCTAACACAACCATGCTCAAGTCCGGGTTGCGCTCGATAATCTCGTGAGCGATGCGGCGCAGCGCGCGTTCAATAGCGTCGGCGTCCAGGATTGGAACGGCGGCAGAGGTCTCGGGTTGGTTCTTCATTGCATTCCTTGGCGACCTCGCAGGATCGCGTTTAAAGGAACAAAAAATTCAGGAGGCGGACTTTTCGGTGCGCGCCTCCCTTATTCTTCGGTCTCGCCAATTGGAGCGATGTTTGACGATCCAATCGAGCAGGGCCTTCTCAAAGCCGATGTCTTTGCCGGCTTTTTCGCTCTCGATCCATTTATGCTTCAGGATCTCCTCGCGCTCGGCCAGGAATTCCTTGTAAAGGACCGAGTTCTTAACGAACTGGGCCTTATCCTCTTGCATTACTGGCATCGAGGAAATTTTTTCCATAAAAACGAGAATCGGTCAACAAAAACCACTCACACCAGTAGGACGAAGCATCGGGCATACCTATTTAAATAGACCGGCCAAATTTCTGCGGTGGCCTTGAAAGGGTAGGCGCATTTTCCGGGGGTAACGGACATGGCACCATACAGCAGTTCTCGATTCGTCGCTAGGAGAGTATCTCGCGGATACGCCGGGCGATTGTCACGAACTCGGCTGCCACCGGCGAGTTTCGATCTTCGCCAACGATTGGCCTCCCGCGGTCTCCGGCCTCGCGGGTCGCGATATCGATGGGGATCTGGCCGAGCAAGGGTACCCGCAAGCGTTTGGCTTCGCGTTCGCCGCCGCCATTCCCGAAAATATCGTAGCGGTGACCGTCGCCCGGACAAATAAAGTAACTCATGTTTTCGATCAGCCCGAGGACCGGCACGTTGACTTTCTCGAACATGGTAGCGGCTTTGCGGGCATCGATGAGCGCGACTTCCTGCGGTGTCGTTACGATGATCGCGCCTGAAAGCGCGACCGTCTGGACAATGGTCAGTTGAATGTCGCCCGTCCCCGGTGGGAGATCGAGTACCAGGAAATCGAGTTCGCCCCATTCCACCTGTCGCAAAAATTGCTGGGTGTAACGCGTGACCATTGGTCCGCGCAAGATCGCCGGCGATGCGTCGTCGAGCAGGAACCCCATCGACATGAGACGGAGTCCGTATTGCTCGATCGGTACGATCTTGTTCTCCTCCGTAGCCACCGGTCGTTCCCGGGTACCGAACATGAGCGAGATGCTCGGCCCGTAAATATCGCAATCGCACAACCCGACCCGCGAATCCGTCTCGTGAAGTGCGACCGCGAGATTTGCCGCAATGGTCGATTTGCCGACGCCGCCTTTGCCGCTAGCCACGGCGATGACGTGTTTGATGCCGGGAATTCGTGTCGTCACGGCGGCTGCGGCGGCCCCTGTGCCAGCCGGCGGCGCGTGGATGTCGATCAAGACGCGCGCATTCTGCACGCCGTCAATGCCGCGCAAGATCTTCTCGGCGTCGTTCTTAATGGTGGCCGGAATGTTCGGATCGTTTGTGGCCAGAGCCAGTTGAACGCTGACTTCGCCATTGTCGATGTTGACCCCTTTGACCAGGCCGAAGGAAACGATATCGCGACTGAACCCCGGGTATTTCACCGATTTCAACGCGTTCCTCACCTGTTCTTCAGAGACCGACATGGGGAAACTTACCCGCGCGGCCATGAACGTAAACCATCGCGCCACGATTTATCGGATGTCGCCCGGAGCTTGAGGAGTCGATCCAAGCTTGACCTTTGGATGCTACCCGACAGGATGGGCGCCATGAAGAATGGTTCCTCTCTCCGAATTGCTTTCGCAGGCGTTTTGATTGCGTTGCTCAGCGGGTGCGCGGTTTTCTATCCGGACTCTGGACCGGATGCGCTCGTCGGGACCTGGACGAATTCGGTCGGCACTATTTGGATGATCAAGGCGGACGGCACGTTCGATGCCGATCTCAATCACGATGGGAAGCGAGATGCCTGGGGCAAATATTCAGTTTCGGGTAATACGATGACGATGGTACGCGTCGGTGGGATCCTGCCGAAAGGCTGCAGAGGAAAAGGAGTCTACCAGTTCACTCGCGCCAGTGACGACACGCTGCAATTCACTCTCGTGAGCGACGCCTGCAAGCTGCGAAAAAAGAACGTGCTCCAGCCGTGGCATAGCAAGTAAGCCGTTTAGGCTACCCGAAGAGCCCTGGCGCGTACACGAAGCGCGCCCTTTCCGCCCAGCCTGTTAGGCCGGAACGGAAAAGGCGCGATTAATTAGCGAGCCTTAGGCTCTCAATCCTCGTCGAGAGTCACTCGATCAACCATCATGGCATCGCCTTCGCCCATGTAGTGAACACGGACCGGCACGCCGACTTTGATCCGGGTCTTAACCGTTTCTTCGTCCAGAGTCTTACCGCTTCTGGTCACGTAAACGACTTTTTTACCGAACCGGTAATGTCGTGGACCACTGGTTTCCTTGACCACAATCGAAGCCCCGGGGCTAAACTCGGTGATTGTGCCACTGCCTTCAGTGGTTGTTGTTGTGGTGGTAGTTTCTGAGACTTGCGCCCACGCAAAAGGTGCGACGACTGACAAGGCTACACTTAACAATAGTTTCTTCATTTTATTCCCTTCTGATTTGTTGTTTACGCAGAGGGTCGCTTCCCGCTGTTGGCTCCCTAGACGCTGAGAATGCGTTCCCCCCGTGTCACTATTATATTCGAATCTGCGCTTCGAAACGGATGTGGGTTGCGGGGAAAGAAATGCACTATCTTATCCCCAACGAGAGGATCGGCCACGCGCTTACGACGGCAAGAATTGCGAACAAGACAAGCTCGGCCAGGAAATGGTATCGCGTCTCGAACCGAAAAAATTCCTGGCAGAGGTGACGCAGAGAACGGGGAGTTCGGCGCATTTTGTTTTTGAAGTTCATGGCATCCCATTAAGGCAGGAAGCGGCACGGTCATGTGACGAATCGTGAAGATTTGGTAACGAACGTGTCACAGGCCAGTTGTCACAGAAACGTAACATTAATTGGATTGCCGCGGTCGCGCCCGATTCGCATCGTGAAATCTTGTGGAAGCTACCGCTTCTGATTCATCTCTTGCAGCCGGCACCCGGCGTGTTTCGCGTTCCCGGCGGATCGCCGCCGAACGTGCCATCAAGGTATTCTTTGGCAGCAATGCCCTGGTCGCGATTGCAGTGCTCGCCCTGATTACTATTTTTCTCTTTCGCGAAGGCTTCGGGTTCTTTGGAGAAAATCTCACCAACCTGCGTCTTTACCGTCGAGCGGGTCTAGAATATGTGGACGTAATCCGTGCACAGGCGCAGCAACATGCCGCACTGGCGCGAGAGCTAAGCCAAATCCGGCTAAGAGAAAACGATCTGTCTGCACTGGCGGTTTTCGATCAATTCGCCGGCCGCTTCAGTGACGCGGGGGAGGAATTGAATGCCCTTCTATCGGATACAAGTGATGAAGCCGTTGCCCTGCGCGATGCGCTCATTGCCGCCCCGGGTGAAGCGATCGATTTAACTCAGCTGCGCGCTGCGGAAGGACGGTTCGGCCAGATTGTGCCGCCGATGAGGGAGAAGATAGACAATCTTATTCAGAACGCGCCGGCGCTTCGGAACGCCAGGGCTCAAACCGCCCTCGCCAAATGGGAAAGAGTCGCGCAGGAATTTCTGGCGCAGCTTCCCGGCACATTGCAGCAACTGCAGGCTTGGGATCCGCTTAAACCGGTGCCTGCCTATCGCGCGGTCACGTCGTTTTTGTTCGGTACCGAATGGATTACCGCAAGTTTTTGGCAGGATTGGTACGGAATCATCCCGCTGTTTGTTGGATCGATATTAGTCGCGACGGTGGCGATGGTGATCGCAGTTCCATTCGGCGTCGCCAGCGCGATCTACGTCAGCGAAGTCGCGGGTCAAAGCGAGAAAAGTTTAATCAAGCCTTATCTGGAATTTGTCTCCGCCATTCCGTCGGTCGTGCTCGGTTTTTTTGGGATCGCCGTGTTCGGTGAGACAGTTCGCGCGTTGTCGCGCCTGCCGATTTTCAGCTGGGTGCCTTTTTTTCCGATCGAAGAACGTCTGAATATTTTCACGGCCGGTTGTTTGCTCGCGCTCATGGCTGTGCCAAGCATTTTCACCTTGTCGGAGGACGCGTTGCGAAATGTACCGCGCGGATTCAAGGAGGCGTCCTACGCGTTGGGTGCGAACCGGCTGCAAACAATCGCGCGGGTGCTGGTGCCGGCGTCGCTTTCCGGAATTGTCTCGGCGTCGCTGCTTGGGCTCGGCCGGGTGATTGGTGAAACGATGGTGGTGTTGCTCTGCGCGGGGAATCGGATTGCCATTCCCGATTTTACTCAGGGACTCGGGACTGTTTTTCAACCGGTACACACGATGACGGGTATCATTGCGCAGGAGATGGGCGAAGTGGTGCGTGGCAGCATTCATTATCGCGCGCTGTTCATGGTCGGACTGGTTCTGTTCGGATTAACGCTCGGCATCAACTACCTCGCTCAACGCGTTGTTGCGCGTTACCGAATGAGCATTGGCTAAGATGATCACGTTACCCTCACGCCAACGACGGGTTCGCCGGGCCGAGCGCGCGGCGTTCTGGACGTTTCGTTTCGCCACTTATCTGGTGCTCGCCTGCGCGACATACATTTTCCTCGATATCGCGATCAAAGGCGGGCGCACCGTCTTCACGACAACAGCGCCGTTCGTGAACGTGAAGTTCCTCACGGAATGGCCGCAGACGCTTTACGTGTTCGATTATCAGGGCAAAAAAATGGAACTGAGCGACCAGGAGTTCCGTTCCTGGAAAACGACACACAGCGAAGAGGTCGAACTGACAACAGTCGCCTATTCGGCCGGCGGAATCTGGCCATGCATTGTTGGGACTGCGCTGCTCGTGGTCGGCTCGATGGTGGTGGCGCTGTTGATCGGAATCAGCAGCGCGATTTACCTGAGCGAATACAGCCGGAACGGTCCGCTTATTCGCCTTATTCGCATTGCGATCCTGAATCTCGCCGGCGTGCCTTCCATCGTGTTTGGGTTGTTCGGTTTTGGATTGTTTGTGATCTTTTTCGGCTGGAACGTCTCGCTTCTGGCCGGCTGGTTCACCCTTGGATTGATGGTGCTCCCGGCAATTATCATCGCGAGTGAAGAATCCTTGCGCGCGGTACCGCAGGGATTGCGCGAAGGCTCGCTCGCGCTTGGCGCCACCAAGTGGCAGACCATCCGCAAGAATGTTTTGCCTTATGCGCTGCCGGGGATTCTCACGTCGTCGATTCTGGGGATCGCCCGAGTGGCGGGTGAGACCGCGCCTATCATGTTCACTGCGACCTACGCGATGCGCGACCAAATGCCATGGCACGTCTCACGCTGGACCGATTTCTTTTTCCAGGGCGTAATGGCGTTGCCTTACCACATTTACGTCGTCAGCTCGAAGATCCCCCAGAACGAATACACCGAGCGCGTGCAATACGGCGCGGCTTTCGTCTTTCTTGCGTTGGTCATGTTGATCGCGCTAGGCTCAATCGTGCTGCGCGAACGTTCCCGGAGGCGCTTATCATGGTGAGTTTGTTAAAAATGCCCGAAACCGAATCTCGATTCACACGCCAGCCCAGTCCCGCACCGCAAGAAGAAGAACGCGAGGTGGCGATCGACATTCGCGATGTCGATTTCGCCTACGGCAATCATCAAGTCCTCTACGATGTAAGCATCGAGATCCCGCCGCGCTCGGTGACCGCGTTCATCGGACCCTCGGGCTGTGGCAAGACAACATTGCTCCGCTGCATCAATCGGATGAACGATCTCATCGATGGCGCGCGGATCATTCAAGGCTCGATCAAGCTGGATAACATCGACATCAACGCGCCCGAAGTGGATGTGGTCGATCTTCGCCGGCGGGTCGGAATGGTTTTTCAGAAATCGAATCCGTTTCCAAAATCGATTTACGAAAACATCGCCTACGGCTTGCGCATCGCCGGAGTCAACAAGCGCTCGCTCATCGACGAAGCGGTCGAGAAAAGCCTGCGCGCCTCCGCGTTATGGGATGAAGT
>JBDTZF010000159.1:0-4882 GCA_040005265.1 Verrucomicrobiota bacterium
ATGCGTGCGCCCTTTGGCAAAGCGGCGACCTGAACGGTAGAGCGGGCCGGCGGGTCGCTCGTAAAGTTGGAGCCGTAGATTTCATTCACCGTTTGGAAATCGGCAAAATCGATCAGGAAAATCGTCGTTTTGACCACATCGGCGAAAGTCAGGCCTTCCGCTTTCAAGACCGCACCGATATTCTTCATAACGCGCTGCGTTTGCTCCGTGATCCCGCCCTCCACAATCTGATCGGTCTTGGGATCGAGCGGAATTTGGCCCGCGCAATAGATTGTCGATCCTACGCGGACGGCTTGCGAATACGGCCCGATTGCGGCAGGCGCATCGTTCGTGGAAATAATTTTCTTCATGGAGCGAGATTAGCTGGAAAAACGCCCACGACGCAAGGTGTCATCCTGAATGAAAGCGAAGAACTGAGCAATCAACGTGTGGCGACACGGATTTATCACCAGGTTGGAAAGAACGATTGGGGGGTCCCTCACATCCGTTCGGGATGACAGATTGAGAATCTCGGCGATATTGAAAGCGACATGGTTACGTGGATTTTAAGGAAGATACTGGGATCGAAGAATCAGCGCGAGCTGAAGCGTCTGAGGCCCCTTGTTCAGCAAGCCAACGAATTCGATGAGCAGTTCAAGAGCTTGTCGGACGACGACTTACGCGCAAAAACGGCAGCCTGGAAAGAGGAGCTGACGAAGATCGGGGTACTGGAAGAGCAGTGGAAAAAGCTGGATGAGATTTTGCCCGAAGCATTCGCGGTAGTGAAGAACGCGGCCCGCCGCCTGAAAGAAAAGCAACAAACTTTCACAGTGTGCGATCAGCCGATGACGTGGGACATGGTGCATTTCGATATGCAATTGCTCGGTGGGATCGTGCTGCACCGTGGCCGGATTGCCGAAATGGCGACAGGCGAAGGCAAGACGCTGGTGGCGACATTGCCGCTCTACCTCAACGCGTTAACTGGGCGCGGCGCGCATCTGGTGACGGTGAACGATTACCTGGCCCGGCGCGATGCGGAATGGATGGGAGCGCTTTATAGTTTTCTCGGGCTCACCGTCGGTTGCATTCAACACGATCAGGAGCCGGAGGTGCGACGTCAGCAGTACGCGATGGATATCTGTTACGGGACGAACAGCGAATTCGGGTTCGATTATTTGCGCGACAACGGTATGGCCACGACGCGGGAGCAGCAGGTCCAGCGTGGTTATCACTACGCGATCGTCGATGAAGTCGATTCCATCCTGATCGACGAAGCGCGCACACCGCTGATTATCAGCGGTCCTACTACGATCTCCACACATCAGTACGACAAATTCAAGCCGCTGGTCGATCAATTGGTGCGCAAACAAAACATGCTTGGCAACCGCCTGGCCAGTGAAGCGATCGAGAAATTCGAGCAGGGCGATGCTGAAACGGGCGGACGCCTGATGTTCAAGGTCAAGCTCGGCCAACCGCGCAATAAACAGCTGCTGCGCATGATGGAAGACCCGGACAAACGGCGCGCAATCGACAAAGCCGAGCTCACGTTTTACCAGGACACGCGCAAGGAGGAACTGTTTGCGCTCAAGGAAGAGTTGTTCTTCACGATCGACGAAAAATCGAACGAATCCGATCTCTCTGAGCAAGGCCGCGAGTTTTTGAATCCGGACGATCCAAACGCGTTTGTGCTGCCCGATCTAATTAGTGAATTTACCGAGATCGATCTCGATCCGACGCTGCCGCAGGAAGAGAAGGACAAGAAAAAGGCCGAGAAGCAACAGATGTGCGACACGCAGGCGGAGCGGATTCATAACATCTCGCAATTGCTCAAGGCCTACTGCTTGTTCGAGAAGGACGTGCAATACGTGATCGAGGAGAACAAGGTCGTCATTGTCGATGAATTCACCGGGCGCAAAATGCCGGGGCGGCGCTGGAGCGACGGATTGCATCAGGCTGTTGAAGCGAAGGAAGGCGTGCAGATCGATCGCGAGACGCAGACGCTGGCCACCATCACGATCCAAAATTATTTCCGGCTTTACCAAAAGCTCGCCGGTATGACCGGCACGGCCGAGACCGAGGCGGCCGAGTTCCACGACATTTACAAGCTGGACGTGAACGTTATCCCGACGAACCGGCCAGTGGCGCGCAAAGATTCCAACGATCGCATCTACAAGACGCGCCGCGAAAAATACAACGCGGTCATCAATGAGATCAGAGACTGCCACGTAAGAGAGCAGCCGGTCCTCGTCGGCACAGTGAGCGTGGAAGCTTCCGAGTTGGTCAGCCGAATGCTCAAGCGTGAAAAAATTCCGCACAACGTGTTGAACGCGAAGTTCCACGAGCAGGAGGCGGAGATCGTGCAACGCGCCGGTCAGCCGGGCACGGTAACGATTTCGACCAACATGGCGGGTCGCGGCACCGACATTAAGCTTGGGGCAAACGTAGCCGATCGCGGCGGTCTTTATGTGATCGGCACTGAGCGGCACGAAGCCCGCCGGATCGATCGGCAGCTCCGCGGACGTTGCGCGCGCCAAGGCGATCCGGGCGCGTCAAGATTTTACGTCAGCTTTGAGGACGATCTCATGCGCAACTTCGGCGCGGCAGATCGCATGACGCGAATCATGGAGCGCTTCGGGCTGGAGGAAGGACAGGAGCTCGAACATCCATGGTTGAACAAGTCGGTCGAGACGGCGCAGAAACGCGTCGAGCAACGCAACTATTTGATCCGTAAGCGCACCCTCGATTTCGACGACGTGATGAACATGCAACGCGAAGTCGTCTATGGATATCGCAACGAGGTAATCGACTCCGACGATCCGCACACGCTCATTTATGAGGTGATCGACGAAGCGGTGCCGGCCAAGGTGAAAGAATATCTCGAGGATGATGAGCCGAACTACAGCGGTTTCCTTCAGTGGGTGAACATGACGTTCCCCCTCGGCCTGACCAAAGAAAAAGCGGAGTTCGAGACGCGCACCGTGGATGCAAATGCGCAGTTCCTGATCGACAAGATTAAAGATTCCTACGTGCGCAAATCGAGCCATGAAGAACCGGCGGCGGTCAAAAGTCTCGAGCGTTACATCGTTCTGAATGCGGTGGACCGGCTCTGGCAGGAGCACCTCTACGCAATGGACGCACTACGCGAGGGCGTTTATCTCCGCGGTTATGCGCAGAAGGATCCGCTCGTCGAGTACAAGACCGAGGCTTACGACATGTTTGTCGACCTGATGGCCAATATTAAGAACGAAGTGTTGCACAATCTCTTCCGCAGCACTTCAAACTTGCAGGCGTTCGAGAATTTTCTGGCCAGCCTCCCGCAATTTCTCGTGCGAGAGGAAGGACCAACCGCGACGACGGCAAATGCTCCGGTGCGCGGCCGTCAACGCGTCGGCGCAATGGCTGCAGTGGCGGGCAACGGCGAGGATGGCGGCGATGGCGGGGTTTCGCTCGATCTGCCGGTCCGCCGGGGCATACCCAAAGTCGGCCGCAACGAAGCGTGTCCGTGCGGAAGCGGAAAGAAATACAAGAATTGCTGCGGCCGTACGGCGTAGCGGTTTCGCAGCGATTTCATTCATTGTGGGGCGACCGCGTGGATACGGCCGCATACACGTCGGACAGGATCGGAGAGAGAGTCAGAGATTCTTCGCTTCGCTCAGAATGACAATGGTAATTACTTGGACTGTCATGTTGAGCGAAGCGAAACATCTCTGACTTCGCCTTAACTTCATTTCACGATTCGAGCCGCGCTCATATTAAACACGCGCCAGACGCGAGCGCCAAATGGCAGGCCACCGAACATCGCCTCGGTAGAGTTGAGAAAAGCTCGACCCTATCGCTTAGGGCCCGGTGTCGTGTCCCGAAATTAATTCGTGATAAAAATCTTCGGGATCGGTGAGGAGCCAGACTGTGCGATCAATGGGGCGGTAGATTGCGTCTACCAATTGCTTTGGCCTTGCCGGCAGGGCGCGGGTAAGAGCCCAGGTGCTGCACACGAAGTAAAAATAAGATAACCCATAGATGGCTAACAGCGTGAGGACCGTTATGGATATCCCGCGTGATCTCGGCCGCGGTACACGAAGAAGAACGAAACTGAGCGAGCCGGCCAGCGCAGAATAAAACGCCAGGAGCATCCAGTGGAGATGACGATAATGATCGATCTGGTGTTGCCCGAATTGCGGACCCGGTAGTGCGGGCCAGAATTCGTCGTAAATGACGCTACGAATGCTTAAAAGGAGTAACAAGCTTGCGAGAATTGCCAGACATCCGAGCACAGTAAATTTCATGAACGCGATTTGTTCACCCAATGACTGTTGCAATAGCGGTCGCGCCTTTCAAAGCGCAACAGTAACACGCAGGAACGTTGCAGGAATGGAGGTTGAATCCTTGCCTCTGTTTTGACTGTCGAACAAGGCTTCTAATTCCTTCTGCAGGTCAGCGGCCCGGCCGTTCTTTTCCGCAGCTTCGAAGGCATTCATGGTTGGCCCGTAGTATTTTCTGAATTCATCCACGAACGATGTGGGAGTACCCGGATAGTTGAACGTAAAAATATCGCGCGCGAAGGATGTCTTCCCAGCGGGCACTCCTGCGACGGCAAACCGCTCAAGCACGTTATTCTCGATCCCCCATGTCATAGGACTGACGAACCCTTCGGGCGGTGGTGGCGTGTAGGTGGAACTGATCTTCAAAATTTGCGCCACCAAAGTCGAGTCGCCAGGGATCCAGTTGCCCATCACGATCCGGCCTCCGGGCTTTGTCACGCGCACCATCTCCCTGGCCACATCAAACGGTTTCGGCGCGAACATCGCTCCAAAAATACTTACGACGAGATCGAAACTATGATCTTTCAGTTCCTGCAAATTGGACGCGTCGCCTTCCTGAAACTTGCAGTTCGTTAGGCCTTGCT
>JBDTZF010000160.1:0-4863 GCA_040005265.1 Verrucomicrobiota bacterium
TCATCGACGAAGCGGTCGAGAAAAGCCTGCGCGCCTCCGCGTTATGGGATGAAGTGAAAGACCGGCTGGACGCGAATGCGTTCGGGTTGTCCGGCGGCCAGCAGCAACGTTTGTGCGTTGCTCGCGCGCTCGCCGTCGAACCGAACGTCATCCTCATGGATGAGCCCTGCTCCGCGCTGGATCCGATCGCGACGGCAAAGATCGAGGAGTTGATCCACGGGCTAAGCGCGAACTACACCATCGTCATCGTCACGCACAACATGCAGCAGGCCGGGCGCTGTTCTAATCATACCGCTTTCTTTTATCTCGGCCGGCTGATTGAGTTCGGCGCGACTGAGAAAATTTTCTCGCGTCCAATCGAGAAGAGAACCGAAGATTATATCACCGGCCGTTTCGGCTAGCCTACAGCGCACATTTCGTCGCACCACAGTTCGATCCGGGCGCGAATCTGGTCCCGAATCTTGCGCGTGCCTTCCAGTTTTTCTTCCCATGTGCCGTTCAGCTGAGCGGGATCAGGGAATGGCCAGTGCAGGCGCGTGGATACGCCGGGGAATATCGGACAACCGTTCGCCTCGCTCTCGCTGCAAACCGTGATCACAAATGGGAAAAGCTGAGCTGACTTGAAAATGTCGAACACGCTTTGCGTTTTGTTTCTCGAGATGTCGATCCCGATCTCGCGCAGCGCTTCCACTGCGAGCGGGCTGAGCGTACCCGGCTCCAGCCCGGCGCTGTCTGCCTCGAAGAATTCGCCGCACATTTTGTTCAGCAGGGCCGCTGCCATCTGGCTGCGCGCGCTGTTGTGAACACAGATGAACAAAACCTTCTTTTTCATTTCGAGCTAATCTGCTCTCGCCAACAAGCTCGGTTCTTCCGGCGGGCGGAAATCGCCGATTCGCTTCTGGGTAACGGTCACGTGCATTCCCACGTGGGCAAGACAGTAAAGCGTAATGATGTCCTTGGAGCGCATTCGGATGCAGCCGTAGCTGGCCGGTTTCCCGATGCGCGATTCCTCCGGGGTGCCGTGAATGTAAATGCAACGATCGTGGGCGGACCGATTCTGCGCTTCTTTCCCACGCAGCCAAATGACGCGCGAAACGATGGCGTCCCGGCCGGGCGCATTAGGATCGACAATTTCGCCCGTAGCCACGCGGTTCTTGATCACCGCGCCCGACGCCAGATGGTCGCCGAATTTTCCAGAAACAAAAAGTGTTCCCAGCGGAGTGCGATAGCTCCCGTTAGAATCGCCGATTCCGAACTTTGACGTCGAAATCGGACAGCGCACGATCAATCTGCCGTGATCGACCAGAGCCAGTTCCTGATCCGGAATGCTAACGATGATCTCGGTGGCGGGCGACAGCGCGCACGCGGTTTCTCCCAACCACAGCAGAATCGGTAAGGCGAAGAATAGTAATTTCATGCAATCGCGTCGTGCAAATCGGGCACAGGTATTTTCGTTTCCCCACTCTGTTCCGTGAACGCGGGATAACGAATGAGCTCGATGACGCCATCGTTCCGCTCGATCATGGCCGAACAGCTCTCGACCCAGTCGCCGCAATTGTAATAAGTGACGTTGCCAAATTTTCGAATGGCCGCGCTATGGATGTGGCCGCACAGGACGGCATCGACACTGTGGCGCTCGGCGTAATGCACGACTGCCTCTTCGAACTTCCCGATGAAACTGACCGCGTCCTTTACTCGTTTCTTGGCATAGGCGCTGAGTGACCAATAACCGAGCCCGAAACGGCGCCGGACAAAATTGATGAGCGGATTGAGCGAGAGCAGGAATTGGTAGCCAACATCGCCGAGGTAAGCGAGCCACTTCACATTTTGCACCACGGTGTCCAACTCGTGGCCGTGGATAACTAGAATGCGTTCACCGGTAGCGGTGACATGTATGGCGCTCTGCCGGATGTCGATGTTGCCGTAAGCGCCGCAAAAATCGGCGACCAGTTCATCGTGGTTTCCCGGAATGTAAACTACCCGCGTTCCCTTTCGCGCCTTGCGAAGAATTTTTTGAATGACGTCGTTGTGCTCCTGCGGCCAGTAACGGCCCCGACGCAACGACCAGATGTCGATCAAATCGCCGACGATGTAGAGATTATCGAAATCGTAATCGCGCAAGAACTGGAGCAGCGCAGGAACGTTGCTCGTCCGCGTGCCGAGATGCAGATCGGAGATCCACGCCGTTCGAACCTTTTTGGGTGATGAGTCTTCCGAGGGCAGATCATCGAATGAAATTCTCGGCGGGGCCAGAGGTTCGCTGTCGATGTTCCGATCGCCCGGAAAAACCCGCTGAGCGCGCTCTCTCAGCGGGCTTTTCATTTCCCTAACCCTGGAGTGACTTCGTTGTTTATTTAATTGGAACAAATCCGACACGACCGACAATTTTTTGTCCAACCGGACCGATCGTGAAATCGAGAAACTCTTTCGCCACGCCGCTGGCTTCGCCGTTCGTGTAATAAAACGTGGGCCGCGCGTAAGGGTACGACTTGTTCAGAACGGTTTGCACCGACGGCACGTTGCCGTCGATCGACATCGCTTTAATCCCGCTCGCCTTTGTGTAAGCGAGACCGACGTAACCAACCCCGTTCGGATTCTTGCCGACTTCGGATGCGATCTGCTCGTTGCCGGCCATCTTTTGCGAACTCGGCGCATAGTCGCGCTTCTTCATCGCCAACTCTTTGAAATCGGAATAAGTGCCGGATGAAGTGTTCCGCGTGTAGATGGAGATTTTGCCGCCGGAACCGCCCACCGCGCTCCAATCGGTCACCTCACCGGTGAAAATCTGCTCGACCTGTTTTTTCGTTAGGGCCTTGACCGGATTGGCTGAGTTCAAGATCACCGCGATGCCGTCATAAGCCACGATGGTTGGTTTCAAGTGCTTGCCCTTGCTCGCCGCCGCGCCGACCTCGGCGGGTTTCGCGCGCCGGCTGGACATCCCAATCTCGGCGGTGCCGTCGATGATGGCGGCGATGCCGGTTGTCGATCCTTCAGCAGCGATGTCGATGTTGGTGCCGGAATGCTGCGCCTTGAACTGTTCGGCCAATTGCGGCACAAGCTTGGCCCCGAGCGTGTCGGAGCCTTTGATGACGAGCTTGTCGGCTTTAGCCTGGGTCAAGCCGAGCGCAACGGCCAGAATGATAACGATGGATTTCAATTTCATGTGATTAGGATTGTCGATGTTGGTTAGAATTTTACGTTCAGGTCGGCTTGGAAAATCTGAAATTGGTCGAGCGGATTAATGCCGATGTCGCCGGAGCCGCCGGTTCCGAGCGAGTCGTCGCTCGGCCAGCCGTATGCCCAGGTGAGCTTGAATATCACCGCGTCGCTCAGCGCGTATGCTGCGGTGACTCCAACGCCTTCCATGTTGACCCGGCTGTCGAAGATGTCGGAGTCGACCAAGTTAGGGTCGAGTGAATATTGTTCGGTGTGCTGCCAGAAAGCTCTGACTTCCCAATCGTGTTTCGCTTTCAACTGCCCGACGCCGAATCCCGCTTGATAGGCGTAGCGCTGATCGTGCTTGTCGGGATGGCCAGCCGCATCCGCGCGATCGGCACCCTCAAGATTGACCGCAAAATCGCCAAAGAAGCGCATCGGCAATTCGCCGAGTTTCCATCCGATTTCCCACGGCATATCGAAAACGAGGAGACTATTAATGCCCGTTTGATTGGTTCCCAGCGAACCGGTGCTGCTGGTGCCGTTAATAAGGGTTCGTTCGCCGCCGCGGTAATGAACGTTAAACGTGTCGCCGTTGCCGGTATAATTATAGACGGTCGGCGCCACCTGGGCGTAAAGGGTCTTCGGGAAATTGAATCTTGCGCCGACCTGCCACGCCAGCAGGAAGGCGTCCGTGTTCGGAATCAGCTGCGGCGTCCTGCCGTTGGCCGTTGTCGTTGACCTTCTGCCCAGCGGGTTCTCCGGATTTGCATCGTCATAAACGAACTGCGCGAAGTTGGCGAAGAGATCGACTTTAAGCTTGAATGGTTCTTCCGCGGCCAGGGGTGCCGCGACGGCTTTGTCGCCTTCTTTGGTGTAACTCGCCGGCTGGGCCACGCTGCCGCCTCCGCCGAATTCAAAATTAAACGAATGCTTCCATTGCTGGGCCAAGCCTTCCGGATTGATATCGTCGTCCCACACCATTGGCGTAGTCACGAGCGGTTGCGGCATTCGACCGGCGGTCAATGTGATGTCCTTAAATCCGCGATAACCGAGATAGACCTGGCCGACACTGATCCGGTCGCTGTCTTTTGAGAACGGCCCATTGACCTGGCTGTCGTCGCCGAAGGTCACGTTGGTCGAGCGCGGGCTGGTGCTCGTTTCCAAACGGATTCCAAAGAACCAGTCGTCGGCCAGTGTTCCGCGGAGACCGAGGCGCAAACGATAGCGCTCGCGTTCGCGTTCCTGCCAGTCACGCCGGCCGGCGACGCCCGCGCCGCGGGCGGCAACCGGGTTATCGTCGCCCGTACGACCGCCGCGATATTCGTATCGCATGCGCGCGTCACCGTAGATCTCGAGTTCTGTGATCGGGGCCGAGAGTTTCCACTTCCCACCCGGCGTCGCTGAAACCTCTTGCGTTAATTCCGCACGCACCTCCTCGGCTTCCTGGTCGGTGATGAGTTTCTTTCTTACGAGAAGATCGAGCAGCGCGCCTGCATCTTGCGCGCGCAAGATCGGCATCGTCCCGAAGATAAAACTCGCGGTGATGGCAATGAAAACGAACTTTCTGGGCAGCATGTATTCTCCTTGTTTTGTGGTGAGTGGTTGCTGAGCACTACCCATCGCGCCTGCTCAGTGCGTTGAGCGAACGTAGAAGGCGATTGTTACAGACAGATGGCGGCGAAGTAACGATTGCGTGAACTCGCG
>JBDTZF010000058.1:0-16185 GCA_040005265.1 Verrucomicrobiota bacterium
GCCGACGCGTTCGAGGCGCTAATTGGCGCGATTTATCTCGATAGCGATTTGGAAACGGCGAAGAAATTCATTCTCGATCAAGCGCGGACTGATCTGGAGCAAATTGAAGAAAAACCGGTCGACATCAATCCCAAGGGACATTTGCAGGAACTGCTGCAAAGCATCTCGCCGCAAAGCCCGGTTTATGAATTAGTCTCGCAAAGCGGACCGGAGCACGAAAAAACTTTCATCTCCAAAGTGATTTGGGAGGGCATCGTACTTGGCCAAGGCGACGGCCGCAGCAAAAAACAAGCGGAAACAGCCGCGGCGATCGAAGCGATGAAGCTAAAACGCTGGGAGGACATAAAGAAAACGAATGAACCTTAGGCTGTTCGGCGTTCCCGGCAGCTGCGCGAACCAATCACAGCCGGAAATGATTGAGAGCGTCGAGCGCTTTGCCGGTGCGGCGTTTCCACCGGAAATGCCGGGCAATCGATGACGTGACAAATTTTTTGGCCCGCGCGATGGCATCTCCCAGCGCCAGGCCCGAAGCGAGGCCCGCGGTAATAGCGGCGGAATAAGTGCAGCCTGTGCCGTGAGTCGCAACCCCGGACACATACCGTTCAACGAACTCGGTCAACTCGCCGTCGGCAAGCAGGAGATCGATTGCATGGCGGCCGGCAAGGTGTCCACCCTTGAGCAAAATCGGCACTCGATATTTTTTTGCCAATGCGCGAACGGCCTTCTCCATCGATTGTCGATCTTTGATTTTTTGACCGAGCAGTTTGGCGGCTTCGTCGAGGTTGGGTGTAATAAGCGTAGCCAAAGGAAACAACTTCGATTCATAAAGCTTGATCGCATCGGGCTGCAGGAGGAGATCGCCGCTGGTCGCCACAGTTACCGGATCGATCACGAGGGGAACCCGCTGTTTTTTCCTGATAAGATCGACGACGGACTCCGCGACTGCGCTCACAATATCGGCAGAGCAAAGCAGCCCGGTCTTGATCGCAGCGATCGGAAAACCCTTTGCCAGCACCTTGATTTGCTCGCGAACGAGTTCCGTACTTACGGCCTCGATACGCGCAACCTTCCCCGGCGTCTCCGCCACAACGCAGGTCACGACGGTCAGCCCGTAGACACCGAGCGCGGTAAATGTTTTTAAGTCGGCCTGCAGACCCGCGCCGGCGCTGCTATCCGATCCGGCGATCGTCAGGGCGACCGGGATTTCAGAGTTCGGCATTGATTCGGCCCGAAAACATTCGGAGCCGCAACGAATGATTAGCCGTCACTGCCGATGGCTTCGACCGGACAACCTTCCATCGCTTCTTTACAGAGAGCCTCTTCCTCAGGGCTTTCCGCCTGTTTATAAACGTAAGAGTGACCGCCATCGTCGTTGCGCTTGAAATTCGCAGGCGCGGTTTCCCGGCACAAATCGCAGTCAATGCATTGATCATCGACGTAGAATTTCCCCGCTACGTTTTCGGCGTATTTATTCGCTGCATCAGCCATTTATTTATCCCTGTAAAAGTGGAGGGCTAGCTTAGGAAAAAATGCTCGCCGCGCAATAGAATTCGCATGTTGACGAGACTCGACGCAACCGGCAGACAAAGGACGGACGAAGGAACTGGAACAGATTCATGAAACCCGAAGCGGCCAAAATACTTAGAGCATTTTTTATCGAGCTGGGGGTCTATGCGGTTCTGGTGGTGGGCTACTTCTTCCTGGTGCTCCATTTTCTGGGAGGCTGGCTGCTCGAATTGGAACTCCATCATCGATACACCTACGCCAGTGTGGCCATTCTGCTGATCATCGGCCAGGCAGTGGTTCTTGAAGGTGTGACCACGCTGCTGTTCAGAATGCTTCGCGGCCGTTCGGAATAAGAAATGTTTTTCCCAATCTCCAACGCCCACATCAGTCCGATCTACCTCGTGGTGGTGGGTTTTATCATTGGAATTCTCGGTGGATTTTTCGGCGTGGGCGGCAGTTTCATCGCCGGCCCGGCGCTGCGCGCAGTCGGACTGGATTGGAACTTTGCCGTGGGCACCGACCTGGCGCACATCGTCGGCAAGTCGGTCGTGGCGGCGAAGCGTCACCGCGCGCTCGGCAATGTCGATCTTAAACTCGGACTGCTCATGGCGGTGGGAACATTTGGCGGGGTCGAAGTCGGAGCGCAATTGATTCAGGCGTTGAAGCGCGCCGGAAACGTGAATCTGGTCGTCAGCATCGTCTCAATTGTCGTTTACCTGAGTATTTCAGTGTTCATGTTTTGGGAGTCCCGAAAAACTCTCGCATCGCAAAAGACCGTTCGCAGGCCGATAAAAGGCGCGAAAACGACAGACGATCATTCCGCCTTAAAACATATGACCCGGAGAATTCAGGGACTGAAAATGTGGCCGATGATCCACTTGCAGACGTCTGGCGTGAAGATTTCGCTTTGGACGATTATCCTGGTCGGTTTGGTAGGAGGATTCTTCAGCGGCTTTCTGGGCGGAGGGGCAGGTTATATTCGCATGCCATCCATGGTTTACGTGCTTGGGATCCCAACACATCTCGCGGTAGGAACGGATCTGTTCGAAATTATTTTGTCGGCGAGCCTGGGAACGTTCACCCACGCGGTGAAAGGGAATGTCGACATCCTGATCGCGCTCGTAATGCATACAGGCGCGGCCATCGGCGCGCAGATTGGCGCAATCTGCACCCAATATTTCACCGGCCCAAAGATCCGGCTCGCGTTCGTGCCGCTTCCTATTATCGGGGCAGCTATTGTCATTTACACCCTTGTCACCGGCCACAAATTGTAATTCGCGATGAAGATCCTGATTTGTAGTGATGGAACGCCGCCTTCGGACAACGCGACGCAGCTCGCGGCGCGATTCGCCGCGCCGTTGCAGGCGGAAACGACTTTGCTTGGCATCGTTGAGGACGCCGGCGACGAGCCTGCATTGCGACAAGCGCTGGAAACACAGGCCCTGTCGCTGCGCCAAGACGGTGTTGCTCTCGAAATTGTCATGCAAAGCGGCGAACCAGTTCGCCAGATCCTGAATCAAACATCGACCTCAAAATATGATCTCGTTGTCATCGGCGCGCGGCGCACCGGAGCCACTGGACATTATTGGCGTTCGGAGAGGACCTATGAAGTCATCAAGGCGATCCACCCACCTGTCCTGGTGGCGATCGGCGAAGGCAAAACGTTGGACCGCTTCCTTGTTTGTACCGGCGGGAAGGCATTCATCGACGACGCGGTACAGCTCACCGGCAAGCTGGCCGCTGCGGTCGGAGCCAGGGTCACTCTATTGCATGTGATGGCCGAGCCGCCGGCGATCTATGCCGATTTAGTTCGGCTGGAGGAAGACGTCGATCAATTGCTCGAATCAAATTCGGAACTCGGCTTGAATTTGCGAAAACAAAAAGAGGATTTGGGGCGTCTCGGAGTGATCGCCGAAGTGCGCGTTCGTCATGGGATAGTGGTGGATCAGGTTTTCGATGAAGTGCGCGCCGGCAACTATAACTTGATCGTAACCGGCACCCCGCGAGCAGGCGGTGCTTTTCGCCACTACATCATGGGGAATCTGACGCGCAGCATTGTGAACGGCACGAGCTGCCCGGTGTTAGTGGCGCGCGCCGGCGAGCCAAAGGCAGCGCACAGTCTCTGGCGCGCTTTGACCGTGCTGTTTGCTCCGAAGCGCGCCTGACCCGCTTGCGTGCGGGGACTCCAGCGTTATTCTGCCAAACATGACGAACAATCCTCCCTCACTTTTTCGACAATTACTCACCTTGATTGGGCCGGCCGCAGTTCTCGTTTTATTTTTGAGCGCGACCGGTTGCAGTAAAAAAGGCGGCGGCGGAGAAGGGGCCGGATCAACGGGTGATTACGTCAACGGCACGCCATTGCCCGAGCGCCGCGAAGGTACATCGTTTTTTGGAGACAATGTTCAGCGTGGACAATTCCAGCCGATCTATTTCGATTTCGATAGCCAGTCGGTTCGTGCTTCCGAGACTGGAAAGATTCAGGAGATTGCAAATCAGGTGAAGGGCGGATCGCAAATCATCATCGCCGGATTCACCGACGAACGGGGCACAGCTGAATATAATCGCGGCCTTGGCGATCGCCGGGCCGGCGCGGTGCGCGAAAGTCTAATTTCGCAAGGCGTGGATGGCAGCCGGATTCAAACGGTGAGTTTCGGCATGGAGATGCCAGCCGAATCCGGGCACAGCGAATCAGCCTGGGCGAAAAATCGCCGTGCCGAAGTTGGTGTGATCAAGTAGCGGCGATTCGCGTTGCTGTGATTTGATCACAGCCACCGTTTTTCGCGGTACCAGTTCACCGTGCTGGTGGTGCCTGCCCCCAGGTCGAATTGCGGCGTGTAACCCAGTTCATCCCGTGCTTTTTGCCAGGAAAATCTGCGATCGATCGTGAAGAACTCGACACCAGCGCGGCTCAGCGGCGGTTTGCGGCCGATAATTTTTCCAAGCGCTTCAGATGCACTCGCCCCCAGCATCGCCGCCCAACGCGGCAGACTGAACGAAGGCGAGTGCACATTAAGTGCAGAGGCGATTGTTTCGCATAATTCCCGGAACGTCACGGGATGCGGACCGGCGATGTGATAAGTCTCGCCCGTTCGGCCACGCTCCAAACATAACAATATTCCGGAAACGGCATCTGCGATGAACGTGGGATGACAAAGGTGGCGGCCACCTTCGATGTAAAAGAAACGACCGCGCTGAATTGCCTGAAAGAGACGGAGCACATGGCGATCGCCCGGCCCATAAATAAATTCCGGGCGGGCGATGACCACCGGCAGGCCGCGTTCGGTAAATTCGCGCGCGACCTGCTCTGCCCCGGCCTTGGCCCGTTCGTACGGATTGGTTGGAGCGTAAGGGAGATCTTCGCTCGCCGGATCACCTGGGATCGGACCGAGCACGCCGGGACTGCTAACGTGTAGAAACCGCTTCACGCTCCCAACAGCCAAGGCTGCAGACATGACATTGCGAGTCCCACCGACGTGAAGTTGTCGATAAACTTCTTCCGGCGCACCAGATTCGCCTAACGGACCGGCGGCATGAATGATCCAGTCAGCGCCGGCAAGAGTATCCTTCAGCCTTTCCGGCACCGTGATGTCGCCTTCGTGCCATGTAATCTTGATGTCGGCGAGTGGGCTGCGATCTGCGCCGGGCCGCGCGAGGGCATGAAGATCGGCGCCGCGTCCTGCCAATTCGCGCGCCAAAGCGCCGCCCACGAAACCGGTCGCTCCGGTTATGAAAACACGAATCACCTTCAGTGACATTTATGTTCGTTGGTAGAGCGCATTGCCGCTGGAATCATTTTCCCGGAGCACTTCGACCAGCGCGAGTCCTTGCGATCGCAGTGTTTCCTCCATGCTCTCGCGCGAAACCAGCCACTTGTGCCACTGGACCACGATTCTATCCACGCGCCGCAGAAACATCGTCTCGGCGCGAAATAGTTTTTCTTCCGATCCTTCAATATTAACTTTAAGAAGGTGGCATCGGACATCGCCGAAACGCTCTTGCCAGGCCGCCTCCAAGTCGATCCTCGGCACCGCCAATTTTCTCCAGTTACCCTTGGGAGGTTTGCCCGGGTCATAAACGGGAAATTGAGACGAGCCCAGGTGCGACGGCAGCAAATAGAATTCAGCCGTGTCGCCGTCGCCGGCCGCGCCGACAAGCCCGTGCAGCGCCGCCACTCGGTCGAGGTCATTGGTCGCCAGGAGCCAACGCGTTTCATCGATCATCGCCGGGTTGGCATCGATCATGAGCCCCCGCAAATCGCGACAACCAGTCTCGTGGGCGAGCAACGCACCAAACAGCCCGACGTTGCAGCCCAAATCGACAAAGGTTCGAGTGGTCTTGGGATCGATCACTTTGCCGTAGTTATTGCAGACAAAGATTCTGTGAGCCGAGCCAACGGTTTCGAGATCGCGGCATCGATACCGGACGCCGCTACCAGGGAGAGTGCGGTTGAGCGGATGGATCTTCAGCAGGAGATGCACGAATTGCCGAAGGCGCAGCCAGCGAACCAGCAAATGAAACGCAGGCACGCCGTCCAAATATTGAATCAGTGTCATCCTTTCGCCACCTCGCCAATTAGCCGGCTAACGAATGCGTATACAATATGAGACCGGCGCTTTCGCCATGGGAGCGGAAAGAATTTCTCGAGTCGTGCATGCTGTTCCAGTATTCGCATAGCGAACGCCTCAGGTCGTCCGCTCGTTGCTCGTTTGCGTTGCGCGGGAGAGCGTTCGAGACCCGCCCTCCACGGCGGCATGTCCACATAATCGCAACTCTCTAACACTTCCGGGGGCTCGATTAGCGCCCTTATCTCGGTCAGGCTCAATCCCATAAGGTCTCTGCGGCCGGCATCATCTGCGTTTGGCGCGAACAGTGCGACGGTGGTCGCCAATCTTGTAAGTCCCCTCACATAACGTCGACGAACGGCCGCATCCAGGCGTTGCAGCACGCCACATGAAATGCAGAGGTCAAAGTCTTTGGCCCGCTCGTCGAGCGAGCCGAGCTCAGGCACAAGAAGATACTCAGGTTGTAATCGAGTCAGTTCGCCTATTGCTTGTGCTGCGGCAAGACTCCGAGCCAGCTTGTCCAGCGCCCAGGGGCGTTCTTCGATCACAACCACATTGGCGACGGCCATTTCGTTTGCGAGCAACAGGAAATCGAGACTGAAACCGTACTTCTCGGGCAGACCAGCGATCAGCATCCGCTGTGGATGAGGAAGTTTTGCCAGCCAGGGAGCCAATACTAACCGTTTGGCAAAGTACTCGTAGGCTGTCCCTATGCCCTCCTCTTCAGCGAGCGCGAGAGCATACAGGAATTTTATAGAGCGGAACGGCAGCGTGGTCACAACGTCATTGCTACCGCTTCTGGCTCAGATTCGGACCTCGCTTGCTGGTTCAAATACCACTCCGCTGTCATGCGAATACCGTCGCGCAGGCTAACTTGCGGAGCGTATCCCAACTCCCGTCGCGCTTTCTCAATGGATTGGCGGTTGTCGGTGCCGAAAATCTGAACACCATATCGGGTCACGAGCGGTTGCCGTTTAGGGTTATCCCGGTCCACGAGTTTTTCCGCCAACACACCGAGCGGATAAAGGAAGTGATAAGGCACTCGCAACCGCGGTGGGTTCACGCCGATTTCCGCAGCGATGCAGCGCCACATCTCCTCCTGGGTTAGAGGCTGGTCGTGGCCGATGTTATAAATCTGGCCCGTGGCCTTTTCGTTGAAAGCGGCCCGGATCATTCCGTCCACCAAGTCGCTGATATACAAAAATGGAACGGCGTTACGGCCTGATCCGATGATGACGGCTTTGCCGGCGCAAAGGCGCTCGGCCATTCTAGAAAAATTTATTCCGTCCCCTGGCCCAAATATCGTGCTGGGGCGAACAATCGTGGCCGGAAGATTATTTTCAGCGATGTAACGCTGCACGATTCGATCGCTTTCCACCTTGGTAATCTGATAGGTGTCGGTGCCGGCCTTTAACGGCAAATCCTCGGATACTGGCCGGCCGAGCCCGAAACCACAAACCGTCCAAGTGCTCATATGGACGAGCCGCCGAATCCCTGCGGCGAGCGCCGCGCGACAAACGTTCTCAGCGCCCGCGACATTAACGTCATAGTATTCCTGCCTTGCCCGCCACAAACCATGGACGGCTGCCAAATTAAAAACCGCATCGACGCCTTGGAACGGCGAAATCAGCGTTCCGGCATTTCGAAGATCGCCCCGATGGACCGCGATTCCCTGTCTCTCGAATTGTGTTGTGTCCTCGTTAGGGCGAGCAAGGATGCGCACACTACAGCCGCGACCACGCAACCCCGTGACGAGATGCGGTCCGATAAAGCCGGTCGCGCCGGTTACTAAAATCTCCATCACAAACTTTCCGGTCTTACTGCCTCTTTGATCACCGGCTGGAGAGTTCTCTCCAGCGAGTATTGCGCCGGATCGATTCCGAGCAGTGTGTAGGTTTCGGTGGGATCATAAACCGTATCCAGATTGAGCACGCCGAATATTTCGCCCCACGTTCTCAGATCAAGCTTTGGATTTTTCGAACGAACGGTGCGCGTCAGCAGCGTGCTCAGCCAATTCGCCGGAATGGGTAACACCAGTTTTGAAGTTGGCGTGTATAGGCGAATGATCGCTTCCAGCTCGCGATTAGTGATCGCATATGGATCGGCGACGAGCAGGCCGGTCAAGTGAGGCACATCGTGTTCAATAACGCGGCCAACAACATCGACAAGCAACCTCATGCAGCAGAAATGCTGACGGGCCTCATGTGGGTAGAGCCGCAGGATAATTCCCCGTTTCGCCAATTTGATTAGCGTGCCTATTATTCCAGCGCCGTCCTTCGAATAGACCGTTGCCGGCCGAAGAAAAACTACGCGGAAATCGCGCTCCGCTGCGGCTCTGACGAGAAACCGATCAGCTTCAAATTTCGCCATTGCATATGAAGGCGACGGAAAAGTTTCCGGAGCGGGCGTTGCTCTCGGACCTAACGACCGCGTCGTTGATTTGCCAAGGACCGAGGCGCTGGAGATTTGGATCAGTAATGCTCCCGGGCGGATGTGGGCGATAATGGCTGCAGTCGCGCCCTCATGAGATCGTTGGTAGTCAGCATAACCGCAGCCGGGTTGAATCCGAAAACCGCCGGTATTGATGATTACATCTGCGTTTCGCAGAAGCGGTGCAGCTTGTGAAATGTGGATCTCATCGTCGCGTGGCTGGCCATAGGTGATCTTGGTTGTCGAAAGACCCTTCGCCAGACCGCCACCGACAAACCCATCGGCTCCGACGACGACGATTGAACGCGGTGCCGACTTGCGATTCGAACCGCCTCTCGTCAGTCCCGGTTGCGTCATTTTCTCGATCGTTTGGTCAACAGGCATAGGTTACAGGGGACCAGGATGGTCCGATGCAGATGACTGTGTCGCCGTCAGGTAACGGCCGGCGCAGGGTGCTGTTGAGGCGCCTGGTTAGTGGCCGATTCACCTTTGGCCAGCGACAAGAGATTGCCGCCGACCCTCGTCAGGGTCGGAATGTCGTGAAGCATGTTGGTGTAGGACGCATTCGCCAGCGGACAATGACATTCTTTAGCTGCGATACTGCGCCGGACTTCTTTGATCCGTGCACCAAACCAGATTTCTTTAAAGTCGTAGTTGTGATCGCGCAGGTTGCCCAAATCATCGGCCCGCACACAACAGGGCCATACCGTGCCATTCGCATAGATCTGCGCGCTCGCCCAACCTGCGTAACAGGCAATCACCTGATCCTTCTCATCTAGAATGCGTTTCACCAGTTTGTAATATTCAATCCGGAACGCTTCGGTAAATCTGGCCATGCCGCTGAAATGCCGGGCCTTTACATGGGCGATCAGGCGATCGATCGCCTCCCCATATTTCTCCGCGCTCGGCGTGATCGGGAGCCCAACCGTATCGAGCTCGACCCGCGATTCAGCGATCTCGGTGATAAACTGGTCTGCGCCCGACCGATCGGCGTAGGCAGTGAGTTCGCTCAACTGATCGACATTGAATACCGACACGACTGAGTGAATACCCACGGTCAGGTTTGGCAGTCGTTTGCGAAGAGCGAGCAATTCTTCCAGCCGCTCCTCGAATTTCTTAAAGTTACCGGGGACGCCGCGAACGGCGTCATGTTTCTCGCCGATGCCGTCGAGAGACAGATTGATGATCAACTGGCTTTCCGGGCACGCCCTGGCGATGCGCTCCACTTTTTCAGGAATCGTCCGGAGAAGCGCGTTGGTTGGGATATTGATGATACCAGGGCGGCAATGTTTGTAAGCCAGCGTCGCTAGATCGACAACGTGCGGATACATGAGCGGCTCACCCCCGCTGATGGTGATCCAGAATGGCGTCCGCCCCAGCGAAGCCAGAGTCTTGTCCCATTCATCAATGGTCAGCTCGTCCTCGCGTTTTTTCCAAATGTTACAGGTGAGGCAACGCGAATTGCACCTCGGCGAGGGCGACAACGTCATGTTCAAAGGCAGCAACCTCGGCCAGCCAAATCGGCGGTACGATTGGAACAACGGAATCCGCGTGAGCACGGTCACCATCGATTTCATTAAATTTCCCTAGGCAGCCAGCTGTTCGGTCGAGAGTTCCGGTTCCAATCCCTTGGTCGTCTCTGCCATCTCCCAGATGCTGTGATCGAGTCGCTGTCCGTAATCGCACCAGCCCAGGAAGCGTCCGTAGACCTCGAGTAAGGCCACGGCCCAGGTCCACAGAAACCGGCGCGGATGCCAATCCAACGTTCGTAACACTAATCCAAGTATTCTTGACCCTTTCATCGTGCTGACCGTGTAGCCGGCCGTGTCCCGCAGGGCCAAATGTCCGGCATAAATGCGGCGCCGTTGCTTTAAAAAATCGGACAGCGTCTCGGGGCCCTTATTGTGGACAATGGCGGTCGGCACATAGCAAACGCCATAGCCGGCATTGCGAATTGCCGGTTCGATGCTGGCTTCATCCACCGGCGTGCCGTAGGGAATTCGCTGAAAGATTTTTCGGAAGGCGATCATTTCGCCTGCCTTGAAATCCTTCAAATTTATCTGGTGATGAAGACCCCACAATAAGTGGGCGACAAAGCCCATGAAGGTGTTCGGATTGTTCACCGGTACCGGGCGGCACGTAGTCATGCCGATCGCAGAATCAGCAAATGGAGCGACGATTCGTTCGATCGATTCCGCTTCCGGCAAGAGGTCTGCACTGCATAGCAACAGCACCTGCTCCCGCGATTCCGCCAGAAAACGATTCACCGCCGCGGCTTTGCCTTCGCGACGAGGTTGTGTGATCAAGCGAATCCGCGCGTCACGTTCGGCCCAGCTTTGCACGATCGATTCCGTCTTGTCGGTGCAGCCGCTGGCCACGACAACAATCTCAGTTAGGACCGCCGTCCCGGTTCGCTGCGAGACAAGCGCTTGTAACAGACGCCCGACATTGGCCTCTTCATTGTGGGCCATGATCCCCATCGAACAGGTGATCGGATTGCGATTCTTGGTTACTGACACCAAATCAGTGTGAGCCAGGGCCATCACATTTGTAAAGGCATTCAATCCCCGTCCGATGGGGGGTTAGAATCCAGTTATCGGGTCGGAAACCTCTTTTCACTTCACAAACTGCGGCTCTCCCTTGCTCCAGGGGTCGTAGCTTTCCGAAAACTGGATGCGCTTACTGACCGAGGGATGGTTGAAAAGCCACCACTCGACGAGTGGCGAAGGGTTGGGATCGGATAGGTTGACTTCGCCCAGAATTTGAAACGCAGGCACGGCGGCGTCGGCAGGGCGAGGCACGAGGCCGTGAATGACTTCCAGCCCATAGGTGTCCGCCTGGTGCTCGAAGCGGCGACTGATCGCGTTGCTCAACGGATCCGCCACGAAACTAAAGATCGTGAGAAAGAGCAGCAACACCGGAAGCGATGCCCAGTCTTCCAAGCCGCGAATCTGCCAACGGCCACCCCAGCGACTAATCGCCCAGTTCATTCCACGATAGCCAAGGTAGAGAAAGACGAAGAGAAGCCCGGAAACGAAAGCGATCAGCTTGGGTATATGTCCGAGGACGTAGTGGCCCATCTCATGGCCAAAGACGAAAAGCGTTTGCTCATTCGTCATACGCGCCATGGTCGTGTCCCAGACCACAACGCGCTTGGAGGCGCCGATGCCGGCCACGTATGCATTCAGCGAATTGAGCTTTTCGCTCGCTTTCATTTCGAACATGCGCTGCGGTGGAATTTCCAACCCTCCGCGCTCCACCACCTTCGAAATCTGCGCGACCAGGTCGGCATGCTTGTTCTGAAGGGGCTCGAACTTGAAGAAGAGCGGTTGAACTACTAGCGGAGTGATGAAAATCACAAAAATCGTGATCGGGATAGTCGCCAGCCAGAAATAAAACCACCACCGGCGGGCGCTGCGTCGAATCGCCCCGTAGAGAATCCAGAGGATAAGCGCGCCGAAAATAACCGAAATGAGCTGGCCCTTTGTCCAATCCCAGGTCCACGATCCCCAGCCTTGAACAGATTGCTCGAATTTGCGCGAGAGGCCCTGTCGATAAATCTCGATAGGCAGACCGAGGATGGCCGTCGTCAACAAGAACAGGGGCGCGAAGATCCAGGCTTGGACAAATCGGCGTCCGGAAACGCGCTCCGCCCAGTCCCGGTATTTGGGGGCGACGCGCCAACCTAGTAGCAACGCCAGAATGAGAATGCCATAGGCGAAATCGACAAAGTACAGGCGATACTTGGCGCGCGAAAAAGCCACGGCTTTTTCATACTTTTCCGGAGGCAGAGTGTACCCCTTCGTTGGTGTTCCTTCCGTTGGCAGTGTCCTTAGCTGCGAGTCGTTCAGCTGCGCAGGAGACGGCGATTGGGCCGAGGCGAGCGGCGTCAGGGAACAGAAGAGGATGGCAATGATGACCTTGAACATGCTGGCTTGTAGCAACCCCAAGGCCGGCGTGTCAATTCTACGATCGCCGCGCCAGTCACCCGCGAATGTGACTGGTATTCAATGATATCTAACTTCGCTGGTAGACCGCATCGCCGAGGGATTCCGTTTCCCGCAGTATTTCGACCAGGGCGAAGCCTTGCGATCGCAGCAGTTCCTCCATGCTCTCGCGCGACAGGAGCCATTTGTGCCATTCGACTACAATCTTATCCACGCGCCGCAGAAACAGACTCTCGGTGCGAAATAGTTCCTTTTCCGACCCCTCGATATTGACTTTGAGCAGGTGACACCTGGCGCCGCCGAAATGCTTTTTCCAAGCCGCCTCCAAGTCGATCTTCGGCACGGCCACTTTTTTCCATGCACCTTTGGGAGGTTTGCTAGGATCGTAAACGGGGAATTGCGACGAGCCTAGGTGCGACGGTAGTAAATAAAATTCGGCTGTGTCTCCCGCCCCAGCCCCGCCAACAAGACCGTGCAACGCCACCACCTTGTCGAGACCGTTTGCCGCCAGAAGCCAGCGCGTTTCTTCGATCATTGCGGGATTGGCATCGACCATCAGCCCGTGCAAATCGCGACGGCCGGTCTCGTGGGCGCACAGAGCGGCGAATAGCCCAACGTTGCAGCCTAAATCGACAAAGGTGCGCGTGGTCTTAGAATCGATCACGTTGCCGTAGCTGTTGCCGACGAAAACTCGATGAGCCATCAAAAGGGTTTCGAGATCACGACATCGATATTGCACGCCGCTGCCAGGCAAAGTTCGGTTGAGCGAGAAGACGTTCAGCAAAAAGCCGACAAGCTGCCGCACTCGCAGCCAGCGCACTACCAAATGAACAACCGGCAGTCTGTCCAAGTATTCAAACAGACTCATAATGGCTAGGCCCGCTCGAACCCTGCGGAACTTCCCTAGGAGGCTTGTTGTTGGGCCGAGAGTTCCGACGCCAAATCCTTGGTCGTTTCTGCAATCTCCCAGATGCTGTGATCGCGCCGCTGCTTGTAATCCCACCAACCGAGGAACCGGCCGTAAGCTTCAAGTAAAACGACGATCCACGTCCGGAAAAACTGGGATGGGCGCCAATCCAATCGACGCAATACGATGCCAAGAATTCTCAGACCGCTAATGGTGGCGACGGTATACCCGAGTGCATCACGAATCGCGAGGTGACCGGCATAAATGCGGCGACGCTGGCTCAAAAAATCTTTGAGCGTTTCCGGCCCCTTGTTGTGGACAACTGCAGTCGCCACATAATGAACGTCGTACGCCTCGCTACGAACCGTCTGCTCGATAATGTCGTCATCTACCGCCGTGCGGCAAGGAATACGCTCGAAAACCCTTCGGAACGCAATCAGTTCTCCTGCCTTGAAGTCCTTCAGATTTATTTGGTGATGGAGATCCCAAAGCAGATGGGCCGCAAATCCCATTAGGATCTTGGGATTGTTTACGGGACTCTGGCGGCAGGTCGTCATACCGATCTCGGGCCTGGAAAAAGGGATGACTACCTGCTCGATCGTATCGGGCGCAGGGATTAAATCGGCGCTGCACAGCACCAAGATTCTCTCTCGTGCTTCCGCTAGAAAACAATTCACTGCCGCCGCCTTGCCCTCGCGGCAAGCTTGCGCGACTAGGCGAATGCGCGTGTCGCGTTTGGCCCAGCTTTGCACGATCGATTCCGTCTGGTCGGTGCAACCGCTGGCCACGACAATAATCTCAGTGAGCTTGGCCGTCTCTGTTCGCTGCTCAATAAGCGCCTTTAAGAGCCGGCCAACGTTGGCCGCTTCGTTGTGGGCCATGATGCCCATCGAACATGCGATTGAATTGCGCTTTATCTCGCTCATGAATCCCGGTGGCAGCTTGAGGCAAGGCCGGCGCCAATGTAAAGCCATTCAATCCTCATCCGGTTGAGGTCCGTCTACTCATGCCAGCCCGCCAGCCTCCAAACCGGCTCTTTTTCCACTTCGTTAACGGAAATGCCCGGGGCAGGCGAGATTTCCGCCTGCTCAACGTGCTGTTGAAGGAATGCGCCCAGCTGCTGCGACCAGGAATTCCGGTAGGCATCATTGTTCCAACCGAACTCTGAATTCGGCGCCGGCGGCAGCCAGTGCGGAATTTCGCCGGGCTTAAGCCACTGTGCCCCGCCCACGAGCCAAACCTGGCGTCCCGATCGTAACGTTTGCGCGATTGATTCAAACAGGTCGTCCAGCGGATTCGCGGACATCATCTTCGCCTTGAGCAAATCGTAGCGATGAATTCGATATTCGCTCATCATCGGCACCGTCACCCACCGGGCAGAGCCGTGGTAGTACCAGTTGAACGAGACACCGCGGTCCCATGGATTTACCACAATCAAATCGGAGGGCGCCGCGTTTTCTTCCAATGAGTGCGCGATCATGTCCATGTTCGTCTGGCGCTCAATCAGCTTGGGCCAAGTGGCAAAGGCGAGCACAGGCGAGATTGCGATGGCAAACACAAGCCGCGCGAAACCCGCCCCGCGAAAAGTCGACAGGGTGCCGATAATTAGGTCGATCGCGGCAGCCATCACTCCCAGCAAGGGCAAATAGTACCACGGATGCGGCCAGTAATTCAGCACCCGCAGAAAAACGAAATAGGTGGCGGCGCTGATTACCACTACGGAAATTCCAAACAAGAGCAGATTGGATTCTCTTGAAGGCGGTGCGCGCCGCGTTGCCGCCAGGCGGTAAATTGCTCCACCCAAAGCGACGCAAACCAGCGCGCTCCAGACCATTGGTGCGAGCCACTGAGGCGGTCCGCAGGCAATCTTGAAATTGTACCAGAGTCCGGCAAAGCTGGTCGGATATTTCAAAACGATATTCGAATTTCCCGGGACGTTGAGGACCAGGAACGGCAGACAGGAGAGTATCGTTACTCCGGCCATTACCAGAAGAATGAGCGCCAGCTTCCAGCGCCGGCGGATGACGCAGACAGCAATCGCAGCGGAAGCAATCGCCAGCATAAGCGCCGCGTCGTGAACAAGCAGCTGCGGACCGGCCAGGAACGTGAGCAAAAGCGCGATCAGGTTCGCGCGCGTCGGATTATTCAGAACGCGCGCCGCCAGGCTTACGGCAAGAACGATCGCCACGCTGCCCAACCCGTATCCGCGAATCGTCGTTCCCCAGGTTAGGAACGTTGCATTCAGGCCGAGTACCGACAGAAGAATCAACGGCGCACCACCTCGGGTCCAGCGCGCGCTCAGCCAAGCGACGCCAATTAAGGCGACGCCTGTTCCCACCCCCAAGCATCGCAAGCTCAGGTCGCTTATTCCAAACAAGGACGAGTGAACACGGACGATAAGCGATAAGAGAAGCGGGAAGGGGAAACTCCAGCTCATCGCCACGGATGTGGGGATGGTCGCCAATCGCATCGTGGCGCATTCGTCCCGCCACAGCCCGCCGGCATGTCGCGCGCGCACGATCAGGAGGAACAAAATGAGCAGCGAAATCACTATCGCCGCGAAAACCTCAGCGCGTTTAATGACGTCCGTCTTCACGATGCGTTGTTTTTCCCGGCAAATCTAAATCTCACCTCACGAGTGTCCCGTGGCCTATACACCTTCGCTCTTGCCCGTGTCACCCCCGAATGCAATCTTTGCCCCCTTCAATTGCCGACGTAGCTCAGCTGGTAGAGCAACGGTTTCGTAAACCGTAGGTCACCGGTTCAATCCCGGTCGTCGGCTCCCCCCCATTTGGCCATCGGGTACTGCGGATTGGTTGGACGTTGGGCG
>JBDTZF010000059.1:0-16098 GCA_040005265.1 Verrucomicrobiota bacterium
CCGAATTTTGTGCGCCGCCTATTCGAGCTGGAAGTAAGCGAGATTGCCGACGGCACCGTTGAAATACGCGGAATTGCGCGAGAAGCGGGTTACCGGACCAAGATCGCAGTCTGGAGCGCGAATGATAAGGTCGATCCCGTAGGGGCGTGCGTCGGCATGCGCGGTTCGCGAGTGAAAAATATCGTCCGTGAATTGAACAACGAAAAAGTCGACATCATTCGCTGGAGCTCGGATCCGAAGGATTACATTCTCGAGGCGCTCAAGCCCGCCAAGATCAAGAATCTCCTTTTCGATACCGAAAAGAAGAGCGTGCAGATCTCAGTCGACGAAGATCAGCTTTCGCTCGCGATCGGGAAAAAAGGACAGAACGCACGATTGACTTCGCGGCTGACGGGTTGGGAAATTAACATCGACAAGGACATTTCAGCCACGACCGCAGTAGAACAAAAAGTAGCGCACGCTGCGCAAACGCTTGCGGCTGCGCTTCCGATCACTCAGGAACAGGCGCTCACACTCGTAAAGTCCGGTTTTACCAATCTAGAGGGTTTGCGCGACGCCGATGTAAAAGATTTTGTGGATATTTTGGAAGTGGACGAAACAAAGGCGCAAGAGATTCACGGCGCCATTCACCGAGAAGAAGGAGCGCAGAAGGAAGAACCGCAAAAAGCTGGCTCTGCTTAGATGCATGAGCCATGAAGAGGATTTTTGACAATGCCAACCAAGACGACCCACAAGACCGCAGCGCGCAAGTCGGCTGCGCACAAGACGGCGAAGTCTGCGGTCGTACGCAAACCGGCCGTCTCGAAGGCAACGGCGGCTCCCAAGAAGGCTGAGCCCAAAAAGGCCGAACCGGAAAAAAAAACCACCCGCGCTCACGCCCCTGTTCCGGCAAAGGCAGAGCGGCCGGCTCCGCCAAAAACTTCTGCACCCGCAGCGGCCGCCAAGCAACATGGGCCGTCCGTTTCGCTGATCGACAAGAGCCAGTCGCAAAAAGCAGGAAAAGACGCTCACGGCAAAACACGAACGGTTTTGCCGCCGATCTCAAAGATTCTTCCGACACTCAAGCCGGCGGTCCCGACCAAAGTCGAACCGCCCGCGCCAAGCAAACCGGCGCCGGTCGAAATCAAGCCGGCGGCAGTGACTGGAGATGACGCCGTTGCGGCGCCCGAGGAGGAGACTCCCGCTCAGAACGTCATCCACATCAAGCCTCCAATTATTGTGAAGGAGCTGGCCGCGCAGCTCGGTTTGAAACCGCATCAACTCATTGCCGAGCTGATGAACTTCAACATTTTTGCGAACATCAATCAGACGATCGAGCCGGACATCGCTTCAAAGATCGCGGAAAGCCACGGGTTCGTTCTGGAAAAAGAGCGGCGGGAAAAAGGCGGCGGTGTTCACAAGATCGAACAGGTCGTAGTCGCGCCGCCACCGCCGGTGATCGAAAAAGAAGAAGAACTTAAACCGCGCGGACCAGTCATTACTTTCATGGGGCATGTCGACCACGGCAAGACGTCGCTGATGGATGCGATCCGAAAAACGCGGGTCGCGGCGAGCGAAGCCGGCGGAATCACTCAGCACATCGGCGCCTACAGCCTGGAATATAAGGGCCACCGAATTACTTTTCTTGATACACCCGGTCACGCTGCGTTCACGGCCATGCGCGCGCGCGGCGCAAACGTGACGGACATTGTGGTGCTCGTCGTCGCGGCTGACGACGGTCTCATGCCGCAAACGCTCGAGGCGATCAGTCACGCCAAGGCTGCGCCGCACGTGAAGATCATGGTCGCGTTGAACAAGATCGATTTGCCAGGTGCAAATATCGACAAGGCGAAGAAGCAACTTCAGGAGCAAGGGCTCATGCCGGAAGACTGGGGTGGCGAGACGATTGTTGTCCCGGTTTCGGCTACGCGAGGCACCGGCATCGACAAACTACTGGAGATGATGGAGCTGCAAGCTGAGGTGATGGAATTAAAGGCGTCGCCCACAGCCACGCCGCGCGGCACAGTCATTGAGGCCCAGGTTGAGGCGGGGCGCGGACCCACAGCCACGATCATCGTGCAAATGGGCACTTTGAGGACCGGCGATCCGTTTATCTGCGGCGATTACAGCGGCAAAGTGAAATCGCTTCTCGACGATGAAGGCAAACCGGTAAAGGAAGCCGGACCATCGACAGCGGTGAAGGTGCTCGGCTTTACCGGATTGCCCAATGCCGGGGACGAACTCCTGGTGATGGAGTCAGAGCGGACAGCAAAAACATTGAGCGACGAGCGCCTGGAAGCAAAACGCGCTAACAAATTGATTGCACCGCGACGCGCGACTCTTGAGAGCTTGCTCGAGGCAGCCGATGGCAAAAAACTTTTGCGCATCGTTTTGAAGTGCGATGCCCAGGGATCGCTCGAGGCATTAACCGGCGCTTTGGGACAAATCGAGAGCAAGAAAATCGATCTCGAGATTATTCACTCAGCCGTGGGACCAATTTCGGAGTCGGACATTTTGTTGGCCAGCGCCTCGAACGCGGTGGTTGTCGGATTCAACGTGAAGGTTGAAGCGATGGCAGTCACCGCCGCGAAACGAGAAGGCGTTCAAGTAAAACTGTACAGCATTATTTACGAGCTGATCGACCAGCTGAAGGATGCGATGGCGGGACTGCTCGATCCAGAGCATCGCGAAACCGTCATCGGACACGCCGAAGTCAAACAGGTCTTCCAACTCAGCAGAGGAAACGTGGCAGGTTGTTTGGTCACCGATGGCCGGATTGCTCGCACCGCGCGCGCCCGAGTGTTGCGGAAACGTCAGCCCGTTTACGACGGCGGCCTCTCGACCCTTCGCCGCTTCCAGGACGACGTGAAAGAAGTGCGTTCGGGATTGGAATGCGGTCTCAAACTTGGCGACTTCGGGGAATACCAGGTTGGCGACATTATCGAGTGCTACCAGCTCGAGCAGATCGCGCAGAAGTTGTAACTTCGTCATTCCGAGCAAGGTCGAGGAATCCCGCGGCGGAACCTAAAGGCAGGATTACGGGATCCTTAGACTTCGCTCAGGATGACAGCTGAGTAATCATGAAACATCGACAATTACGTGTAAACGAACTCATTCGGCGCGAGCTCAGTGCCATTATCACACGCGAGGTCAGTTTTGATGAGGCGTTAGTCACTATCAACGATGTCGATGTTACGCCCGACCTGAAAAACGCCCACGTTTTCGTGAGCTTCCTCGGAGCGGCCACTTCGGCAAGCGTGATCGAAAAACTGGAAGAGCAGCGCATCGTGCTGCAAACCGAGCTCGCGCGTCACATCGTGTTGAAATACACACCGCACCTCGTTTTTCATCTTGATAGGTCGATCGAGCGCGGCGCCCGCGTTCTCGAGATCTTGCAAAAAATCGAGAAACCTCAAGAGGACCAATGAGCGCCGCAACGTTCGAGAAAATCGGCCAGGCATTGCGCGAACATCAAAGTTTCGCGGTGATGAGCCACGTCCGCCCGGATGGGGACGCGCTTGGCAGCCAGCTGGCGCTCGCTCTTTCGCTCAAGCAACTCGGCAAAGACGTTCGCATTTGGAATGAAGACGGCATGCTCGATAAATACTCCTTCGTGGCGCGCTCCGAATTAATAAACAAGCCGCCCGCCACTCCGGAAGATGTCGATGTTGCCATCGCACTCGACACCGCCATTCAAAGCCGGTTGGGGACTGCGCTTCCGTCCGTCCGTTCGGCGAAGGTTTGGATCAACATAGACCATCATCCGAGCAACCCAGGCTACGGCGACCTGGTTTACATCGATCCGGAAGCGCCCGCCACCGGACAAATTCTTTTCGAGTTGATTAAGAATCAGGATTTGCCATTTGATTCCGAGATCGCCGAAAATCTTTACGTGGCAATTTCGACCGATACCGGTTCGTTCCAGTACCCAAATACGACGGCGCGCACCTTCGAGATCGCGGCCGAGCTGATTCGTTGCGGCGTAGATGTGGGCCGCGTGAGCCGGCTGCTTTATGAAAACTATCCGCGGCGCCGGGTCGAACTTTTGCGCGAACTATTGCGCACGATGCGATTCGAACTGGATGGTCGCGCAGCCAGTTTTAGCTTGAGCCAGAAAACGGCGGCTGACCTTGGCGTTCTGCCCGAAGACAACGAGGGCTTGATCGATCATCTTCGCGCGATTCGCGGGGTCATCGTGGCGGCCTTCTTTGAGGAGCTCGCCGAGGGCAAGGTCCGCGTGAGCATGCGCTCAAAGGATGAAGCAGTCGATGTTTGCGCAATTTGCCAGAAATTCGGCGGAGGCGGCCATACCCTGGCCGCCGGAGCGCGGGTCCGCGGAACTCTCGCAGAGGTAGAGAAGAAAGTGTTGGAGGCAATTTGTGAAGCCGTTAAGTGACACTCCCGACGGCGTCCTGTTGGTGGACAAAGCCGAAGCGATGACGTCGCACGACGTCGTGGCCCTGATTCGTCGCCAGCTCGGGATCAAGAAAGTTGGCCACTGCGGCACTCTCGATCCTATCGCTACCGGTTTGCTGCTGCTTACGCTTGGCCGGGGGACGAAAATTCAGGACTTACTAATGAGCGAAGACAAGGAATACGTCGGAACATTCGTGCTCGGCGTCACCACCGCTTCGCAAGATCGCGAGGGCGAAGTGATCCAAGAACGGCCGGTTCCTGAACTGAACGAAGACCAGATCCGGGCCGCGTTTGAAAAATTCAAGGGCGATTTCTATCAATTGCCCCCCATGGTTTCCGCGAAGAAACACGGCGGCGTCCCACTCTATAAGCTCGCCCGCCAAGGCAAGGTGGTCGAACGGGAGCCTCGCTTAGTTCATGTTTATCGCTACACGATCGATCGGATCGCCCTGCCCGAAATCGATTTCAGCGTCGTCTGCAGCAAAGGGTTTTACGTTCGCACTTACGCCCACGACATTGGCGATCTTCTAGGCTGTGGCGCGCATTTGAAAGCACTCCGACGAACGCGGTCCGGGCGTTTTGACGTCGCAAACGCAATCACCGTCGAAGAAATTAGAAATGGGTCACGCGAACAGATTGTCAGCCGGCTCCTGAGCCTGCCGGAAGTGTCGCGAATGCGGGGAGCGTGAGGGGAATCTCGAAATTCGAAACAAATTCGAATGAAACAAATTCTAAAACTCGAAAGGAGCGCCCGACCGCCGGCGAGGGTTTTGGGGGTTCAAGTTTTGAATTTCGTGCTTGTTTCGAAATTCGGATTTCGAGTTTGACCAACTGATGGAAATCCTGCGATCGATTCCCGAACTCGCTCGCTTGCCCGGGCCGCTTTTTCTCGCAGTTGGTGTTTTTGACGGTGTCCATCTCGGGCATCAGGCAGTCATTTCCACTTCAGCGCGGCATGCGCAGGCGGAGACGGGGACTCCCGTGGTGGTAACCTTCGATCCACACCCGATGAAAGTGCTGCGACCGCTGGACGCGCCGCATCTCCTCACCGCGACCCAGCACAAAATCGCGCTGATTCGTAACCTAGGCGTGGCCCATCTCCTGATCATACCGTTCGAGGAGCAATTTGCCGCAACCGAACCGGAAGACTTCGTGCAACAACTTGTGACGCACTCAAAGCCGCTGCGTGAAATCTGTGTTGGCCACGAATGGTCGTTTGGCAAAAATCGTCGCGGGAATCTCGATCTTCTGAAAAAACTCGGAAGCCGGTCCAATTTCAACGTCGTTGGAATTCCGCCGATCAAGATGAACGGTGAGATCGTCAGCAGTACCGCGATCCGGCAGGCCGTGGAAACGGGCGATCTAAAAAGAGCCGCCGAGATGCTCGGCCGGGAATACACCATTCTTGGGACTGTTGTGAAAGGCGACAATTTAGGCAGCAAGATCGGGTTTCCCACCGCGAACTTGAGCGCGCACAGCGAGCAGTTCCCGCCTAACGGCGTATATCTGGCTGAAGCAACAATTGACGGTGCTCAATACCCTGGGGTGATAAATCTTGGTTATCGCCCAACAGTGAGCATCGGTCAGTCTCAACGCGTGTTGGAAATCCACCTGCTCGATTTCAATCGCGAAATTTACGGCAAGGATATCGACGTGCGATTTATCTCCTATCTCAGGCCGGAGAAGAAATTCGAAAATATCGAGGCACTTACGGCGCAAATCGGCGCCGATGTCCAACAGGCGCGAAATTTCCTTTAGCGCTCTGAGCGGAAATTTCTTCGCTTTCTCCGTCGAAGATCGGATGCCGAGATCGCCGTTTCGCGCCTGTGCGAATCAAAAAAGATAGGCTTTGCCAGCGAGGCAATTCTTCATAGAGTCGTGCGCTTCATCCCACGCACTTATGACCCTATTCGCCTTCAGTATTCTTGATTCCGGTGTGCCGTTGTCGATGGTGTGTGCGGTTGTTGGGCTCGTTTTTGCCTTCATTCTGATCGCCAAGGTCAAGGGGCTGTCAGCAGGCAATGAACGGATGCGGGAGATTTCAGCCGCAGTTCAAGAGGGAGCCAAGGCCTATCTGAATCGCCAGGTGGTCACGATCAGCGTCATCGCTATCGTCATTTTCTTTTTGCTCTTCTTCTTTAAAGATCATCCGACTTCGATTGGATTTGTGATCGGCGCCTTCTGCTCGCTCTCGGCGGGGTTCATCGGCATGCGGATCGCGGTGATCACGAATGTTCGGACGACACAAGCGGCGACTACCAGCCTGACCTCGGCGCTGCGAGTCGCGTTTAACGGTGGCGCAGTCACCGGACTGCTGGTCGTCGGGCTCGCGCTGCTATCTGTATCCATCTTTTACTCGGTCGCGGGCAAAATGGTCGGACACGACATGGCAGTTCGCAGCCTGATTGGGCTCGCGCTGGGCGCGAGTTTAATCAGTGTTTTTGCCCGGCTCGGGGGTGGAATTTATACCAAGGCGGCCGACGTTGGCGCCGATCTGGTAGGCAAGATCGAGAAGGGCCTCGAGGAAGATGATCCGCGCAATCCGGCCACGATCGCCGATAACGTGGGCGACAACGTGGGCGATTGCGCCGGCATGGCGGCGGACGTGTTCGAAACCTACGCGGTCAGCTTGATCGGCGCGATTCTGGTCGGAGCTCTAACTCTCGCCGCCGAGCCGGCCGCTATCGTTTATCCATTCGTGCTTGGTGGCATTTCAGTCTTGGGCGCCATCCTTGGCGTGCTGTTTGTGAACGTTGCACCCGGCAAACCGGCGACCGTGCTGATGGGCGCGGTGGCAGTCAGCGCCGTTGTATCGGCGGTTCTGTTTTGGCCGGTGACGCAGCAGCTTTTTCCAAATGGGATCACTGTTGCCGGAGTCTTGCGCTCCCCCACCCAGCTTTATCTAGCTTCCGTCGTCGGTCTGGTTATGACGGCGATCGTTGTTGTCATCACCAACTACTACACGTCGATGCATTACCGGCCGGTCCAAAAGATCGCGCGCGCCTCTGAGACCGGTCATGCCACGAACATCATCGCCGGCCTTGCCGTTGGACAGCATGCCACGGCGTTGCCGGTCGTTTTCATAGGTCTTGCCATCCTGCTCAGCTTCCATTTTGCCGGCCTTTACGGAATCGCGATTGCAGTGATGTCGATGTTATCGATGGCGGGCATTATCATCTCCCTCGATTCGTTTGGGCCGATCACAGACAACGCCGGCGGCATCGCCGTGATGAGCAATTTGCCGAAGGAAGTGCGCAACGTGACGGATCAACTCGATGCGGTCGGCAATACGATGAAAGCGGTGACCAAAGGCTATGCAATCGCGTCGGCAGGTCTCGCCGCTCTGGTTCTATTCGGATCCTACGTCGAAGAACTTCGCGAACATCTCAAGTTGCCCACCGACCAGTTCTTCCAATTTTCACTTCAAGATCCGAAAGTGATCATCGGCCTTTTCCTGGGAGGACTGCTACCCTTTATCTTTACCGCATTCAGCATGGACGCTGTGGGCAAGGCCGCCGGCGCCGTCGTGCGCGAGGTGCGCCGGCAAATAACGGCAAAGCCGGGCATTTTAACCGGACAAGACAAACCGGACTACGGAACGTGCGTCGACATTGTGACAAAGGCAGCGTTGCGGGAGATGATCGTTCCTGCGCTTTTACCCCTCGCTTTCGTGGTCGCGGTTGCGGCCATTAAACCGCTGGGTCCTGTGGTCCTGGGCGGATTGCTGGTGGGAACGATTGTGACCGGATTGTTTGTTGCGATTGCCATGACCTCGGGCGGCGGCGCCTGGGACAATGCCAAGAAGTTTATTGAGGAAGGAAATCTCGGAGGCAAAGGCTCCTTTGCCCATGCCGCGGCGGTGACCGGCGACACGGTGGGCGACCCGTACAAGGACACAGCTGGCCCGGCAATTAATCCGATGATCAAGGTTGTGAACATTCTCGCGATCTTGATTATTCCGATTTTCTTTTAAGCAGGGCGCGATATCTGGCGGCTTGGCGAGCCGTCACACAAAAAAATAGCGCAAAAATCGGGCCGATCTGGTAAAAGCTCGCCATGCACGAAGCGCACGATTTTCGAATTGTGGCAAACGAACACGCCGGGAGCAGACACGAGACAATAGCGAGATCTGACGTAGGCGAGACTCCCTTCAAAGTCGTAATCGATCCCAAGGTGCGCATGGAGCTCAGACGTGCATTGATCGAGCTGATCGATTACCATGACGAAACGCTCGCGGAACATTTCTCCGAAGGAAAACTGGCCCTGGACTCCTACAAGGAATATATCGAGCTGTTCGCGCGCAGCCTGAAAGAGACGATGGATAGCCGCGAGGGCATTTCATATCTGCTACGCTCGGTGGGCTTCGACGTGCCCGCTGAAGAAATCAATCTACAGCCGCAACTGCGCTGGAAAAAAGGCCCCGCACCATTCGGTTCGAGCCTGCTGTAGGGCATGGATGATCCGGCGCAGCATTTGCTTGGGAAAACGCTTGTTTCACGATAGTTGCGTGTCAAAATCGTCCCTCGCACATGCCACACCCTTCAGTTAGCCGACTAAAATTTTGGGGCGTACGCGGCTCCATTCCTGTTCCTGGCGTGAGCACGCTTCGCTGGGGCGGCAACACCACCTGCGCAGAACTCCGCGCCGATGGCGAAGTGATTGTACTTGATGCCGGTAGTGGAATTCGCGGACTCGGCGTGGCACTGGAAAAGGAATTCAGCGCGGAAAAGATCAAACTTAGCCTGCTCATTACACACCTGCATTGGGATCATATCCAGGGGTTTCCCTTTTTCCTTCCGGCGTATAACGACAAAAATGAAATTCACATTTTTGGCTACGACAGCTCGAAAGCAGGCCTGCGCGAAATTTTGCAAGGGCAAATGGCGGCACCGTTTTTTCCGGTAGCATTGTACGACCTGCCAGGGAAGATCGAAATCAATAAGCTGAAGAAGATGGACTTCTACATCGGCAAGGTGCGCGTCCGTGCACACTTTATGAACCACCCGGGACTTTGCGTGGGATATCGTTTGGAGACCAGTACAGGGTCGATCGCTTTTCTGCCGGACAACGAGCCGTACGAAGCACTCAAAATGCACTCATCGAGGTCAGACCTGTTGAGCCCAGAGCAGGTGCAAAAAAGAGCGGATGTAGAGCGGGCCGAATTAGTGGAATTTCTTCGAGACTGCGACGTTTTGATTCTGGACGCGCAGTACACCGACGAGGAATATCATTCCCACATCGGGTGGGGGCACGGATCACTAAGTGCCTGCGTTTCACTCGCTACCGATGCAGGGGTCAAGAAGCTCGTGCTTTTTCATCACGATCCCAACCATGATGACGACATGCTCGACAACATGCTCAAGCAGGCGCAAGCGCTGGCTGCACAGCGAGGGAAAGGCTTGGAAGTTGTCGGGGCGCACGAAGGCGGGGAACTTGAAATAAATCGGGGATAATCCCTCGAAGCACTCCGCCCTGGGCTTCTCCGGAGTTGCGAAAGAGTCCAACTTCGCGCATTACTTTGTCCGGATTTTGCCTCGTGGTGTAATGGTAGCACAAAAGATTCTGGATCTTTTTGTCTAGGTTCGAATCCTAGCGAGGCAGCCACCGGCAGTTTTCGATTTCAGATTTTAGTTTTTCGTTTTCGCTGGAGACGAAAGAAATCCTGTAGAATTGAGGCACACTCGTTTTGCAGAATACCCGACGTAATATCGCAGCTATGATTCAGGGCGGGATGCTGAAGTAAGTTCGTGATCCCGCCCGCACCGCCGCTCCTGGGGTCGGCGCATCCAAAAATGACCCGCCGCATGCGCACATGCACGAGCGCGCCGGCGCACATTACACACGGTTCCTTCGTGACGTAGAGGTCGCAGTCGACCAGACGCCAGTCTCCCACAGCGGCTTCGGCTTGCGTAAGCGCCAGCATCTCGGCATGCGCGGTGGCATCCTTCAACATTTCAACCTGATTGTAGGCCCGCCCGATGATCTTGCCGTGCCGAACAACGACCGCACCAATGGGGACCTCATCCGCTTCGCGAGCTTTCGCCGCCAGACGCAAAGCCTCGCGCATGAAAAACTCGTCAAAATTCGTATCGATGCTAATGGTCATACATCCAGTGAACCTACTCTTAACGAACTAAGTATAACTCAATGAAACATTTATTCGTAAGTCTGGCCATATTATCTCTGCCGTTGTCGAGCGTTCGCGCCTCCGAGCAAGACACTGTCGATCGATGCGCCATCATCGTCAGGGAATTTCGTCATATGCCGGAAAAGGGTATTCCAAGAGATGTTCTTCGCCACGCGAAAGGACTGGCGATTATCAGCGTCTTGAAGGCGGGATTTATCTTCAGCGGCAAAGCCGGAAACGGCCTGGTGGTTGCCCGAACGGAGCGGGACTGGTCCGGCCCCTCATTCATCGCGACCGGAGGCGCAGGCTGGGGCGCGCAAATCGGCGCGCAGGTAACGGATTATGTCTTCGTCTTAAATAATGATGCCGCGGTCCGCGCGTTCTCACGTGGAGGCAATGTAACGCTCGGCGCCGACGCGAGCATAGCTGCCGGTCCGGTAGGACGAACCGCCGAAGCTGGCATAACCCGCGCGGCGGCCATCTATGCCTACAGCCGAAGCAAAGGCTTGTTTGCCGGGATTTCCCTGGAAGGAGCCGTCATCGCAACCCAAAGCGCGGCCAACGCACGCTATTATGGACAGCAGGTAAAGGCGCGCCAGATTTTGCAGGGCGACGTACCACCGCCGACCAGTGCCGGGACCTTGCGCGCTTCCCTGGCTCGGTAGGATCGACAATTTTCTTTACAAGCAGGCCGCGATTTTTGCAGCCTGTCTGGCGTGCGTCTTCTGGCGGGATTCTCCATTCTTTTGCTCTCGATGGCGACGTCTCGCGCTCAAGATCAGGAAGGAAAATTGATTGATCGGCTTCTCCGGCCGAACACGGAGCTAAAGAACAACGCCCAGGACAAGAAGTTCCTCGCCGATCGCACATCGATCCATAAGCAGGCGAATGTTCGAACGTTTTACGCGGAGAAGAAGTCCAGATCGAAAGAGTTCGCCGGAGCCCGCGATTTTTCGCCGTGGGAGTTCAACGCCCGCTCTTTTCACGGAGGCAAGCGCGCGGCGAACTCTTCGTCACGAACCGAGATCGTTAATTCGGATCGGAATTATTCCGGGAGGAAGTTGAACGACCTGCGTTCCGCGCACCTTGCCAACAGAATCGCTTCCAACCGAAAATTCTCCGGGGAGCGCCCATTCCTGGGCAAAGGGAAAAGCCAAAAGGCACTTAGTCAGCACGACACGCCTTTGTCCATCGACGAAGTGCGCGAGTTGCTGAACAAAAATAAGTAGCGCGCCACCGTCGGGTGCACTATTCGGTGAAGCATCATGCGACCTGATGAAGCTTTCGCAGCTCTAAAGCGAGACGCTGCACAAATCATTAGCGAAGCAGAACTGCGCGAAAAATTGGCGCTGGGCCGACCATTGCGGGTCAAACTTGGTGTCGATCCGACGAGTCCGGATCTTCATCTTGGACATGCGATTGTTCTGCGAAAGCTCCGCCAGTTTCAGGATCTCGGTCACCAAGCCGTTTTGATCATCGGCGATTTCACCGCGATGATCGGCGATCCAAGCGGACGCTCCGCTACGCGCCCGCATCTGACCCGCGACGACGTCATGGCAAATGCCAAAACTTACCGGGAACAGGCATTCAAGATCCTTGATCCGGCTCGCACAGAGACTGTCTTCAACGGGGATTGGTTCCGGAAGATGAACTACGAGGAAGTAATTCGGCTGAACAGCCGGGTGACTCTCCAACAAATGCTTCAGCGAGAAGACTTCCGAGCCAGACTTGACCACCAACAGGCAATTCACGCGCACGAAATTCAATACCCCATCATGCAAGGCTGGGACTCAGTCATGGTGAAGGCGGACGTCGAACTTGGCGGCACAGACCAGCTCTTTAACATTCTGGTAGGGCGCGATTTTCAGAAGGAAGAGGGCATGCCCCAGCAAGTCGTATTCGTGTTGCCGATCCTGGAGGGCCTGGACGGCACGAAGAAGATGAGCAAGAGCCTGGGCAATTTCGTAGGAGTCAGCGAACCCGCGACGGAGATGTTTGGAAAGCTGATGAGCATTTCCGACGAATTGATGGCGCGTTATTATCCGCTGCTGCTGAACCGGGAAATATCGAGGGAGGCGCATCCGTTGGACGCGAAGAAGCAGCTCGCCTTCGAAATAGTGGAAGCGTATCACCCACCGGCAATTGCCAGGCAAACCCTGAATGATTGGAACACGCGCTTTGGTGAAAAGCGGCTCGCCGACGCCGAACTTCCAACCTTCAATGCTCGCGATGACGCGCTCGTAAAGATTGTAATAGCAGTTTTTGCGGAAACGTTCGCCATTACGAAATCCCGAACGGAAGCGAGCCGGTTAATCAAACAAGGAAGTGTACAGCTGGATGGAGAAAAGATTGTCGATCCCGCGGCGACAGTTTCGTTAAAGTCGGGGCAAGTCCTGCGGCTGGATAAAACGCACGCCACTCGAATCAAATAATCCGTACAAACAAAGAGCACGCCGAACGGCGTGCTCTTCGTAGATGTATTTGCTCTCCTAGGCCGCAGCTGCGGTTTCCCACATCGGCATGAGTAATTCATGTTCGCGATGATGCGCGGCAGACCGCTCAAAGTGGCTGCGGATGCTGCGAAGCTCGGCCGTTACGAACGCGTCCACAAAATGCAGACGCCGGTCAAGCCAAGCGAAGACTTTGTTTTGAATTTCATAATGTAGAGCCAGCGTAATCTCCGTGCAGCCCGGAAGGATCTCGGTGAAATCCACCAATCCGACCAGCTCAATGTTTCCACCCACTGATTCAAAGGCGAATTGGTCCGGAGACTCGCCATCGACCGCCAGGAGGACGGTATGGGTCTTAAAACCAAGTGGACCCCGAAAACTGAAATCCACAGTCTTAGACGATGTGACAGTCGCCTTCGTCACCATTAGGAACTGACGACGGTATGACTGAATGCTGGCCAAGCTCCGCTGGCAATCCGCCAGGGACTTATTCATGTGCAGGGTTTTTTGTAGAAGCATAATTGTGTAGGTTTTTGACTCGCACTACTTAGCAACGGAGGTGCCAAGCGGTTTTCCTAGGCAAAAGACTCAAAAAAACACGTTTTCGTGTCAATTTTTATTACACTTGTGTAGTGTATCCACACACGATCGGTGAGTTATCAAATCTCCAATTAGTCGCTAATTGAAGCATATTTCCGTTAAATCAGTTACAAGTCCGGCATCTATAATCGTTCGCAAAACGATCGCTTTTGCCGTCAACGATGTGGATGGCGCGATAAACTCACGCGATTTGTTCAACGGGAACAAACGATTTCAAGCTAGCCGCTGCAATCGTTTGCAACATCGATCGGAAGATTCTCACCCCGTCCATACTCCCAAGACGAGCGTCGGACGCTCTGTCGGGGTGCGGCATTAAACCGAAAACATTCCGCTCGCGATTGCAAATACCGGCAATGTTATCGATCGAACCGTTAGGATTCGCCTCCGGAACCACCTGCCCGGCCCTGTCTGCGTAACGCAATATCACCTGGCGATTGCGATTCAATTCCTCCAGCGTCGGCGCGTCGGCAAAAAAACAACCTTCGCCGTGAGCAAGAGGAAGCCGCAACAGCGATCCCTGCGGACAGCCCTGGGTAAAGGGTGAATCGGTCACTTCCACGCGGGTGGTGACCATGTCACAAACGAATCGCAGAGAGCGATTACGCACGAGAGCGCCGGGCAACAGACCCGCCTCGCAAAGAACTTGGAAACCATTGCACGTGCCGAGCACGAGTTTGCCTTCTCTGGCATCGCTCACTACCGCCTGCATAATCGGTGAAAAACGAGCAATGGCGCCGCAACGCAGATAATCGCCATAGGCAAATCCGCCGGGCAAGACAATCGCCTCGAAGTTGCGGAGCGATGTTTCCTTGTGCCAAACGTATTCGGCCTTCAAACCTTCGATCCCGTTGATGGCTGCGACGCAATCCTGGTCACAATTCGAGCCGGGAAATTGGATTACGGCGAACTTCATCTTCTATTTCTAAGCCCAGCGCGAACAGAATTCACCTTCAGATTTGCTGCGAAAAGAACACGTCATTTTTCTCGCAGCAAACCGGCGTTGTTTGACGGCCGCGAAACGTTTCCGCTTCGCGATGGATCGGCCGTCCACGCGTTCCCGCGCAGACGGCGATCAACATTTGTTTACGGCAATGCCGTGCCAATCTTGGCTTTGATCTGCGCTGTATCCGTAGCGTTGATTGCGCCGTTGGCATTGATATCTGAACGGAAATTCGTCCCATCGACCACATGACCAATCCGAGATTTGGTTTGCGACACATCAGTAGAATTTACTGCACCATTCGCGTTGCTATCTCCAATCAACATGCTCATAGGAATCACTATGTTGCCTGAACTGTTTACGCCAAACAGCGTGACATTTAGTGTCTGGGCGTTGGTTACGTTCGTGAGCGGCACTGTTACTGTGTTTCCACTGACTGTGACGAGTCCACCGTTGCTCACGCCGCCACTTCCAATAACGCCACTGCCCGATGTCACCTGAGCCTGGGGGCTCCCGTTTACCGCAACGGAAGTCGGGAAAGTAGCGATGATCTGATAATCGTTCGTCGCTCCGCCCGAGCGGCATTCAATCCCCGGAGTTCCAGAAAGCGGTAAATTAACGTCGAAGTTACCCGACCCGCCGTGTGTCTTGCGCGAGACGATGCTCGTTGGCGCCAGCACGGGGCCCGAAGGAAGCGGCCAGGCATAGGCCCCCCGGCCACGCGTCCAGAGGGAGAGTGTGGTGGATCCGCGGTCAATCTGCATGTCCCAGACCATCATGTTTGGCAGTCCATTATTGAATCGATTCCACACGGGAGATGCCGCTGTGACATCGTCGGTGTAGTAAAGTCCGAAATCTGAGCCGGCAAACACCTGCTGCGGGAAGTTGGGATTTACGATGATCGAATCGACCGGGATATCCGGAAGATTGCCGGATTTATCCTGCCAGGTTGGCGAGGCGCAGTTCGCGTCGCAGACTACCCGGAAGACATGGCCCGGAGTGGTTGGTGTATTGGCATTGAAGCCGCCGACCGCAGCGTAGCCCACGGGGACATTGGCTGCGGGCACGGTGGGATCAAGCGCGATCCCGAGAACAGGTCTATTGGGCAAAATGGCGTTGCTCAAGGTAACGTTGACCCAGTTAGCCTGGCTCGCTACACCAGTGCCGAGGTTAAAGCCGATCCAGACGTTGCCGTCATTCGTGCCAACAATTCCAACGCTTTGATATTTCGGCGAGTACTTAACTTGATTAATAAACGAGCGGTTGCCCAGCGTCCCTTTGGTCAGATTTTGGGTCGAAGGATTATTCGTAATATACCATGTCACCGTGGTGGGAGCGTTGCCGGTAACCGTCTCCCAAACTCTGGTACTCGCAGCAATCAAGTGACCGCAACCGCCGCTCGTGCCCGCGACCGGGCAATCATCGCCACCGGAAACGCCGCCATGGAAAAGATCGTACGGCAGAATGAACGACTGAGTATCGCCGGTCCAACCGCCGGTCTTGGTAGACCACGCCGCGCCGGAGGCCGTGCAGTTACTAATGCAACGCCCAAGCGAACCGCTATTATTCCCCTGCCAGAAGCGAAG
>JBDTZF010000161.1:0-4653 GCA_040005265.1 Verrucomicrobiota bacterium
GATCGCCCAGAACTTCGTGGCCGGCGTTAATGGCAGCAGCTTCGGAATAATATTATTCAAAAACGGCGCGACGGCCGGCAGCATGACTGTGTTCACCAGCCAGGGCGCCCTGCTCAACCTCTCCATCGGCGGCGCGACGGAATTTAGCGATACTTCGAACGCTGGCAGCGCGATGATTACCAATGAAGGCGGCGTGGTCAGCGGCGCGCACGGCGGCGAAACGGACTTCGTCGGCACTGCAAGCGCGAGTAGTGCGACCATCACCAACAACGGCGGCTTGGTCAGCGGCGCAAACGGCGGTCAAACGCTTTTCCTCAGCTCTTCAACCGCAGGCAGCGCGTCGATCACCAACAATAGCAGCGCAGCGGGCGGTCTGTCGGGCCGGACGGTTTTCAACGATAATTCCAACGCGGGTAGCGCGACCATCACCAACAACCCCGGCACGGTCAGCGGCGAAGCCCCCGGCCAGACGATTTTCGATCTTAATGGGAGCGCGAGGACGGCAACCATCACCAACGTTGGCGCCGCGCTCAGCGGCGCGTTCGGCGGCGACACCGATTTCATGAGTTCCTCCACCGCGGGCAATGCGACCATCACCAACAACGGCGGCACGGTCAGCGGCGCAAAGGGCGGCAGCACGAATTTCTCCGGCAGCGCCGCCACCGCAGGCAGCGCCACGATCACGAGCAACGCCGGCACGATCAGCGGCGCAAGCGGCGGCTTCACCGCGTTCTTCAGCACCTCGACCGCCGGCAGCGCAACTTTGATCGCCAATGGTGGCGCGGGTGCCGGCGGGTCCATTCGGTTTCTTGCGGATTCGGCGGGCGGCACTGCGCGGGTGGAAGTTTTCGGCAATGGCAGGATGGACATCAGCTCGCACAACAACCCGGGCGTGACGATTGGTTCGCTCGAAGGGACCGGCGATGTTTTCCTAGGAGCCCTCATTCTGAAGGTGGGCAGTAATGACATGAGCACCACCTTTTCGGGCGTGATCCAGGACGGCGGCGCTTCCGGCGGCACCGGTGGCCAGCTCTACAAGATCGGCAGTGGCTCTTTGACCTTGAGTCACGACAATACTTACAGCGGTGGCACCACCATTTTCGACAACGGCACGCTCGTCGTCGACAGCTTGAACGCCCTCGGCACCGGCGACCTTGTTCCCTTTTTCGGAGCAGCCACCGTGGAGACCAAGGATAACTCTCCGCGTACCTTTAATGTGGGCGGCGGCTTTTTTTTCACCGCGGGAACTCTGCGGATGCAAATCGGCGGGACTAACTCCGGCGTGGACAGCGATTTGATGGCCGTCACAAAAAATGTCGTTCTTGGGCAGGTCGGTGCCAGTTCGCTCTTTCTCCATCGCATCAATAACTTCATGCCGATGAACGGTCAGACCGTCACGATCATCACTGCCGTCCAGGGAGTGACCGGAATGTTTAACCAGTTCAACAGCGACTTCACCGGATTAATTCAGCCGATCCCAATCTATAATCCGAACGATGTCATGATTCAGTTCGTGCTGTCGGGCTCCTTCGTTTTGCCGGACCTGACGCCTAACCAGAGGTCGGTCGCTCATGAATTGGACGAAGTCGCTAACGATCCAAGAGCCTCTGCCCTCATTGGCTTCCTCGGCACGGAATCGCCCGGCGATCTTCCCCACGATTACGATTTGATCGCGCCGGAAGAACTCGCCTCCATTTACGAAATCGGTTTCTCCCAATCAGTAGTGCAAAATATGAACCTGCAACATCGGATGGATGATATCCGGGCCGGCTCAAACGGGTTTTGCGCGAATGGTTTCACCTCGCAGGTGAGCGGCAAGGATTATAGCAAAGGCTCCGACGGCAAGGCCGTGCTCGATAATAAGCCGGCCGCGGCGTTCGCTCCCGGTCCGGATAATCGATGGGGCGTGTTCGTTACCGGCTCGGGCGACTTCGTGAATGTCGGCAACCACGACGACAACGCGCACGGCTACGATATCACCACCGGCAACGTGACGGTCGGCGTCGATTACCGGGTGTGCGACCACTTCGCGATTGGTATCGACGGTGGCTACTCAGGCAGCTGGGCCGATCTGGTCAATCGGGGTCGCGTCGAGGTCGACGGCGGGAAGGCCGGCGCTTACGCCACGGTCTACGGTTACAAATTTTTGGGCGCGGACATTCATGTTGATGGCGCAGTCAGCGGCGGTTGGAACAACTACGATACGCACCGGTATACGCTGGAGAACATCCAGCCGATCCCCGGTGATTTCGCCGACGGCAGCACCGACGGGAGCGAGTTCAACGCCATGATCTCTTACGGAGGCGATTACCATTTCGGATGCCTCCTTGTCGGTACCTGGTCCAGTATTCAGTACACCAAGATCAACATCGACAAGTTCACCGAGACCGGCTCGCTCGCGCCTTTGGAGATCCAGAATCAGGATGAAGATTCATTCCGTGGCACCACCGGGATGCGGGTTGCCTACGACTGGAGACTCGCCGGCAGTACTATTATAAGGCCGGAAGTCCGGGCCGCCTGGCAGCACGAGTCCGGCGACCGATCTTACCCGATCGAAGCTCGGTTCGCGTCAGGCGCCGGTGACGTGTTCACCGTGCACGGCCCCGTAATTGGCCGTGACAGCGCCCTCGTCGACGCCGGTTTTTCGATCATGTGGAACAACCGCATCTCCACTTATGTCTATTATGATGGGGTGCTCGGTCGATACAATTACGACAACAACTCCGTCAGCGCCGGCTTCCGCGTCTCATTCTAATAAGTCGGAGGGGCTTGCTTGTATCTCGGCTGCTTCCCACAGCGCTCGACCGCTGCCCCTTGCGGCTTTACCGGCCATGTCGCTCGCCCCAGTCGCTCCATTCTGCAAGACCGGGGCAATGGTGTAGAGGCGGCCGTGTCGGCCGCAATCTTAACGAAGGCCGCATAGAGTTTTCGAATTTCGATCGGCGATTTTCGATCTGGAACCTGGAGGGGCGATCTCCGAGAGCCCTTCTGCGTCTGGTCAGAAGTCGGCAGTCAACAATCAGAGGTCAGAGATCAGCAATCCGGAGTCTGCAGTCAGTGGTCCGTAGTCCATGGTCCCTAACCGCGTGAGCATCCAGGTTTTACGCGGACCGATCTCCAATGAATCATAACCGAAGCGCTTCGCGCTTCTCATCGGAAAGATTTTGGGCTAGATTGCCCGCATGAGCACGGTGGGTGAAATCATCGAAGCAGTTAAAAAGCTGCCTGAGCGCGAGAAGTCCGAGTTTCTTGATCGCCTCGCTGAAGTGGATTTCGACGATGCTTGGGACCGCCAGATTGAGGCCGATGCAAAAGCGGGACAACTTGATCCCCTTTGGCAGGAAGCCGTGAAAGACATCCAGGCCGGACGAACCAAGCCGCTCGATGAAATCCTCGGGAACGACTAAGTTTTGGCGCACCTATCATTCGTTGCCTCCGGAAATTCGGGTCGAGGCGCGCAAGGCGTATCAATTGTGGAAGGAAAACCCGCGGCATCCTTCTCTGCGCTTTGAGCGCAAGGGCGAATACTGGTCGATCCGTATTACGCGGGGCTGGCGTGCGTTGGGTCGGATTCACGAAGGTACGCTGTATTGGTTCTGGATCGGCCCGCACGACGAGTACGAGCGGCGGTTGAGAGAATAACGCCACGTGCTACTCGTGGTCACGACCGCGTGAGCCAATTGCTTTACGCGGGCCCAATGACCAATAATTAGTAACCATTTCGAAGTTCGAGATTCGCTTTCCCTCATCCTTCATCGCTGATCCCTCGACCTTCGAAATTTGCCTCCCAATCGGAAGAAGTTTCGGCAACATTGCCCTATGAGGCTCCTCTTCATCCTGGCGCTGATCGGTTTCGCGCTGTTGCCGATCGTGGCCGAGCCATCGCCGTCGCCCGCGCCAACCGACGAGAACTGGACACCGCCACCGCAACTTTGCTCACCGAGCGGCCGCTTCTGCATCAAAATCGTGGCCAACCAATCGCACCGCGCACAAAACTCACCCGAGGATTCGACCCTGATTGTTTCGTCCGGAAAACGAATCATGGCTCGTCATCCTACGTTCGGATACCTGCTCAACGGATATTGGAGCCCCGATGAAAAGTATGTCGCGTTCAACAACCGGCGTTACAACTCCGGCGATTACGTGTGGATCATTTCGTTAGCTAACGGCAAAGCCTCAAGATGCCGGAAGACCTGGCCGAGTCTCTCGGCCGGAAAGAGTCAGGTCATGCCAAGGGTGAGGACGAGAAGAAGACGATGCACGAAATCCAATCACGTTTTTCGGAGTGCGCGGAGGAAAACCTTAGAAAAGGCTGGTTGATTGCGACCGGCTGGAAAAGCGAGACCGAGCTGACAGTGGTCGAAGAGTTCGCCTTTTTCCATGTAATTGGACAAGTCGCCGTTACTCGCACCTACAAGATCAACGGCACTGAAGTAACCATGACCGAGGAAAAAATCGTCAAAACAACGAAATCGATAGTTCCATAATCGCGCCCCGGCGTCAGCGGTGAAATGAACGGGAGTAGATGAATCATAACCGAACTATGCGAGGATGATCCTGGTGTTTGCCGGATACATCTTTTTGCTCGCATACTTGGGAAGGAAATTCTCTTAGACCAGGTCTCCCACTTCCCATTCCACTTTAGAATTTCTA
>JBDTZF010000060.1:0-15713 GCA_040005265.1 Verrucomicrobiota bacterium
GCTCCTTTCAGGACCGTGAATTTCCCGATGAATCCGGCGAAGCCGTGCGCGGGAATCGGTCCAACGGTTTCTTCCGCCGCTACAGCGGGTTTGATCGGGGTAGCCATGAAGTCAGCTACAACATCTTCGCAACAAATTGGTGGCCGTCGAACGCCGCAAAGTCTTCCAGTCTTTCGCCCGTTCCGACGAAACGGGTTGGAATTCCAAGCTCCTCTTGAATAGCGACAACGAGTCCGCCCTTACCACTACCGTCCAATTTCGTCATGATAAGACCGGTCAACCCTATGGCATTTTGAAATTCGCGTGCCTGGCTGAGCGCGTTCCCGCCGGTAGTAGCGTCGACAACCAGCAGCGTTTCATGCGGCGCGTCCGGATCGTGTTTGGCCAAGGTGCGTTTCACTTTCTCCAATTCGGCCATCAGATTCGATTTCGTGTGCTGGCGCCCCGCGGTGTCGCACAGCAGAAAGTCTATCTTTTTTTTGACCGCGGCCTGGTACGCCTCGTAACAAAGCGCTGCGGGATCAGCGTTATATTGGCTTCGGATCATCTCAACGCCGATACGCTCGGCCCAAATGCCGAGCTGCTCGATTGCCGCAGCGCGAAAAGTATCCGCTGCGGCGAGCATGACGCGGGGTGGGGGAGTCTGCGCCGATTGAAGATAGTGCGCGAGCTTTGCTGTCGATGTTGTTTTTCCGGTGCCATTCACGCCGACGATCAAGATGACCGTTGGCTTGCCGGGCATCGGACGAATCGGCGCGGGTTTATCCGGCAGAACTCGGGCAATTTCTTCGCGCGCGACTTTGATCACGTCACTGATTCCAAGCAACGACCACGCTTCGCGGTCCTGGAGTGTCTTGAGAATCCGCATCGTCATCGACACGCCGAGGTCCGCGCGGATAAGCTGCTCCTCGAGTTCATCCCAATCGATCGGCTTGGCGGCGAATTGCTGGGCGAGTGTGTCGAAGAACTTCATGTATCGAATCGAATCAACTGCAAACGCATGTCCTGTTGAGCGGAGCGAAACATCTCTGATATTTTCTGGATGTCGGAGATTCCTCGACTTTGCTTCGCTACTCTCGGAATGACAGGCTACTCCTGTCTCTGCTCTTCCGGAGCCGGCACCGCTTCACGTGACGAACGTGTAAGATCTTTTCGCACGCGATCGAGAATGCCGTTTACAAAGCGTCCCGACTCGCCGCCCCCGAACGTTTTGGCCAGTTCGATTGCCTCGTTAATTGAGACGATCGGAGGAATGTCGTCGCGATAAAGCATTTCATAAATGGCCAGCCGCAGAACGTTTCGATCGACAGCCGAGATGCGATTGAAATCGTAGTTTTCGCAATAACGGCGAATGCGTTCGTCGATCAACGGGAGGTGTTCGATCATTCCTTCGATGAGCGGCTGGGCGAATTCCTGCACGCCCGGCTTGACCGGACAGAACCGCCAGAAATCATCGATGTGCTCGGGGCCAGCGCCCTCCTGGAGGTCGCGCCAGAAGTGATATTGGATAGCCGCTTCGCGAGCTCGTCGGCGTTTGCCCATGAATTATCGAAGCTCCGACATTACATTGGCGATTTCCACTGCCGCGCGCGCAGCCTCAGTTCCGCGATTGATTTCATTCCCAAGGCAGCGCTCCTCTGCTTGCGATTCGTCATCGAAGCTTAGGACCGCGTTGATTACCGGGATTCCATGATCGATCGCGATGCGTTGCAGGGCGTCTGTCACGGAGCGGCTCAGATTTTCTGCGTGGTTTGTTTCGCCTTTCAAAATCACGCCGCAGGCAATAATGGCGTCCGCGCTTTTTTGCAGGGCGAATTCGCGAACGACAACGGGAATCTCGAAGGAACCCGGCACCCATTGAAGGGAAACGGTGGAGTTCGGCGCGAGCGTGGTCAATTCTTTGGTGGTGTGGTCTATCAGGCCTTGCACGTAGGTCTCGTTGAATTGACTGGCCACGATCATGAATGTGCGTCTCCCTTCGCCAAACGATCGGCGACGAGGCTGGATGCCACTGGTCATTGCATATCGGCTAATGCAATAAACGCCATTCGGCAAACGCGCGATTGGAAACGCGCGGCGGTTCGTGTCTCGCCTGTCCCGCTGGCCGTTCGGGGGCGAACAGGCCAGAATGCCCGTTTGCCCCTAAGGCAAGACATTCTATTACGGAATCCCTGATCCCGAGTGCGCTTTGACCGTCGCGATATCAGAGCTGTTAATCGCGCCATTTACGGTCACGTCGTTGCGGAAGTTTGTCGCATCGATCGCCTTTCCGCTTTGCGCCTTGGTCTGGCTAATATCGGAAGCGTTGACGGACCCACTTGCCGTCGTGTCGCCGAGTAGCGCACCCATTCGGATAGGAACGTTGCCGCTATTCGTCCCGTCGGTCACGCTGTTCAACGTCACGGTGGTGGTCTGCGCGTTTGCCACATTCGTCAAATCAACGATCGCCGTTGAACCATTGACGGTCACCCCGCTTACTTGTCCGCTGCCACTGGTAACGACGGCCTGCGGATTACCATTAATGTTGATCGGGTTGGCAAACGTAATCACTAATTTGTGATTGTTCGAATTAGCGCCCTGACCTTTGCGACATTCGATTCCCGCATTGCCGGTGAGCGGAAGATCGATATCCCAGTCGCCCGCGCTGCCGTGCGTTTTCCGTGAGGCTGCGCCTACCGGCACGATAACGCCCGCGACGCAGGTCGTACCGCCATTGATCGCGTAGGTCGCGGCTGGATATGCCGTGTCGGCCGTGCCTTTGATGAATGTGTGATCAACAAACGAGGTAGAGCGCTCCAAGGTTCTCGTGTCCGGAGTATCGCCGGTGATAGTCTTGCCCGCGACTGCGCCTAACAAGTCGCTGACCTGTGGATTGCCGATCGCCGATCGCGGAACATACATCGTGATCGTGCCATCGGTCGAGTAATTGGTCGGCGGCAACGGCGTGCCGCGCATCGTTTCGCCAAGCACCAGGACGGCGGGAACGCCGGCGTCAGCCAGCGTGCCGTACTCGAACGAGACCACGCTGTTTTGATCCGTGTTCATCCCGATGTAGTACAACTGCGTGCCCAGTGTGGGATTGAACCAATCCCACGAGATGCGCCACCGGCTATTCGGCGGGAGCGTGGTGAGGTCGCCCACCTTTATCTTGAATACGAGGTTGCCCGATCCTGCCGGCTCGCCCACCGCAATGTAGTCGATGAGAAGTTGTGGCGTAGGCGGCTGTCCCGCGCTCCCCCCGCCAGTGCTTTCAGGATGTGAGGGATCGTTCCGGTGTATTATGAGTCCTGTGCAGGTATCGCCGACGTACGGCGCGGCGATTTCATTGTTACCGCACGAGTCGCCAACGCCGTTTTGGGCCACGACTTTGTAGTAATAAGTGACGGTCCGATCGGCCGCCAACGTGTCGCTATAATTGGTCTGCGTGCCGGGCACGGTGGCAAATGGCGTTTCGCTCCCGGGGGAAGTGCCTCGCAGAATCTTGTAACCGGTGATCGGCGAGTTTCCGGTGTCGGCTTCGTTCCACATCAGCATCACGTTGTCTCCTTTGCGTAGTTGGGTAACAAACGGCATTCCGGGCACCGTTGGGGCCGGACCGGGGTCGTGGGCGGCAAGCATCCTGCGGCCGCTCGATTGCCGTGCGATTGACGCAACTGAACTGTAAGCGTTGCCCTTTACGGTGGTCGTTCCGTCGGGGTTAATCGGCGCCTGGGCGCAATTACCTCCTGCGCAACCATTGTTGTAGCCGACCAGAACGCGCCCGTCTTTGTCCGTAGTAACGCCATAGAAATCCGCGAGGTTACGCCAGGCATCGGCGCCGCCGCCGCGCAAGAGACCGCTACGCTGCATCGGCATCGTCGGTGTTACGTCGGTGGTGTTCCAGGTCGATCCACCGTCGAACGTGTGTGCGACATAAAGATGCCACACTCCATTGAAGGTCTCGTCGTTCGAATCTCCGTGAGTGCCGCCGTTAGGCGTGACCGATCCATAAAAGGTAACTGCGGTCCGGCCGGAGTCGCCCGCTGTCGCCGACGGAAAACATACGTTGTTGAGGCCAAAGGCCGCGCCCACATCGTACATGTTGCTCCACGTGTGCCCATGGTCGTTCGAAACAGCCACTCCGGCTTGCGAACTGAAGTTCGAAAAAGCGAAATAAAGTTTACCGGCATTATCGATGGAAACGGCCGGATCATCTCCGGTTCCCACCGTGGAGGGAGCCGCACTTTGGGTGAGAGTCTTGACCGGATAGACTTGCCAGGTCGTTCCATTGTCTTCAGATACGACGATGGATTGGAAACCGCCGCACGAGCGGTTCGGTAGATAGACCGTTCCGTCGACCGGTGAGACTTTGACGTGACCGTGCAAACCTCCGCACGAGGTCAGCGCATACATTGGCACAGCCGGGCCATAAGTCAGGCCGCCGTTATCGCTGCGCGCACACGAGGCAAAGGCGATGTCCTGAGAACAATAGTACACCGCATTTTGATAAGCCGGAGGAGGCGGGGGAATTAAGGGCGCGTGATAACGCCCACCGCCGATTGTCTGGTGATCGACCGCCGAAGCGATGCCGCCAGTTTGGGTTGGGGTCCAGGTCAGACCGTCGTCGTCGCTGTAAGCATTCTTAGCGGTGCTGGGGCTCAACAGCGTTAACGAGGAAACGAAAACACGATTGGTCTGAGGGTCGGTGAACAGAATCGGGTCGCTATCGACCAGGATTGATATTTTCGCGGGCCGGTTCACCCATGTCGCCTTGGGATTCAATAACGAGCAGGAATCGTCGAACGTTACGAACAGCGTCTCGAGATCGCTCTGATAGGCGATTGTGCCAGTATTCCAATTGGCGCCTATCGAAGGCTCGATCGCATAGCGTCCCAGATACTCCACTGTTACTCCGCCGGAGCTGGTGACAACGCTCTGCGTCAGGACGCCCGGAGGCTCAAAATTTTCATATCCAACTTTCGGACCGGGATCCAGCGGCGCTGGCAGAAGGGTTCCCGTTGGAGGCGGTGGCGTCCCGCCGGCGCCGGTGTCGTCGTAAGCAAAAACGCCGTTGTAATCGTAGGGGGGCTGCGAGGTGGGAGTATTGGCCGCCTGACAAACTTGCACCTGATATTCGCCTGGCGCCGGTCCGCCGACGGGCGCGTAGGTAACGACTTCTGAACCAACTCCTGTGTCTGTGGTTGAGATGACGATCGGGCTCGGATCAGGCCCGTACAGAAGAGACACGGTAATGTCATCAGCCGCGACAACATCATCCACATGCACGGTGATGCGCGCCTGTCCCGCCGGCACCATAAAATGATGCCTCGTTGTCGCGCACGGAAATGCGTGCGGATCGAATGTGCCGCTGAAGGTTGTGGGCACAACAGTATCTGGAGAACCTTGAGGGCGGGTAGCGCGCCCGGAATTGGACGCAATTAAACTAGAGAACGTGAGTGCGAAGAGAAACACGCTGATTATCAGGAACGGCGTCATAAGCAGAACGCGCGCAGCTGCGGATGATGAATTAATTTTCATAGGCGGATTGTGGGTTTGACCCCTTAATCGAGCTTCAGGAACGCTGCGGATGCACCGCCAATGCAGTTTTACAAATAACAGGACGAGACATCTCGTCACAATGCGCGGAGCCCTTCGCGCCGTGAAAGCCGTAAAATCTTACCGCAAATTGCCTAACTAAAATCGATCGAGCGTTTTTTTTGCGAGCGTCTTTGACTTGTCGATCCTGGTCTTCTCATCATCCGAACCACCGAGGCTGATCCGAATGAAAGTATCCCCTTTTATTGCGTACAATGCACCGCCTACGCGATTTCCCTCCCAGTAAGCATCGTCGCCCACTCCTTCTATTTTTGTCGGCGCGGCTCTTTCGCGTTCCTCTTCCTCTTTGCCACCGTCACTTTCCTTTTTTGCAGGACGGTGCCCGAACGTGTCCTGCCAATAGTCCTTCGGAGTTCGTTTGATGGATTGATCGGTATCCGCCTGCGTCACCGACAGACTCACGGATTTGCTGGCTTCCGTGGCTCCAAAGTAACATTGCGAAACCCGCAGGCCCGCTTCGGAATGCTCGCTGCTCTTGCTCTCCATAATGGCCGTGCCCTGGACCGCTCCTATCTCTTCCTTCGTGAGCAGCCCGCACGCATCCAACTTCGGTCCTCGCGCGGTTTGCCCTTTCTTGCATCCGGCGAACGCAGTGAACAAAATCAATAGGTAGAAAAAATTTCTCATTTCAAAGCGAGTGCCCCAGTTTGGTCTTCTTGGTTTCCAGATACTTTGCGTTGTGCGGATTTGCTTCAGCCCGAATCGGAACTTGCTCGATCATCTCCAGGCCGTATCCCTCCAGGCCAACAACTTTCTTGGGATTGTTCGTCAGAAACCGGAACCGCCGGACACCGAGGTCGAAAAGAATCTGCGCGCCGAGACCATAATCGCGCAGATCGCTTGGATATCCGAGCTTGGCGTTCGCTTCCACCGTATCGAGTCCTTCTTCCTGCAATTTATAAGCGTGAATTTTTGCCGCCAGGCCGATGCCGCGTCCTTCCTGACGCATGTAAACCAGCACGCCATTGCCTTCGTCCGCAATTTGCCGAAGCGCTGCGTGTAATTGATTCCCGCAATCGCATCGGCGCGATCCGAAGACATCGCCGGTAAGACACTGGCTGTGCACACGCACTAGCGTCGGCTTGTCCTTGTCGATCTTTCCCTTCACTAACGCGAGATGATGCTGTCCATCGACAGTCGAGCGATACAAATGCAAATCGAAATCGCCGTAGTCCGTCGGCATTTTCACAACCTGCTCCAGCTCCACCAGCTTCTCGCGCACGCGACGGTGCGCGATCAAACTCTGGGTCGTGCAAATACGAAGCCCGTGTTTTTTCCGAAACTCCATCAGCTCCGGTAATCGCGCCATGGTCCCGTCATCGTGGAGGATTTCGCAAAGCACTCCCGCCGGTTGCAACCCGGCCATGCCGGCAAGGTCGACCGCCGCTTCGGTGTGGCCCGCGCGACGCAGTACCCCGCCCTCTTTCGCCCGCAATGGAAAAACGTGACCCGGTTGGTTGAGATCTTCCGGCGATGATTTCGGATTCGCGATGGCCAGGATGGTTGTCGCGCGATCGTACGCACTGATGCCAGTCGTCACGCCGCGCGCGGCGTCCACTGAAACGGTGAAATCGGTGCGATGAGCCTCGCGGTTTTGGATGACCATCCGTTGCAAACCGAGTTGCTCGGCCCGCTCATTGGAAATTGGCACGCAGATCAAACCGCGTCCGTGTGTCGCCATGAAGTTGACCGCTTCCGGTGTCACTTTTTCCGCTGCCATTACCAGATCGCCTTCGTTTTCGCGATCGGCATCGTCCGTCACGATGACCATGCGGCCCTTGGCGATGTCGCTTACCACATCGTCGATTGCGTCAAACTCAAATGTCTCCGCCGCTTTGGCCATCATTCGAACAATACCATTACGTCCCCAATCGCCCCGAGCAACTCATACTCTTATTCTTATTCCTGATCCTAATCGAAAATGAAGGCCATCAGCGCGACTTACTCTCGCCCTCCCGACGACGCCACAATCCCCTCAGGCCGATACAGATCGCGGTTGCTCCCCTGAAACTCGGCCTTCAACTTCACTTTGAACTGGGACAAATCGACCAGGTCCCATCGCGTGAATTTCCAATGTCCCTCTTTTTCCCGTGGTTCGTGCTCGAACCCGACAACGAAGTGCACCGCATCATCGCGCACTTTGTTCGTGGCAATTTTCGGTTCGAAATAAAACGTGCGGAAACTGCTGTCGCGGCTTCCCGCCGCGTACAGTTTGGGGTCGAGATAGAAAACGCGTTTGCTGGCGAGATCGACAATTCGCAGGTCCGGATATCCGGACCGCTGCACTTTGCCGTTCGCCGTTCGCGGAAAATCACAGCTCAATCCGGGAGTCGAATTAAGCACGTCGCGTAGCGCATCTTCAAAATGACTGCTGGCTTCGTTGATGCGCCCCACACTTTGGATAGGGCTGTCTGCCGCGTTCAATCGTTTCATCGTTTCCTCACACGCCGCGCTTAGGGACTTAATCATGCGTCGATCGACTTCATTCTCACGATCGACAGCCATAACGCGTTTGCCCGTCGCGTCACGAATCACCTCGCTGAAGGGAACGCCGCGCAATTGTCGATCCTCATCGAGCAGCCAGGGAATGAGCTGATCGACGGGCGTTTTCGCTGTAGCCACCGGCGTTGACCGCGGCTCGGCGGCGGGCTCATTGGCAACTGCGGCGCCGGCGCCGCCGAAGGCGCTCGCGGCGAGGAGACCAAATGTAACGATCCACCGCATTTGCGGATTGAACTGGCGCCCGTCGCTTTCCGCAAGAGCAAACAAATTGCGTACTCTACTCATCATGATTCGCCATTGTTGGCATGGAAGCTTCTCCCATTTTGGGCATGCGCGTCTTAATTGCCGACGATCAGAAGAGCGTGGGAACCGCCTTGGCGGACCTGGTGGGTTGCTGCAATCACGAGGTCGTGGATGTGGTGGGCTCCGGCTTGGAAGCGATTCAGGCTTATACCCGGCTTCAGCCCGACGTCGTTCTGATGGATTATTCGATGCCGAAACTGAACGGCGCGACAGCCTGCCGAACCATTCTGGCCCGCGACCCGGCTGCCCGCGTCATTTTCATTTCGGGTTGGTCGCCAAGCGATGACGTCGCGACCGCGGGGGCATTGACTATCCTGGCAAAGCCGGTGCGTCTGGAGACTTTGCAAGCGGCGCTCAATTCGGCTGCGTCAACATTGGGTTTGGAGGATCTGCCCGCACTTTTTGAGATTGCACCAACGCCGAATTTGGAGGACCCACCCGCACTCATTGAAGTTGCGCCACCGCTGAATTTCGCAGATTCGCCTGCATTTTTTGAGGTTGCACCTCCGGCGAATTTTGAGGATCTGCCGGCGCTTTCCCCGATTGCGCTATCGTCGGATTTGGAAGCCTCGCCCGCACTCTTTGCGGTTTCCTCCCCGGCAGGTTTGGATGACCTCCCCGCGCTCTATCCAATTATGCAGACGTTTTCCAATGACGTCAGCACAGGATTGAGCACATGCTGACTGGGTGCGTGGACAAACATTAACGGCTCGTTGCGTCCCACTTTCTCGCCCACCTTCTTTATTGCAGAGAAGCCGACAGCGAAATCAATTTTGTCGCTGGCTTTTTGACGGCCGCCCCCCATTAGGACCGAAGCGCGGCCGATGAGCTCGGCGTCCATCTTTTTTACAACACCGGTCGTTTTAGCAGGCAACGGCCGAACGATGGCCGCGCGGTGCACCTCGAGAATTCTTTCCAGCGCCGTCGCATCGCCATCCTGCGCGTAAACAAGCGACACAAATTTTCTCCACGCGCTCCCATCCTCGAGCCGTTTCTTTAGTTGCGTACGGGGACTATCAGAAATTTTCTCGGCCAGATCGAGAATCAAGTTCACCAGATCGGCCGGTCCGCCGCCGTTCAGAATCTCGACGCATTCGGCGACTTCGAGCGCGTTCCCGACCGTGCGCCCGAGCGGTTCATCCATCGGGCTGAGCAGATGCGACATTTTCACCTTCATCGATTCGCCTACGCTGGTCATCGACGCGGCCAGGGTTTCGGCGTCTTTTTTCGTTTTCATGAAGGCGCCGGCGCCGAATTTCACGTCGAGCACAAGGCGATCAAGATTCTCCGCGAGCTTCTTGCTCATGATGCTGGCAACGATGAGCGCCTGCGACGGCACCGTGCCGGTAACGTCGCGCAACGCATAAAGTTTTTTATCGGCCGGACAGATATCGTCGGTTTGGCCGATCATGAACACGCCGATCTCATCGAGCTGCTTGAGCGCCCGTTTGTCATCGAGATGGACGTTGAATCCCGGGATGCTCTCGAGTTTGTCGAGCGTGCCGCCCGTGATGCCGAGGCCGCGCCCGGAGATCATAGGGACCCAAGCCTCGCCGCAAGCGAGCAGGGGAGCCAAAACCAGTGAAACTTTGTCGCCCACGCCCCCGGTGGAATGCTTATCGATCTTCGGCGGCGAATCCTTCGGGTATTTCAAGACGCGTCCGCTGCTCATCATCGCGTCGGTTAGATGCCGCGTTTCGGCGGGGGTCATTCCGCGAAAGAAAACAGCCATCGCCCACGCACTCATCTGATAATCCGGAATCTTGTCGTCCGTAAACTCGCCGATCAGGAATTCGATTTCCTCGGCGGACAACTCGCCTCCGTCGCGTTTTCTCTCAATCAGGCTGGGAACGTGCATCTGGGTAAATGGAGCGCGATGCGTGCCAGAAATCTATCGCGTCGCTGCCTGTTTTTTCGTCTTGAATGGCGTGCCCACCGGCCACGGTTCCGGGAGCTGATAGAAGTCGGACAACGACGCAGCGACGTCGGCAAATGTCGATCTTGTTCCGAGATCCCGCATCTCGCTGTTGTGCAGGACGAAAAGCGGGACTCGCTCGCGGGTATGATCGGTTCCCCGGAATGTCGGATCGTTTCCATGATCGGCTGTGATCACCACCAAATCCGCCGGCTCGACCCGGTCGATAAAACCGCCGAGCCATTTATCGAATTCCATGAGCGCCTTTGCATAACCTGGAGCGTCGCGCCGGTGCCCATGGAGCATGTCGAAATCGACCAGGTTCGCGAAAATAAGCCCGCGCTTCGTCTTCGACCAGAGATTGTCGATCTTGTCCATGCCTTCGCGGTTCGATTTGGTTGGATATGATTCTGTGATTCCTTCGCCCGCGAAAATGTCGCCGATCTTTCCAACGCCCGTAACAGGAATTCTTGCTTCGCTGATGGCATCGAGGACGGTCCGCGGCGGCTTCATGGAAAAATCATGCCGATTCGCTGTGCGCTTAAATTTCTTTTTGCCGCTAAACGGGCGCGCGATGACGCGCCCGATCCGGAAACCGTCGGCGTGACTCCGGGCGATCCGGCAAATCTCATAAAGTCTTTCGAGCTGGATGATGTCCTCGTGTGCGGCAATTTGGAGAACCGAATCGGCCGAGGTGTACAGAATCGGATCGCCCGTATAAACGTGTTCGGGGCCGAGCTCTTCAATGATCGTAGTGCCGCTACTCGCATAATTTCCGATGAATCGTACGCTGGCCTCACGCTCGATCGCCCGAACCAGTTCGTAAGGAAATCTTTCGAAAACCGTGAATGGAACATCGACAATCGCTCCGGCGATTTCCCAGTGGCCGGTCGTTGTGTCTTTGCCTGCTGAGCGCTGCTGCATCTTGCCGTAGCTTGCGAAGTGCGGAAGCTTCGACAGTTTTCGCGCCCAGGAATAATTCGCGTCGAGGATCTTCGGCAGTCCGAGCGCGACAAGATTCGGCAATCGCAGATCCGGGACCCGTGCAAAAATATGGCCGAGCGTGTTTGCGCCTTTGTCGCCGTATTTGTCGGCATCGGGGGCGTGACCGATTCCGACGCTGTCGAGAACGAGAACGAGCGCGCGCACGTCGCTCAGACTCCGATCGGATGCCAGGCTGTCTTCATCTCAACCGTGTCGAGGATCCAATATGGATTTTCCGCTGTGCGCCCGCGCCACTCAGTCGCCGTCAGTTCGCGGCGAACATAACGTTTCATGTTCAGTGCGCCACCCGCCTGCAGTTCGCGTCCGATCTTGGCGTCGCCGCTTGCATCGACTATTGCATTTACATCCATGTGACTGGCCATATGCGGAGCAAGCTCTGTGCGATCTCCGGCCAGAACATTGATTACGCCGCCCGGAAGATCGCTGGTAGCGATGATTTCGGTGAATGTCAGCGCGGACAGCGGCTGCTTGGTTGAGGCGAGCACGACCGCGCAATTGCCGCTCAAGATTACTGAAGCAACCAGTGAGACGAACGGAAGTAGCGGCGGGTCGTCCGGACAAATCACGACCACCACGCCGGTCGGTTCTGGAACGGTGAAATTGAAATGCGAACTCGCGACCGGGTTCACCGAGCCAAAGATCTGGACGAATTTGTCCGTCCAGCCCGCGTAATGCACCAGCCGGTCTACCGCCAGCGTCGTTTCAGATGACGATGTCGACTTTCCCGCGCCGTTAGAACGGGCGATTTCGGTTTGCAGTTCGCCTCGGCGCATCTCCAGCATTTCCGCCGCTCGATACAATATCTGTCCCCGCAGATACGCGCTTTGCTTCGACCAGTTGCCAAAGGCGGTCCGTGCCGCGAGTACGGCGTCGCGAAAATCCTTCTTCGACGCCCGGCAGAAATTTGCCAGCGCCCCGCCTCGCGCATCCGGCGCCGGAAGCACCCGTCCATTTTCGCCGCGCACAAACTTGCCGCCGATGTAAAGCTTGTAGGTCTTCTGAACCTGGAGACGGGATCGGGCCTTGCTCACGAAGCGAAGGATTGCGCAAACCTGGGAAAAAGAAAACGCTATTCACGTAGCGCAGCCATCTTGGTTGTGGGTAGGGCGGGCATCCTGTCCGCCAATTGGACGGACTCGTCCCGTGGCGAGCCTGCCGAACATCGGTGGCAAAGCGGCGGAGCACCGCCGCACTCCAAGACGCAAGCGAGTAGGCAAATCCCTCGATTTGCGGCCACGTTTTGGAGTGCGGCAGTGCTCTGCCGCTTTTGATGGTAACGTTCCAGCTACTGTTGATTGTCGCGGGCATTCGGAACTCTCGATTGCGCGACATGCAAAAACGGAAAATGCTAGGGCGCCTGCCGATACATAATGGACAAATCCGATAAGATTTTCGTCGCCGGCCACCAAGGGATGGTAGGCAGCGCCATCGTTCGTCAGCTGGAAGCGGGAGACTTCAAGAGTCTAATCAAGCGCGATCGGAAGGAGCTCGATCTCACTGATGAAACGGCGGTCGCGAAGTTCCTTTCGCAGGAAAAACCGGTCGTGGTGATCATGGCTGCGGCCAAAGTCGGCGGAATCAAGGCGAACAACGATCGGCCGGTCGAATTTCTCCTTCAAAATCTGCAGATCCAAAACAACGTCATCCGCGCGGCGCACGATAACGGCGTGAGTAAGCTTCTGTTTCTCGGCAGCTCCTGCATTTATCCCAGGCACGCACCCCAGCCGATCCCGGAGAGCGCACTGCTCACCGGCCCGCTCGAACCGACCAATGAAGCCTACGCCATCGCCAAGATCGCCGGGATCAAACTTTGCCAGGCTTATGCTCGCGAGTACGGCTCGAACTTTATTTCTCCGATGCCGACGAATCTGTACGGCCCGAACGACAATTTCGATCTCGAGACATCGCACGTGCTCGCTGCGCTCTTGCGCAAGGCGCACGAAGCCAAGACCCGCAAGGCAAAGGAGCTGGTCGTGTGGGGATCAGGCAAGCCGCGCCGCGAATTCCTGCATGTCGATGATCTCGCCTCGGCCTGCCTTTTCCTTCTCGAAAAATACGATTCACCCGAGATCATCAACGTTGGCTGCGGCGAAGACATCACGATCCGCGAACTGGCTGAATTGATTTGCGATGTTGTCGGTTTCGACGGCGACCTCGCCTGGGACACCACCAAACCCGACGGCACTCCGCAAAAACTTCTCGATGTCACGAAGCTGAATCAGCTCGGTTGGTGCCAAACGATTCCACTCCGCGACGGTGTCGCGCGGACTTACGATTGGTTTTTGAAAAATGTCGCGCGCTAAAGTTCGCATCCACAAATGAAAAAACTTTGTATTGGAGTTGTTGGGGTCGGTCATATCGGGAGCAATCATGCTCGGCTTTATGCCGAGATTCCATCGGCTGAGTTCGCGGCGGTTTACGATGTCGATCCTGCGCGGGCCAATTCGATCGCGAAAAAATTTGGCGCTATTGCAACAACGTCGCTCGATGAATTTGCTGGGATGATCGACGCCGCATCCGTCGCGACGCCGACCAATACGCATTACGAAATTGCGAGAAAACTTCTCGAGGCAGGCAAGCATCTTCTCATTGAGAAGCCGATTACCGACAACACTGCGCACGCGAGCGAATTGGCGGAACTGTCTGCGCGCAAGCGACTGATTCTGCAAGTCGGCCACGTCGAGCGGTTCAATCCTGTCCTGAGCGCGCTGGAACAGCATCTCACTCATCCGCGATTCATTGAAGCGCACCGGCTCTCGCCTTACCCGGAACGGAGCACCGATATCGGAGTCATTCTCGATCTTATGATTCACGATCTTGAAATCATTTTGCATCTGGTGCGTTCGCCGGTGGCAAGCATCGACGCGGTCGGCGTTCCAGTGTTGAGCAAAGGCGAAGACATCGCGAACGCCCGGATTCGGTTCGAGAACGGTTGCGTGGCCAATGTCACGTCGAGCCGGATCAGCCCAGAGCGGATGCGCAAGATCCGCGTGTTCCAGGAGGACGCCTACCTCTCACTCGATTATCAAAATCAGAGCGGTGAAATTTACCGGCGCGTAAATGGCCGGATCACCCGCGACAAAGTCCAGATCGCGCGGGAAGAGCCGTTGAAGCAACAGCTCGCGTCTTTCATCGACTGCGCAAGCACCGGGCGTGAGCCCCGCGTTTCCGGATTCCAAGCGACGGCGGCGCTGGAGCTGGCCGTGGAAATCACAAGAAAAACCCAAAATCCGAATATCGAAATCCGAAACAAATCCGAATGATCCGAATTCGGAAATTCAAACGCAGCGTGATCCGATGTTTCGAACATTCGGATTTCGGATTTTCAGCATGACGATTTACTTCGTTGCCGGTGAAGCGAGCGGCGATAATCACGGCGCGGCATTGATGTCTTCGCTCCGGCAGCGCGCGTCCGATTTTCAGTTTATCGGCCGAGGCGGGCCGCAGATGCGCGCAATCGCCGGCGAAAACTTCACCGATTGGCTGAACGATGCTGCCGTAATTGGTCTCTGGGAAGTCATTAAGAAATACGGCTATTTCCGGAAACAATTTCACGAGACGCTTGGCGAGATCGCAGAGGCCAAGCCCGACGCCGTGGTGCTGATCGACTATCCCGGATTCAATTTGCGCCTTGCGCGCGCTCTGCGGAAACAATCGCCGTCGCGAAAAATCATTTATTACATTAGCCCGCAGGTCTGGGCCTGGAACCGCGGACGCATCGAGAAGATGGCACGCTATCTCGATCTGATGCTCTGCATTTTCCCGTTTGAAGCCGAGCTCTACAACAAATCGGGATTACGTACGGAATTCGTTGGTCATCCCATGATCGACCGGTTACGCAGCCGGAAGATCGACATCGAACGTGACGCGAACGTGATAGGCCTGTTTCCCGGGAGCCGTCGCCGTGAGGTTCGAAAGATTTTTCCAATCATGATCGCGACCGCGAATGAACTCTTAAAATCCAAGCGGCATTTGCGTTTCGAGGTCGCGGCGGCTTCGCCTCAGCTGGCGACAGAGATCAGCGAATTGCTTGATCAACCATCGGCCGGTGAACCGGGAGAGGGCCGGCAATCATTTCAAATCACCTCGGGCGACACGGCGGGGATCATGCAGCGCGCCTTTGTCGGTATCGTCGCCTCCGGAAGCGCCACGCTCGAAGCCGCATATTTCCGGATACCGTTCGTGCTGGTTTACAAAGTCGCGTGGGCCACCTATTTCGCGGCGCGAATGGTTGTGAAAGTCGATCACCTTGGAATGCCAAACGTGCTGGCGAGCAAGGAAGTCGTTCCGGAATTCATCCAGCATCAGGCGCGCCCGTCCGCGATCGGCAATGCTGTGCTGCGCTTGATGGATGATGCAGTCGCCCGTGGAAAGATGATCGCCGAGTTCGACT
>JBDTZF010000162.1:0-4617 GCA_040005265.1 Verrucomicrobiota bacterium
TACTGGAAGACGTGATCCCTACGAGTTCGGTCTTCAATGACTTCGAGTTGGAGCACACCTTCCCGATCATCGGGCGTCGCGTGATGCTTCTTAACGCTCGTAAGCTGCGCGCGGGCAGTCACACAGAGTTGCTCGTTCTGGCCATGGAGGATGTAACCGAGCGGCGACGCTCCGAGGCGGACTTGAAGGCGATTGAAACCTACGCCCAAAACATCGTCGATACCGTGCGCGAGCCTCTTCTCATTCTCGACACGACTTTGCGGGTACGATCCGGCAACCGCGCTTTCTATCATACTTTTAAAGTTTCATCGGAAGAGACCGAGAACCGTCTTATTTATGAGCTGGGCAATGGCCAGTGGGATATTCCCGACCTGCGAACCCTCCTCGAAGATATTGTTCCGAAGAGCTCGGTTTTTAATGACTTTGAATTGGAGCACGACTTCCCGGCGATCGGGCGACGGGTGATGTTGCTCAATGCCCGAAGGCTGCAAGCAGGGCATCACGGTGAATTGCTCGTCCTGGCCATGGAAGATGTGACGGAGCGGCGACGCGCGGAGGAAGAAGTCGCCAAGGCGAAGGAAGCCGCCGAAACCGCGAACAAGACCAAGAGCCTTTTCCTGGCGAACATGAGCCACGAACTACGAACGCCTCTCAACGCGATTCTCGGCTACTCCGAGATGCTGCAGGAAGAAGCGGTGGATCGGCAACTGGAGAATGAGTTCGGCGGCGATCTCAAGAAGATCAACTTCGCCGGAAAGCACTTGCTCAGTCTCATCAATGACATCCTCGATTTATCCAAGATCGAAGCCGGTAAGATGGAGCTATTCCTGGAAGACTTTGACGTGGCTGAACTGATTGATGAGGTCGCTTCCACCATCCAACCAATTGTGGACAAAAACTGCAACACCCTAAGCATCGTGCGAACGCCGGACTTGGGTGTGATGCACGCGGACCAGATCAAAATGCGGCAGGCTCTGTTCAATCTCTTGTCCAACGCGGCCAAGTTCACGCGGGACGGGAAAGTCACTGTGAACGCCAGTCGCCAGGCGATGGATGGCAGTGATTGGATCGTGTTCCGGGTGGCCGACACCGGCATCGGTCTTAGTCCCGAACAAATCGTGAAGCTTTTTCAAGATTTCACGCAGGCGGATGCTTCGACCACGCGCAGGTTCGGGGGGACTGGCCTGGGGCTGGCTCTTACCCGTCGCTTTTGCCAAATGATGGGAGGCGACGTGACGGTGCACAGCGTTCCCGGGGAAGGCAGCATCTTCACGATCAAGCTTCCGGCCGTCGTTAGCGAAACGATCCCTGAAGCCCCGGTACAGTCTGTCCACGGCGAGACTTTCACCGCTTCGCCCAGCGACCCGGGCGAGGACGGCCGGGAACTGCTACCTCCAACGGGAAGTTGCGTCCTGGTAATCGATGATGATCCAACCCAGCGCGATTTGATCGAACGTTTCCTGACCAAGGAAGGTTTTTGCGTGCGGACCGCCGCCGGCGGAGAAGCGGGATTGCGGCTGGCGCAGCAGTTGCGTCCGGTGGCGATCACGTTGGACGTGATGATGCCGGAGATGGACGGCTGGAGTGTCCTTCTCGCGCTTAAAGCCGACCCCGAACTGCACGACATTCCAGTTGTTATGCTCACGATGGTGGACGACCCCGAGCGCGGTTTCACGCTCGGCGCCGCTGATTACGCCACAAAACCGGTGGATCGAACGAGGCTCTTGCAAATCCTGAAGAAATACACCTGCCCCCAACCGCCCTGTCCGCTTCTGGTGATCGAAGATGACCCCGCGACCCGCGAAATGCTGTGCAGTATTTTGAAAGGAGAAGGGTGGGCGGTCAGCGAAGCGGAGAATGGTCGCGTGGCCCTTGAGCGCATGAAGGAGGCGCGTCCCTCTGTTATCTTACTGGATCTGAAGATGCCGGAGATGGATGGCTTCGAGTTTACCGCGCGTGTGCGACAACGCCCTGAATGGCGCTCGATTCCGATCGTGGTGCTAACGGCTCAGGATCTCAATGACGCGGACCGGCGGCGCCTGAATGGATATGTCGAGACGATCCTGCAAAAGCCTGGCGACTCGCATGGGTCATTGTTAGAACATTTACACGACACGTTGAAGACTCTGCTTCGCCGAGGCCCGGACCATCGCTAAGGATTAAACGCAACGGAGAACTTTCCTTTCAAGGAGGCACATGCCGAAAATTCTATTGGTCGAAGACAACGAAATGAATCGCGATATGCTTTCCCGGCGACTGCGCCGCAAGGATTATGAGGTGGTGCTGGCGTTGGACGGGCAGAGCGGAGTGGAGATGGCCCAGACTCACAATCCGGACCTGATCGTGATGGATATGAGTCTCCCGGTGCTCGACGGATGGGAAGCGACGCGCCGTCTGAAGGCCGATGCCGCCACCAAGCAGATTCCGATCATTGCCTTAACGGCGCACGCCATGTCCAGCGACCGGGACAAAGCACTCATCGCGGGTTGCGACGATTACGACACCAAGCCCGTCGAGTTGCCGCGATTGCTGAGCAAGATTGAGGCGCTTCTGGGTCAACGCGGAAACGAGGCGGCTTCCGCGTGAGATCCGGCAGCGTTAACGAGCGACAACCTGAAAACGGCGAGATCGCCCCGCACTTGTTATCCGCGGCGCTGCTCCACGATCTCCGCACTCCTCTCAACCACATTATCGGCTACACCGAGATGCTAATGGAGGAGGCGCAGGAACAAGGCCAGATCGGTTTCATGGCGGATTTGGAGAAAACGCATGCCGCCGGCAAACAATTGCTCGCGCTCATCGATGATAACTTTTGTCCACTTCGTCCAGCCGGCGAGACCACGTCGATCGCGGAACCGCCTGAGGCTCATTCGACACCAATCGAAGAGGACGCGGTCGAAGAACGACGCTCCGTCTTCCCCATTGAACGCGAAGCGGCTGCGGTCGGGCCGGGACGTTTGCTCGTCGTGGATGACATTGAAGCAAATCGCGACGTGCTCTCGCGCCGTTTAAGGCGTCAGGGTTACGCCGTCGCGACCGCCGAAAATGGACGGGAGGCGATGGAAAGACTGCGCGTGGAAACTTTCGACCTGGTCCTGCTCGACATCATGATGCCGGAAATGGATGGCTATGAAGTCCTTCAGCGGCTCAAGGCCGATGACGCCTTGCGCTCGATCCCGGTTATCATGATTTCGGCGCTCGGCCAGCTCGACTCGGTGGTGCGTTGTATCGAGATGGGTGCGGAAGATTACCTCTTAAAACCGTTTAACCCAACACTGCTCAAAGCGCGCATCGGCGCATGTTTGGAAAAAAAGCGCGCGCACGATCGCGCCACGTTTCTCTTTGCACAACTGGAGGAAAACCATCAGCGCATGCAAGAACTTGCCGGCACCTTACAAACGCAAAACACGGAGATGGCCCTCTGGCGGGCTGTGCAGGATGCTGATCTCGCGGTGGCCCGCACGACCCAGCAAGCGATCGTTAACTCCGCTCTGCCGCAGCTCGATGGCTGGCAGATGGAGTCAATCTATGCGCCATTGATCCAGGTCGGTGGCGATGTCTACGGATGGCGGCAGTTAGACAGCGGCGCCTGGCTCTTTTGGCTTGCTGACGCCACCGGCCACGGCGTAGCCGCCGCCCTTTTTACCACTTTCGTCGCCCTGCTTTTCCACCATGCCAGCGCCGAGTCCGGCACCGCGTCCGAGATTTTAGGCCGAGTGAATGACGAATTTTACAGCGTGATCCGCAAACGTGCCTTCATGACAGCGTGTTGTGCAGTGATCGATGCCGAGGGCCGATTAACCTACGCCGGGGCGGGTCACCCGCCGCTTCTTATTCGGCGCGGCGACGCGCCGGTCGAGGCGCTGCCGTCGCTCAATACCATGATGGGCATCGAACCCGCCATGAAGGTCGTCGAGACGGTAACGACGCTTGCGTCCGGTGACGTCGCACTTCTCTACACGGACGGGATCTACAGCTTGAAATCAGAATGCGGCAAGCGTTTTACGATGGAAAACGTGACCGCGGCGTTCGCCCGGAATGGTGGCAGTGCGAATTTGCTTCCGCAAATGATTGCAAACCTTATCGAGCAATCCGATACGCAGGCTTTCGATGATGATGTGGCCGCGATCGCCTTGCGCCGTAGTTAGTCACGATCAGATCCAATTTGCTTGGCGAGGTCCGGAACAGAGAGCAAGGGCCGGCTTGACTCCTCACCAATGACCAATCACTTACCTTTTCGCCGGGGCCTGCCGCGCCGTAGCCTTGGCGAAGGCGGGCGGTTAGCTCAGTGATAGACCTCGATACCCATACCGAACCGTTCCGACGCGGAGAGGGCTTCGTCTTGATCGCTCCTGCGATTGACTTCTCGATTCATCAGACTGCACCATAATGCTCTGCCTACCGGTTCGCTGTTCACGTTTGGCGAACCGATAGTAAAAACAATGTAACGTTCGTACTCATGACGTGTTGAGACGGCGCTAACGGGCATCGCTCGTTTTCACCGGCTTAGCCGGGCCGCTCTCCGTACCAGGAACGAGATCGACGCGGGTGATTGGGTCGTTAGGTTCCGCCACCGGCCCTTCCCAACGCAGAAACTCGGCCGGTGATTTGGTCAGC
>JBDTZF010000163.1:0-4540 GCA_040005265.1 Verrucomicrobiota bacterium
GGTCCGGAAACTAAGCGGACTGCCGGCAACGAATCTGGGCCTCGATCATCGCGGTTTGCTTAAAGAAGGAATGTTTGCCGACGTGGTCGTGTTCGATCCAGCCACGATCGCCGATCGGGCGACGTTTGAAAAACCGCATCAGTATGCAGTTGGCATGAAACACGTTTTCGTGAACGGCGCCCAGGTTATCAAGGACGGCGAACACACCGGCGCAAAGCCGGGACGAGCGTTATGGGGACCGGGGAAGACCAAATAGTGATGTTGGGATAAAGCGAATCGCTTGATCTCAACCAGTTAGATGATCGGCCAGATCGCCAGTTTTCTTAACCTTGTCGGCCCTGATCTGGTCGTGATTATGCTCATTTTGGCTGTTCTGTGCGGAATACCAGCGCTGGTCATTTTCATCGTAAACCGCCGAGGCAAGAAACCTGAAGAAGCTGGCGCGGCGAAATCATATGAGGGTATCGGTGGGTGGTTAATCCTAGTGGCGTTCATTTTGATACGGGCGCCCATTGCTGTGATCGTTACCTTGTTCCGCGCCGTCTTTCCGTTGCTTCAACACGACACGTGGATAGCACTTACAAGCAAGGATTCAGAGTTATTTCATCCGCTTTGGGCACCTTTGATCATCGCCGAACTAGTGGTGAACATTGCGTTTCTTGGATTCGCACTAGTTGTTTTGGTGTTGTTCTTTCGGCGTAAGAAATCTTTTCCAAAATTCGTGATCACCTTGTATCTGGCGCACCTTGTCTGGGAAGTCTCCTTGTCATTGATCTATCGGATGATTCCTACGACAGCGGAGGCGGGCGCGTCTAGTCTTGTCAATATTGTTGGCCTGGCCCTAGCCTGCGCAATTTGGATTCCTTATTTCCTGATTTCGAAGCGCGTGCGCGCAACCTTTACGAAATAGCCTGAATCACAAAGGACGAAGCGATCTTCACTTGAATTGAAAAAAGGTATTACGCTAATCACACAGAGGAGTAGCGCGAAGAAGCGTTTTCTGATTGCGACGGTGCTGGTGACTTCATTCGGCATTACGTTTTTGCGTGCTGATAATAAGCCGCCGTTCGCTCCGCGACCTACGAAGGATCCTGTAGCTAGTAGGAAGCACAGTAAAGGGATTGGAGTATTCACAATGATAATCGACAAACCTTCCGGCAAGGTGAGAGGAGTTGAAGTCAAGAACAGCACCGGCAACCTGTTTCTCGATTGCGACGTCATTAACACATTCTTGCAGTGGCGTTTCAAGCCGAATACAGAGCAGTTCATTACAATTGTGGTCGCCTTCGGACCCGAGAACGATGTCGCTTCTTATCCTGTAGGTCCTCCCGCCTATCCCGGCCGCCGCTTGCCTGCGACTTTCACTGAGCCGATTACGCCGGCCAAACTGAATCAGTGGTTTCCGATTTATTGAGCAGTTGCTTCATGTTGATGCAGCGACCGCGTTCTAGTTAGGTATGAAAATCCGCGCGCCCTTCCTGAGTATCGTCGTGATTACGGCGCTAGGCGCGGGTAGCACGAGCATCGTCAAAGGCGATCATGTCGATGATGTAATCGCAGCGCAAATGAAGGAACGCCATATTCCAGCCGTTGCTTTAGCGGTGATTCAACGCAGCCGTATCATCAGGGAGCAGAGCTACGGCTTTGCGGATGCCGAGAAGAAAGAGCACGTCACAACATCGACGTTATTTCAGGCCGCATCCGTCAGTAAACCGGTCGCTGCGCTGGGTGCGCTGCATCTTGTGGAGCAGGGCAAGGTATCTCTCGATGAAAACGTCGATGGGAAGTTACGCAGTTGGCACCTCCCGGAAAATCGTTTCACCAGAGTTCATCCGGTCACGCTGCGGCTGATCCTCAGCCACAGCGCCGGACTGACTGTCTCTGGATTCCGTGGCTATCGCGTCGGTACTCCGCTCCCGTCGCTTCTGCAGATTCTCGATGGGCAGGCACCTGCCAATTCGGCGCCGGTGCGCGTCGATCAAATTCCGGGAAGCCAATGGCGTTATTCGGGCGGCGGCTACCTCGTCTTGCAGCAGATGATGATCGATATCACCGGCAGATCGTTCGCGGACTATATGGAGGAGACCGTCTTGAAGCCTCTTGGGATGTCATCAATTACCTTTGTGCAGCCGTTACCCGAATCTTGGGCACGCCGCGCTGCGACCGGCTATACCGGCACGCCGCGACGCGCGGTCGAAGGACGCTGGCATGTGAAGCCAGAACTGGCGGCTGGCGGAATGTGGACCACCGCCGGAGATCTAGCCCGGTTCTACATCGGCATTCAGCATTCGCTGTCGGGCACTTCGAAGTCTGTCATCTCTCCGTCGATGACGCGCCAAATGCTGACAGTGCAAAACGGCGAGTCCGGTCTCGGGTTCATGGTCGGTGGGACTCCGCTACGGTTTGGGCACAACGGGGACAACGTCGGCTTCAACGCCGTCACAATCGCCTTTGAGACGGGAGAAGGTGCGGTGATTCTGATGAACGCGAACACGGATATTGAAGTTTTGAAGAACATCCTGGTGGAGGCGATCGGCGAGCAATATCGTTGGCCCGGTTATCCTTTGCCGCGCAAGACCCCTAACTAGGCGATACAGACAAATTAGGAAAAGAGTCGTCCGCATTTTCAATTGATTGCGCCCGACACGGACGCCTCTACACCGGAAGAGGACGAGCAGAACCTCGTCCCTCCGATCTGGGTACGGCAATGCGCCGGTTGAAAACGAGGCTTGCGGGGGCGATGTTTACTATCCAATGGATCCGATTACTCGCATCAAATTGCGGTGGCTGCATGGCGCGCTGCATGACGTGACCCACGAGCTGGGACGCGCGCGATTTTCGCAGTTTGCCCGGCATTTCTGGCAGCCATCCATCAATGCTTATCGCTGCGAAAAAGGCGTGCGCATTTGTGTCGATCTCGCCGGGGTCGAGCGCTCGATGATCGAACTTACCGTGGAACCGCAGCGGGTGCTGATTCGCGGCACACGCGAGTTACCCGAACCGGCAAAAGCGGAGGATCGGACCCTGCAATTGCTGGCCATGGAAATCGATTACGGCCCATTCGAACGTGAAATTTTACTACCGGTGGAAGTCGAGATCGACAAGGCCAACGCTGAACAGAACAACGGACTCCTTTGGATTTCGTTGCCATTGAAACAATCATGAGCGACGAACCAATCAGCGCGTTGCGGGGCGAGATCGAAGCGAAGCCGGCGGCGGACAGCACCATCGCGGTGGGAGTTACCGACGAAAGTAAGCTGCCGCGTATTCCGGAGGAATTGTCGATCCTGCCGGTGCGGGGTTTTGTTGTTTTTCCAGGCACTATCATTCCGCTGAACATCCAACGAGCGGCGGCGTTGAAGCTGTTGGACGAAACGTTGCCGCGAACAAAAGTGATTGGCTTGGTCACTCAACGCGACGAGGCCAAAGAAGATCCGGAACCGGGTGATCTTTACACCGTCGGCACGGCCGCGTTGGTGCTCAGATTTGTGCGCCAGTCGGAAGATCATGTGCTGGTGATCGCACAGGGCCTTCGCCGTTTTTCGCTGCGCAAGATCGTCGCCACGGAGCCGTACGTTCGAGCCGAGATCGACCTGCTCAAATCGATTACGCCGGCAGAGAGCAAGGAATGGCAGGCAACCTTTCGCAATTTGCGGGACTCGGCCGCGAAACTGTTCGAGCTCACCCCGGATGCGCCGGAGCAGGCGCGTTTGATGATTCTCAACATCGACAATTCCGAGCAACTGGCCGATTTCGTGGCGCCGAACCTGAACATCGAAGTCGCCGAGAAACAGGCGATGCTGGAAGAACTCGACGTCGAGAAACGAGTGCAGGCCGCGCAGAAACATATCTCCGCGCAACTCGAAATCGCCGAGATTCAGCAGAAGCTCCAAAAAGACGTGGCGTCACAATTCACCGACGCGCAACGCCGCGCCTATTTGCATTCGCAAATCAAAGCGATCCAACACGAACTGGGCGAGGACGAGAGCGGAAGCGAAGAGCAGGTGAAAGAGTTGCGCGCCCGCCTCGAGAAAGCGAAGCCTCCGGAGGATGTGATGAAACAGGCGGAGCGCGAATTGAAGCGGCTTGATTTTATTCCGCCGGCCAGCCCGGAATTTTCCGTCATTGTCAGTTACGTCGAGATCGTCGCCGATTTGCCGTGGAATAGTTTCAGCGAAGACAATCTCGACCTCGATCAAGCGCAGAAAATCCTCGATCGCGATCATTACGATCTCGAGAAGGTAAAGAAACGGCTGATCGAATATTTGGCTGTCCGTAAACTCAACCCGAAAGGCCACGGGCCGATCCTCTGTTTTCTCGGGCCTCCGGGCGTCGGGAAGACCAGTCTTGGTCAGTCGATCGCCGACGCGCTCGGGAGAAAATTTGTCCGGGTCAGTCTTGGCGGAATTCGAGACGAAGCGGAAATTCGAGGGCACCGGCGCACTTACATAGGCTCGATGCCGGGGCGTATCATTCAGGAATTACGGCGGGCCGGGACGCGCAATCCTGTTTTCATGCTCGATGAGATCGACAAGATCGG
>JBDTZF010000164.1:0-4516 GCA_040005265.1 Verrucomicrobiota bacterium
CCGGGCCCGATCGCAAAGCTGATACGCCGGACGACGATTGGGGCGAATAGACTAACGTCCGAATCGGCGCCTACGATTGGGGGGCCGTCATCGCCGCGGAGTTAGGGACCGGTGTCACTCCTGATGGCGGTTTTCTCTGAATCACGCCACGGACGTGAGGTTGGGGCATGGCCGACGGCTGCTGTTGCACGGGCTGCTGCATCGGCCTTCCGCCGGGAATATTCGGCGCGGATTGCGCATTCGGCATCGGCGGCGCCGCCTGAGACATGAGCGCTTCGTTAAATCCTATGGTCGCGAATTGTCCGTCCTTGCTGACGGTCACTTTGGTCGAGCCCGGATTGTCCGACCACTCGATGTTGGCCACGCCGTAGCCATGGTCGTTCGGCCCCTCGGTGGAAACATACTCTTTCAAATTCTTGTCCGACATCGACATAACCGTTACCAGATCGCTTTCCGGCAGGTGCGCAGCGTTAGCGATGAAAAGATCTTTCGACCAGGATGGCGTACTTGATACCGGCGTCGGCGCGCTGGCCACGGCAAACGGCGAGCGCGCAACCATCGCCGAATAGCGGTTGAACTCGGTGCGCTTGGGAATGATATCGTCAGCCCGGGACAAACCCGGGACGAGCGTAGTGAGGATCGACATTAGAATGAGATAGCGTTTCATGGTTATCCTTTCTTGCGTTGGGCAGGCGCAAACCAGCGGGTTATTTTGAACTTTCCACGCATCATGGTGGGATCGCTCCCATCAATCGAAAGCGTAACAGTTTCAAAGACGATAAATTTCTCCGGTTGCTGGACATCGTAAAGAAAATGAACCAGCGCCGGCCAGGGGCTTTTTGTTTCAAGGGAGCTGAACACCGTCTGATGATAAGGTGTGGTCTCCGCCGAACCGATCTGCGGATTTTCAATCAGCACATTATATTTGGCCGCGATGGGTTTGATCTGTTCTTCCAGAAGCTTTGAGGCTTCGCCCGGGCCGCTGAGAGTCGGCTGATGCTGTTGTATCCACTCGTCACGTTTCACCCAAAGATCGCGCTCTTTCATGTAAACGCTCTGCTGGGCGCGAGTGGATTTTTGTTCCGCCAGCTCGGCTCGGGCGCGCCCGAGGCCGCCAAAAAGCCAGCTCCACATAAACACATTGAGCAAAATGAAAACAACACCGGCAACGATCGCCGACAACAGGCGCTCGCGCTTATTCAGCCGTCCGTACCAGGCAGCGATCATCGGGGACGTCCCTCCAGGCGAAATTGAGCGTGGCTGTTTGCGAGGATCCGCGGATCGGCCATGGTAAATTGGAAAATTTGCAGTCCCGGATTTTTTTTAACTTTCTCGGCAAAATCGTAAGCCAGCTGGGCGGTGTTCGCTTCTCCATCGACGGAGATCTGCCGCGCGGATTGGTTGTAAGCAGTGATCCGCACGTCTTGTGACGGCAGGCTTTCAAAAAGGTGAAGCAAGGCTTCGACCGGGTAATAACGCGAATCGACGGCCGGGGCGAGCGCCTTCCATTTTGCCTCGGTCGCGCGGACGAATTCGATCTGCGGCTCATCGTGGGCGATGCTTCGGCTGAGTCGGGATATCTCAAACCGGAAATAGCCGAGCACGGCGAGCAAAAGGAAAAAGAGACCGGCATACGCGCCTCCGGCCCAAAGAAGCCGCTTCTGCCATTCGCCTCGCCGGGCAAGTTGCGCCCGGCGTTGTCGCCAGCTATCCGGCAGCAGGTTCAGCTTAACGAAAGCGGGCGGTTTCTCCACGCCCATCTCGACGGGGGTGGTGAAGATGTCACGCACGGTATCGCGCAAGGCAAAGCACGTTTCATCCAGCAACACGCTGGGAAACGCCGAGTTAATCCCCTGCAACTCGGCGCTCAAGGTCAACTGCGGCAATTCCATCTGCAGGTGTTGCACTTCGACGCCATCGAAGGTTCGCGTCATACTTAACTTTCCATTCTCAGTAACAGCCGAGACCAATGACTCACCTTCTGGATAGATGAGCAGTGCGTTCCCCTGCGGCGCGTAGGTGCTGGCACGTTGCGCGGCGTATACCGTCACCTGCCGCGGAATGAAGCCGGCCGCCAGCAACGGGGCCGCGAGCTCGGCGAGCTGTTCGTTCCGGACCGCCACCGCTGAAACAATGCTGCCCTCCTCGTTTTGCTCGATCACCTCGAAATCGGTCGTGACTTCGTCGGGTGAGAATGGCAATGCCTTCTCAATCTGCAGCCGGACCATTTCGTTGAATTCCGCCGGATCGACGGTGGGCAAATGAATGCGCTGGGCCAGCACCGCCGACAACGGCAACCCGAGCACGAACTCGTCATCGGCCTTCAGCAGCGGCACCGCCTCATCCAAAGTCTGGAGCGTCTTCACGTCCCAAGTGCCATTCAGATTGGTCGAGCGCAGAAAGTTCCAGCCGTGTGCGGTCGGCGTTATGAAGACTGTTGTCGATCCGGGCTCGATATTAGAACTCCTTCCAATTGATCAATTGAGGAACGCTCCCAGTCCGGACAAAGACAAATTGAACTGTTCGCCGCATTTCACTGGATCTTCCAACGCTTACAACACGGAAAACCGGAACGTTCAGATCTACCAGGCCGCTCAACTCCTGGGATTGAGCCGGCGTCGTTAAACCAAGTAATGCGAGCATTTCCCCAATGGTCTTGAAATGCATATCATCGGCGGTTCCATCGATTCCGTCTTTCCCGCGGCGCAATTCCAGGAAACGATCCACCAGGGCGTTGGTCAGGCCCGGGATGGCGAGCAACACGTCCCGGGAAGCCCAGGCCAAATCGATCTTCGGACGCTGCTGAGTATTAACAGTAAAATCCTGGTCCCATCCCGGATTCGAAGTGAATTCCTCCCAGCCCTTGATCTTTTTCAGCTCGTCTATTCGCGAAAGCAGCGTGTTTGTCGGTTGGTAATCGTCCGACGCTTCGGCCCCGTTCAATCGCACCAGGTCATCGCCATCCACCCAGTCGAGCAGACAATCCATCATATGCTCGCGCTCATTCAAATCGATCCCTTTATTCTCGAGGTAACGGCGCAAAATCTCGAGGCGGGTCGGCTCTTCGCCCGCCACGATCCAGTTGATGTTCAAACGGCCCCCTTCACCGGTGATTCGCGCTTCGTAGCTTTTCCGGTCACTGACATGCCTGACTAAATTCGGCGAGCCGGGCTTAATAATAGGATGCAAGGCCACTTCCGCGCCGGAGCAAGCCAGAGCTTCCGCGTCCAGGACGCGATTGGCGCTTCCCGTTAGCGACAGCCGCGAATCAATATCGAGTGCCCAGGAGATAACCATTGCGCTGAGCAAAAAAAGCGCCCAAAGCGCAAGCATGATCGCTGCGCCGCGAGATTTCCTGGCTCTTGATAAGATCGACATTCTTTAATACGGAGTGCGGCCCAGCGGGATAATAATCTCCCAGGGCACATTGGCATCGGGACGGCCCACTATCAGTTTTACGAGCCGGGGTAATAACAACGTATCGGTCCAGCGATCCACCCAAATGTTTAGGCGCGGATCAAAATATCGGATTTGAAGACTCTTGACGTTCTCAATTAACGGCACCCACGTGTCGTGCTCATGAACAAGGCCGGGATCGGCCTTAGGCCGGCGCAAAATTCCAAGGTCCATTTGATTGCTGTTCTTCGCCGGAGGTTTTAACCGCAACCAGACCGAAAAATCACCAGGTGCATATCGCGTCAGCAATCCCGGTCCGGGCCCGCAGATCCAGCGAATCTCATCACGCGGCCGGTCGTTCAATTTGGCCGGCTCGCCGGTCATCGCCCCCTGGCCGGACGGCAAGCTCTGCCATTCCACCATTAAGAGCTCGCGCAGTCCGGAATAGCGCGCATCGGCTATCGTCGCCTCCGCAGAGATCCGTACCGCCATGATATTCGCTTGGACAAAACGATAAATGATCAGCGCCATCATTCCGAGGATCGCTACGGACAGCGTCACCTCGAGTAATGTAAAGGCACGGGAGCTCGAGCGGTTAACCGGGCCGATAAACATAGAACTCGACCCCCTTCGATTGCGGGACACCGCCCCTTTCCCATTCGGCGTTTAATGTCACAAGGACCACTCCGGTGAGCACGCCTCCTTCAGGTTCTTTCAAGCCCGCGGGGACGCTTTTCTGAACCAGCGTCACAGTTCCATAGCCCGTGTCGAACTTCGTTTGCTTGGAAACGTCGGGAAAACCGGGCGCGGTCTGAACTTCGGCCATCCGATTCCACAAGATCTCACGAATTCGATCCTCCTCCGCGCTGAGCGTACTGGCGTTCATGCAATTTACGACCGCGCGGCCTAACGCGAGAACGCCGATCACAAAAATTGTGAGTCCGATGAGGACTTCGTAGAGAGCGAAGGCCTTCCGGGATTTTCGAACTTCGAACTTTGAATTTCGAATTTTCTCCTTGTTACTTCGCCACATATTTCTTTATTTCCGGGCGCACTGTTAAGGCGGAGTAATTCGCGGTCCACATACCGCCATCGCCACTGAATTCCACGATTGCCGGCT
>JBDTZF010000061.1:0-15299 GCA_040005265.1 Verrucomicrobiota bacterium
TTTCCAGTTCGGTGATGCGTTTTGCGTCCGCATCCGCTTTTTCAATCTGCCCGGTTTGGCGCTCGCACTGCTCGCGTTCCCTGAGCGCCAGGAGCGATTCCTGAAGTTTCACCGAGCGCGTTAACGATTCGATGGCGGCGGGAAAATCAGCGCGTTCCTTTTCGAGCATGCCTAGGAAACACCACTTCATCCAATCGTTTGGGTCCAGATCGGTCGCGGTGCGCCCATGCGCGAGTGCCTCCTTTTTTTGGTCCAGCTCATCAAGATCATGTGCAATCTCAAAATGCGCCGCGGCCGATTTGTCGTCGAGTGCGACTGCGGCTTTGGCATCCGCCAGCGCCAGAGCGTATTGCCTGAGCTCGCGCAAAATCTTCGCGCGGACAGCGAAGGGCCCGACTTGCTTTGGATCTTGCGCGATCTGTGCATCTGCCGTTGCCAGGTCGCGCAACTCTTGTTCGCTCACATGGGTATCCTTCTCGCGGGCAAGCGAAGGGCTCACCTGCAATTTCGCCGCGTCGTCAGGACGCTGGTTGTCGAGTAACGCTTCAGCCGTCTGGATCCGGACCCGCATCGACGCTGGCCGCAATTTCATTACCCGTTCGCAGTCGTCGAGGGCCAGCAGCGGTCGCTCCGCTTCCGTAAATACGCGGGCGCGATCGAGCAGAAGATCGACATCGTCAGGCGACTTTGACAGTTGCGCATCCAGCGCTTTGATCCGCGGTAGAAAAGTTGCCAGTCTTTCGAATTGCGGCAGCCATTCTTTGACCTGCGCATTCGTGCTGTCGGTCTTGTTAGCCTTTGCCATCTCGGCGTAGGCCGGGTCCCATTGATGCAATCGCAATAGCGCCGTGGCGTGGGTCACGCGACGCTCCACTGAATCCTCCGCTGTGATCGCTTTGCCCCGATATTTTTCGTGATCGACCCAACGCGCCTGGTCGGCGCACATGTCGGCCAGCTTGTCATACACATCGGCAGCAGCAGCTCGTGACGGCTTTCGCGCCAGAAACGTCAGCCAGTGCCGCTCCGCGCTTTCGTAATCCTTCTTGTTCATCGCGAGATCGCCGCGAAAATCTTCGATCGCAGCCGGCGGCGGTTTCACCGCCTTTTCCCATGCGTCCAGTGTCTGCCCGCATCGTTCGAAATCCGGGATCTCGATCTGCGCTCGAGCGACTTTCTCCCAGATCGCATTTTCTTTCGGTGCGGTGGCTAAAATACGCCGGCCCAATTCTATTACCGCCGATTTGTCACCCGCTTCATCGGCTATCTTCAATTGCGCGCGCAATTGGGAAAGATCCGCGCCGCGCAGCAGACCGCTCGCGCTCAGCCAAACCGCCAGGCCCAATATGAGAAGACGTCCCAGGATGCGGAATCATTGCCGTTAACCCGCATGACTTTCAATCAATTTTCGAATCGCTGTCGATCTGTGGCTATTGCTTTGGCTGAGACTTGCCCGACTTCTTAAAGACCCGGACTAATCAGACGTCGAACGGGAAGGCTGTTGCAATAATCCTCGAGGATCCTTTTCATCTCGTCGAATTTCTTTTGTGTCCGCCCTTAGACGCCTCGCGGATTGCGACAGTATGCGTATTGACCGCACCTACGTAATGCACAGTCGCTGCTCTCAAGGAGGTGACATGAAACCGAACACAATCCCGATGAAGACCGAAACGACCCTGCCGGACAAGCGGCGCAGCACTCCACCAATATTCGTTAGCCGCGACGCTGCGAGGATTATCAGGCCACCGCTGGCGCTCCTGGCGCTGGCATTTGTAACGTCATTCGGGTTTGCAACGAACGCGTTAGCCCAGGCGCCTATCAACATCAACCAGTCGTTTATCACCGGTGCCGATCAGCCGAGCGGGTCCGCGGTCGATAGCAGCCACATCTATTGGACCAACGGCGGCACCACCCAAACGATCGGGCGGGCCGACCTCGATGGTAGCAACGTCAACCAGTCATTCATTTCCATCGGTATTAATAATCTTCAGGCGGTAGCCGTCGACACCGGTCATATCTACTGGGCCAACTACGGCGACGGCACGATTGGGCGATCTGACCTGGACGGCGGCAATGTCAACGCGTCCTTTATCGCCACTGATGCAAACCAGTTCGGTGTGGCCGTGGATAGCAGCTACATCTATTGGGCCGGCAACGGCGGCAATATTGGGCGAGCCAACCTGGATGGCAGCAACGCTAACCAGTCCTTCATCTCCGGCATCAACAGTCTTGACGGCGTGGCCGTCGACAGCAGCCACATCTACTGGGTCAGCTACGACGACAATGCGGTCGGACGAGCCGACCTGAATGGCGCCAACGCCAATCCGATATTCATCACCGGTGCGGACCACCCGGTTGGGGTAGCGGTGTCCGTCGACAGCGGCAATATCTACTGGACCAACGTGGATGGCAGGATCGGAGTGGCCAATCTGGATGGGAGTAACCCCGACCAGTCCTTCATCACGGGTGCCAGCAGTCCGCGCGGTGTGGCGGTCAACAGTAACCACATTTATTGGACCAACCAAGGCGGCAACACTATTGGGCGGGCGAGTTTGGTCTATCCTGGGCCACAGGGCCCGACTGGTGCGACTGGAGCAACCGGCGCCACGGGTGCCGACGGAGCGACCGGAACACAGGGCGAGACTGGACTCACGGGAGCGAACGGAGCTGACGGTTCAAACGGAGCGAATGGTGCAACCGGTGCGCAAGGAGTTGCGGGCGCAACGGGACCAACTGGTACGGCTGGAGCTGACGGCGCAACCGGTGCCCAAGGAGTTGCGGGCGCAAATGGAGCGACCGGTGCCGCCGGAGCTGATGGATCAAACGGCGCTAACGGAGCGACCGGAGCGCAAGGGTCGATCGGACTTACGGGAGCGAATGGACCAACCGGTGCCGCCGGAGCTGACGGAACGAACGGCGCAACCGGAGCTCAAGGAATTGCCGGCGCGAACGGTGCAACTGGATCGGCCGGAACGAACGGCGCAACTGGATCAACTGGTACCGTCGGAGCTGACGGATCAAACGGAGCGACTGGTGCGCAAGGAAATGTGGGTGCAACCGGAGCTGACGGATCAAACGGATCAAACGGATCAAACGGAACAACCGGAGCGCAAGGGGTTGCGGGCGCAAACGGAGCGACTGGAGCACAAGGATCGATCGGACTCACGGGAGCGAACGGAGCGGCCGGAGCTGACGGATCGAACGGAGCAACCGGTGCACAAGGAGTTGCGGGCGCAAACGGAGCGACTGGAGCACAGGGCCCGGGCGGGCCGGGAACAGTAACAGGCTCAATGTTGATCCTCGCGAATGGCATCGTGCCTCCGCCCGGTTACACTTATCTTGGCCTGGTAAAGGTCACCGCCACAAACCATCACATTCTCAGGCTTAACTATTACCAGAAGGACTAACGACGCCAGCTACCGTGGCTGAGTAACAACAAATATTATCCCGCCCCCTCGATTAATCCGGCGGGCGGGATTTGTTTTTCGTCATTGGCAATTACCGTGGACTGCTTCGATGTTTGAAACCACGGTGAATTGATGCGCGCAAAGGTTGCACGAGGTCTCGCCGTCGCCGCCCTGGTCGCGGCGATCACCGCGGCTTATGCAAATCATTTTCAGAACAGTTTCCATTTCGACGACGCGCACACGATCGTAAATAACGCCGGCATCCAGGACCTGCGAAACATTCCGCTTTTTTTTCGCGACGCGACCACCTTCAGTTCTCTTCCGAGTAATCAGTCGTATCGCCCTCTCGTTTCGACGCTGGTGGCGATCGATTACCATCTCGGCGGTGGATTACATCCGCTGTCATTTCACCTGTCGATCTTCGCGCTGTTCGTCGCGTTAATATTGCTGCTCGCGTTCGTCATCGATCGTGTACTCAATGCGACAGCGATTTCCGACCACAACGGCTGGATCGCTCTCGCCGCCGCGGCGTGGTATGGATTGCACCCGGCCAACGCTGACACGGTGAACTACATCATTGCGTCGGCTGACGTCCTCTCGACGCTCGGCGTTGTCGCCTCGTTCGCCCTCTACCTCGGATTCCCGGACCTGCGCCGGTACTATATATATGTGCTCCCGGCGGCAGTAGCCATTCTGGCCAAGCCGCCGGCTGCGATTTTCGCGGTCCTTTTTGCGATCTATCGACTGTTATTTCCTTCGGACGATGCGCGAGAGCGGCCTATGTCGGGGTGCATGGCGGAGATGGCCCCTCCATTTCTGATCTGCGTCGTGATGTTGTGGTTCGTCCAATACATGACCCCGCGAACATGGGTTGGCGGATCCGCTAACGCTCACAACTACCTCATCACACAGCCATACGTCGCGCTGCTTTACCTTAAGACCTTTCTCTGGCCGAGCTCCCTCTCCGCCGATTACGACCTCAATCCATTTGCGACCACGCATGATCCGCGCTTTTGGACAGGCGTCGCCTTTGCCGTTCTCTTCACGGCAACTGCGATCGCAGCTGCCTTTTTCAAGAAAACACGCCTGATTGGATTTGGTCTGCTCTGGTTTCTCATCGCGCTGCTGCCGACGTCACTACTACCTTTGGCCGAAGTGATGAACGATCATCGAACGTTTCTTCCCTACGTCGGACTCGTGATCGCGATGGCTGGAGCGGCCGCTCGACTGGTGAATCGCAGGGCCACATACGGCTTGCCGGTGAAAATCACGATGGTCTCCGTAACCGCGCTCTTTCTATGCGCAAACGGTTACGCCACATTTCAACGGAACAACGTTTGGAAAACCGAGGAGACGCTCTGGCACGACGTGACGATCAAGAGTCCGCAGAACGGGCGCGGCCTGATGAATTATGGCAATACCCTGATGGCGAAGGGCGATTACGCCGGCGCGCTCGATTATTTTCATCGTGCTCTCGTGTTCACGCCGCAGTATTCCGTCCTCTTCATCAATCTCGCGATCGCAGAAGGCGCAACCAAAAAGGACACGGTGGCGGAACAACATTTCAAGGAGGCGCTAAGATTGGCGCCATCAACTCCAGACAGTTACACCTATTATGCGCGTTACTTGTTGTCCCGCTCGCGCGGGCACGAAGCCCGGGAGTTGTTGCGCAACGCGCTGGAGCTGAGCCCGACGGATCTCACTGCTCGCGGACTACTCGCGCAAACAGATGAGCAGTCACGCAATCCGTTGCCAGCTCCAACGGCAGAGTCTTATCTCAATCTCAGCCTCGCGCGCTACGGCCAGGGGCGGTTCGACGAATCGATCGAATCCAGCCGGAAAGCGCTCGAACTCCGCCCGGATTACGCCGAAGCCTGGAATAATATTTGTGCTGCATGCAACAAGCTCGGCCGCTACAACGAAGCCGCCGCGGCCTGCGAGGAAGCGTTGCGCTACAAGCCTGACTTCGAATTAGCGCGCAGCAATCTGCAATACGCCCGTGAAATGGCGAAGGCGCCTGCGAAATAGCAAACTCAGCTGAGTTGCGCGATTAGAGTTGCTGCGGTTGCTTGCAACCGGCAACCGGCAATATCTCCATGTCTCGCGAATACACGCTCCAACGCGCCCCAACATCGACATCGATCCATATCGATTACGCGGCGGAACTAAACGAGCAACAGCACGCCGCTGTGACCGCGCCGCCGGGGCCGCTTCTCGTTATCGCGGGCGCCGGATCAGGAAAGACACGGACGCTAACCTACCGCGTGGCTTATCTCCTCGAGAACGGGATCGATCCGCGGAATATTTTACTGCTCACGTTTACGAACAAAGCCGCGCGCCAAATGCTCGATCGCGTGGCGAATTTACTGCCGTTCGATGCCAGTGGACTCTGGGGCGGCACATTTCACTCCATCGGGAATCGAATGTTGCGGCGGCATGGCAGCGCGCTCGGATATTCCAGCGGATTCAGCATCATGGACCGCGAAGATCAAAAGGACTTGATCAATACCGTCATAGCGAATGCCGGGATCGATCCGAAAGAGATCCGGTTTCCGAAAGGCGATGTGCTCGCTGAGATTTTCAGCTTCGTCGTGAACACCGAAATGCCGATGGAAGAAATGCTCGCCGGCAAATTTCCCTATTTCCTGCCGCTTCTCGACAAGATCAAAGATGTCCACGCCCGCTACGAGAAAAAGAAAAAAGCGACCAACTCGGTTGATTTCGACGACTTGCTGGAAAAGCCGTTAACGATGTTAAAACAGCATGACAATATCGCGGCGTTTTACCGCCGGCAATTTCAATTCATCCTGGTCGATGAATACCAGGACACCAACAAAATCCAGGCCGATTTTATCGACACCCTCGCGGTCGATCACAAGAACGTAATGGTGGTGGGCGACGATGCTCAGTCGATCTATTCCTGGCGCGGCGCGAATTTTAAAAACATCCTCGAGTTTCCGAAACGGTACCCGGGCACGCAGGTTTTCAAGATCGAGCTGAATTACCGGAGCGTGCCGGAAATCCTAAGAGTGGCCAACGCGGCGATCATCCCGAACGTCGAGCAGTTTCGGAAAAACTTGAGCGCGACGCGTGAGTCGAATTTGGTCAGGCCGGCGATGGTTGCGTTGAATGATGGCGCCGAGCAGGCGCAATTCGTGGCCCAACGGATTCTGGAGTTGCGCGATGAGAATGTCGATCTGAGCGACATCGCGGTGCTTTATCGCTCGCATTATCATGCCATCGAGTTGCAGCTCGAGTTCTCCCGCCGCGGGATTCCATACCAAATCACCAGCGGTATTCGATTCTTCGAGCAAGCGCACATCAAAGACGTGACGGCGTTCATCCGGTTCGTGGCCAATCCGCGAGACGAAGTCGCGTTCAAGCGCATGGTGAAATTGCTTCCCGGTATCGGTAATCGAAGCGCAGAGAATCTTTGGAATGCGTGGGAAAAGTCGATTCGCACTGTAGCCGGGAGCGATAATCCCGGCAGCGAGGCGGGCGCTCCTGTGCCCGAGGTCGCTGACCGCGGCAATGAAACCGACGCCACAGCTGTAGCCGGGATCGATGATCCCGGTCGCGAAACTGAAGGAACGTCCCTGCCCGCCGGGGTCACCGGCCCAGGCTACAATCCGGGCTACAACATCGGCTCTCTGTTGCTGGCGATGAATGCGCCGGCGAAATCAAAAAAATCCTGGGCCCAGCTTGCCCACACTCTTGATGAGATCGCGCCCGGCGGAGTACCGAACCCGCCATCGGAAATGATCACGTCGATCGTAGAAGCGATTTACGATGATTACGCAAAAGTTAATTTCACGAACTACGAATTGCGCCGGGAGGATTTGAACCAGTTGGCCGCGTTTTCGCGCCAGTTCAAGGACGTGAACGAATTTCTCGCGCAACTCGCGCTCATCAGCAATGTCGACGCCGAAGCCGCGCCGGCTCAAAGCGCCGACAAAGAAGCGGTAAATCTTTCCACCGTACATCAGGCCAAGGGGCTGGAGTACCACACCGTGTTTGTTATTTGGCTAACCGACGGAATGTTTCCCAGCAGCCGTTCGCTCGATACGCGCGATGCACTCGAGGAAGAACGGCGCCTGTTTTACGTCGCGATCACGCGGGCTAAAGACGAGCTCTATCTCACTTTTCCGCACATGCGTTTGAACGCGGGTTATGGCGACGTCTTTCAACGGCCGTCGCGGTTTCTGAAAGAAATCCCGAACGAGCTCGTTGAAGATTGGCAAGTTCAGAAGCGCTGATTTTGGCCACGGATTGACGCGGATAAAGGGCCCGAATTTCGCCACAGATGAACACAGATTTGCACAGATAGAGAATGCTTGAATTCGAAGCTGAAGGCGAAAAGTCGTTTCCACACAAGGAGATCACGGAAGCAATTATTGGTGCTGCCTTTGAGGTGCACAATCATCTCGGCTACGGTTTCCTGCACCGCGTGTATCAGAGAGCTCTCCAAGCCGAACTAGTGCGGCGCGGATTCAGGGGAGAGCTGGAAAAAAGAACGGCTGTCCGTTACAAGGAAATCGTCGTTGGCGAATATGACAGCAACCTTATCGTTAACGACGCGGTGCTTATCGAACTCAAGATCGCTCCGCAATACGACAAACGAGATAAGGCGCAGCTGCTCAATCTGCTCAAGGCTACCGGATTCAAAGTCGGCATTCTGATTAGCTTCGGTCGATCTAAGGTCGAGTACAAGCGACTGGTTTTCTGAATCTGTGTTTAATCTGTGTTAATCCGTGGCTAATGAATTTGTCGCCTGAAAAAAGGATCGCCGGCGTTTTGGCGCCGTTGTTTGCGTTGCGCAGAGAAGACGATCTCGGGATCGGCGATGTGGCGACGCTGCGCCAATTCATCGAATGGCTGGCCGAGACCGGGTTCAAAGTTGTGCAGTTATTGCCGATCAACGAAATCGGCGGCGACAACAGCCCCTATAACGCTATTAGCGCGATGGCAATCGAGCCGACGACGCTTCATCTGGCCCCGGGCATTCCGGAAGAATTAAGCGCGGAGGATTTTTCGTCGGCCATGGCGGATGTCGATGTTGCCGCGCTGCGTCACGGCTCGGTGAAATATCCGGCGGTCAAGAAGTTGAAGCGGCATTTGTTGGAAAAAGCATTTGCCCGGTTTCGTCAACAGGCAGGCGATGATCGGCAAAAGGCGTTCAAGAAGTTTTGCGAGAGTGAATCGGAATGGCTGGATGGCTACGCCATTTTCCGGGCATTGATGGAAGAAAACGGTGAGCGCGAAACCTGGGACGAATGGCCTGTTCATTCGCTCGGTGCCGCGCGCGACTGGATTCGGGCGTTGCCGGAGGATCGACAGTCGCAATTCGCGGAGCGCGAGGATTTCTTTCGCTACGTGCAATGGATTGCGCACGATCAGTGGCGCGAAGTTAAAGCGTTTGCCGGGCAGCGTGGCGTCGCACTGATGGGCGACATCCCGTTTGGGATCAGTTACTACAGCGCCGACGTCTTCTGCCGGCCGGAAGAATTTGCCCTCGATTGCTCGGGTGGCGCGCCGCCCGAACAATATTTCAAGGACGACAAGTTCACTCAAAAATGGGGCCAGAACTGGGGAATACCACTTTACCGCTGGGACACGATGCGCTCGGGCAATTTTACCTGGTGGCGACAGCGCGTCCGGGGCGTTCAACGGATTTTCCATCTCTTCCGTATCGACCATGTGCTCGGTTTCTATCGCATCTATGCGTTTCCGTGGCGACCATCACGGAACAAACAATTCTTGCCACTGGAATGGGACCAGATGCTTGCCAAAACCGGGGACCGCGCGCCGCACTTTGCTCCGCGCGACGATTCGACCTCTGAAAATTGCGAAGCAAACCGGCGAGATGGCGAACAGTATTTGCGCGTAGTGCTCGAGGAAGCCGGCGACGCGCGTGTGATCGGCGAAGATCTTGGCACGGTGCCTGATTATGTTCGGCCCAGTTTGCGATCGTTAGGCATCGCTGGATTCAAAATCCCGCAATGGGAGTTTTATCACGGTCGCGTCACGCCGGGATCGGAATATGAACGGCTCTCGGTGGCGAGCTACGCGACACACGATCACAAGCCGATGCGGGCGCTATGGGAGGACGGGCTCGAGCAAACAACATCGACATCGGAGCAGGCGCGGTTTGAACTGGAGAAGGTCGCGACATTTGCCGGATTCTCACACCCGAGCGAGGAACTCGATTTCGAGAAACATTTTTATCCGGCGATGATGGAAGCGCTTTTCAAAAGCGAATCATGGATCGCGTCGGTGATGATTACCGACCTTCTGGCGCGCAAATATCGGTTCAATGTTCCGGGCACCGCGGCGAGTTCAAACTGGACCCGACGAATCCAACGAACCATTGCGCAACTTCGACACAGCCCGAAGGAACGCGCCCGGATGCGGTTGATTCGGGACCTCCTGGAAAAGACGGGGAGAGTTTAGCCACGGATTGACACGGATGTTCACGGATGGCGGAGATGGTCATCCTGAGCGAAGCGAAGGACCTTACGAGATCACGAGAATTTATGAGTGCCGGAAAACAGTGACTGCGACAAGAGCGTAATGAACGCTTGCGTGATGTTCGCGGTTTGCGAGGTCCCTCGCCGTCTTCGCGGCTCGGGATGACGGTTCGTGTATTGTGTCGCAAAAAAATCCGTGTTTCATCCGTGTTCATCTGTGGCTAATTAAATTATGACTTCTCCTATTAAAGTCGCCGTTACCGGCGCGGCCGGCCAAATTGGTTACTCGCTTCTTTTTCGAATCGCTTCGGGTGAAATGTTCGGCAAGGACCAGCCGGTTGCCCTCAGCCTGATTGAAATTCCGCCCGCGCTCGGCGCGCTAGAAGGAGTGGTGATGGAATTGAACGACTGCGCCTTTCCTCTCTTGCAATCAATCGTTCCGACAGCCGATCTCGATGAAGGCTTTCGCGACGTGAATTGGGCGTTGCTGGTCGGGAGTGTGCCGCGCAAAGCCGGGATGGAACGCAAAGATCTGCTCGGGATCAACGGCAAGATTTTCATCGGCCAAGGCCAGGCCATTGAGAAAAATGCCGCCGCCGATGTGCGCGTGCTGGTGATCGGCAATCCGTGCAACACCAATTGCCTGATCGCCATGAACAATGCGAAGAAAATCCCGCGCGATCGCTGGTTTGCCATGACGCGACTCGATGAAAACCGGGCCCGGGCCCAGCTCGCGAACAAGGCCGGCGTTGAGATAACACGCGTCACGAACATGACGATCTGGGGCAATCATTCTGCGACCCAGTATCCGGATTTTTATAGCGCCAAGATCGACAATCGCCCGGCCAACGAAGTGATTGGCGACGAGAAATGGCTAAAGGAAGACTTCATCGCCACCGTGCAACAGCGCGGCGCTGCAATCATCAAGTCCCGCGGGTTTTCTTCGGCTGGCTCGGCTGCGAACGCGATTGTCGATTCCGTCCGTTCGCTCACGACCGACACACCGGGAGACGATTGGCACAGCATCGCAGTCTGTTCCGACGGTAGCTACGACGTTGAGAAGGATTTGATCTCGGGATTTCCCATCCGTGTCCGCGGCGGAAAATGGGAGATCGTTCAAGACGTTCCGCTTAACGCTTTCAGCCGCGAGAAGATCGACAAGTCGGTCGCGGAACTGAAAGAAGAAAAATCGCTCGTCTCTGATTTGCTGTAGCGGCGGCGTCTGTGACCGTCGCAACTTAAATGGAGAAAATGATGCGACGCTCATAGAGCGCCGCTACAGTCACTACATGATTTCGAGTTTTCGAATTGTCGGGTTGGTCCTCAGCGCGACTCTGTCACTGCGCGCCGCGGAATATTCCGCGGCCACCGAAGGTGATTACACGATTCGTGATTTCAAGTTCGCTTCGGGCGAGGCACTGCCGGAATTGCGAATTCATTACCGGACACTTGGCAAACCGGAGAAGAATACTGAAGGCAAGACGACGAACGCCGTCTTGATCACGCACGGCACGACCGGCAGTGGCGCACAATTTATTCGCCCGGAATTTGCCGGCGAACTTTTCGGCAAAGATCAACCGCTCGATGCTACGAAGTTTTTCATCGTGCTGCCGGATGGGATCGGCCACGGCAAATCGAGCAAGCCGAGCGACGGGATGCACGCCAAATTTCCGCACTACGGCTACATCGACATGATTGACGCTCAGTATCGCCTGCTCACCGATGGACTGGGAGTGAATCATGCGCGCCTTGTCATGGGCACGTCGATGGGCGGGATGCATACCTGGCTTTGGGGAGAAATTCATCCGGAGTTCATGGACGCGCTCATGCCACTGGCCAGTTTGCCAACCCAGATTTCGGGACGGAACCGCGCCTGGCGAAAACTCAGCATCGAGGCGATTCGCAACGATCCGGCCTGGAACAATGGGGAATATAAAATGCCCCCGCCAAGTATGCGCACCGCCGCGCAGATGCTGTGGCTCATGAGCAGCAATCCTGTTCTCCGACAAAAGGAAGCGCCCACGCTGCCGAAAGCCGATGAAGTTGTCGACAAATTCGTTGCCGATACAATGAAGACTCTCGACGCCAACGACGCGCTCTACGCGTTGGAAGCATCGCGCGATTACGATCCCGGTACGAACCTTGAAAAAATTAGCGCGCCGTTGCTCGCGATCAATTTCGCCGACGACCTGATCAATCCACCGGAGCTCGGCATTTTGGAACGCGAAATCAAACGCGTTCCGCGCGGCCGGGCTATCGTGATGCCGATGAGCGACAAAACCCGCGGTCATGGGAGTCACACCATCGCGGGATTGTGGAAAGATGAATTGGTGAAGCTCCTGAACGAATCCGCGAAGTGAACGATCCGTTTTCCTTCGCTTTCATTCCGAGCGAAGTCCGGGAATCTCTAGCTGTTGCCCCGGAATTGGCGGACTGCGGATCATACGGGCAAGTCGGATCTTATGGTCAATCGATTTGCTGTAGCGCACACTGTCCTCAGCGCATCTATCGTTAGTGAACAATGGAGAGATAGCGGGAAAGTTCGGCAATTTTCCACGCCGTTAATCGCCGACGCGGCGCTGCGGTTGCGCTAGCCGCATTCGATTGCGCCGTTTGGATCCGGTCACTGATTCCGGACTCGCGTTTGGCTGGACGTTTTGCCGGCGAAACATTTCGGCAGTGTCGATGTTTTTCTCGAGGTGATCGAATCGTCCGAGCCCGGCGATGTGTTGGTTATCGACAACGGCGGTCGCAAGGATGAGGGATGCTCCGGTCCTGGACCTGCCGAAGTCACGCCACTCCGAGACTACTGCCAGCGGTAGCTCATTGCGGTTCCGAGATCGACATCAGCCCTCCGACGCGGTGATTTATAAAATATTACAACGCCAATTGACATATATACGTTTATCCGTATGTGTATGTGAGTGAAGCTAAAGAGAAATGGAGAAGCGGCGGTCCTCTTTAAAATCTTGTCTGATCCGACACGGCTGCGGCTGCTGAATTTGCTCGCATGCGGCGAGACATGCGTTTGCGAGCTGACCGATACACTCAGGGTAGTGCAGCCGAAAATCTCGCGACACCTGGCTCATCTCAAACGCGCCGGCCTGGTCGAGGCGCGGCGCGACGGAAAATGGGTCCATTATCGCTGGGCCCGGCACGGCAATTCGCTGGTTCGACATGTTCTCTCCGGATTGCGCGAGTGGATGACGAAAGACGCCGGAATGAATGACGAGCGTCGTCGTCGTGGAAAAGTTTGTTGCAGGATTAGTCGAAGAAAACCGAGGAAAGAAAAAGCGTAATGAAAACGAACGAACTTATAACCGGCCTGCGGGTGGCGCCGAAAAACCAGTTAATCTTTGTCGATCTTGACGGTCATGCCGTCCATAGCGGTTACCATCTTACTGAATTGAAAGCGGCCTCTTTCGAAACGGTTGATTGCGGAGGCCAGACCAATCATTGGACGGAGACCATCGTGCAACTTTGGGTGCCATCGAAAGCGGATGATGATTACATGACGGCGGCGAAGTTTCTCGAGATTTTCGATAAAGTGCGCGGCACGATCGCAATCGATCTCGATGCGGAAATTCGCATTGAGTGCGGCGACGAAGATTTATTTCCGTCGAACTATCGCACTCACTCAATTTTATATGAACACGGCATAACCCGGGTGCTGCTTGAGCCGCCGGCGACGACATGCAAAGCGCGCGATCGCAAAGTGGCGTCTGTCCCGGCAGCAGATACCTGTTGTGCCGGAGCACCTGAGTCGTGTTGCGCGACCTAACCCGCCGAGTGGAATAGCTGCCGGCCGGGGGGGCCTGGTTCTCGACGTCCTGGACGTGCGGGAGCACGCCGCTGCGAAATTGTAGCCGCGGTCGCTGACCACGGATCTGTAGGGGAAACTGCCAGTTTCCCCCATTTGCTTGACACTGGGAAGCCAACCGCTTCCCCTACAGAAATTATGAAGCGTGCCCTGATTCTCTTACTTACATCGGTATTCGTCCTGCCGGTTTTCGCTCAGGAATTCGACGTCGTTATCAGGAACGGGACCGTCTACGACGGTACAGGCGGCGACGGTCAGCATGTCGACGTTGCAATTCGCGGGGACCGGATCGCCGGTCTGGGCGATTTCAAAACGGCGAAAACGAAGAAGACGATCGACGCCAAGGGGCTGGCGGTCGCGCCCGGATTTATCAACATGCTTTCCTGGTCGACTGAGTCGCTGATTCAGGATGGCCGTTCGCAAGGCGAGCTCCGGCAGGGAGTCACCACCGAGATCATGGGCGAAGGCGAATCGATGGGCCCGCTCAACGAGGAAATGAAGAAGCGAGCTCTCACGCAGCAGAAGGACATCAAATACGAGATCAAATGGAATACGCTGGCCGAGTATCTGAAATATCTCGAGGCCCGCGGAATTTCGTGCAACGTCGCGTCGTTTGTCGGGGCGACCACGATTCGCGATTACGTGATCGGCCTGGAAGACAAACAGCCCACGCCGGAGCAGCTCGACCAGATGCGCGAACTGGTGCGCAAAGAAATGGAAGCGGGCGCGCTCGGCATTGGCACATCGCTCATTTATCCACCGGCCTTTTATGCCAAGACGGAAGAACTGATCGAGATGTGCAAGGTCGCGGCGAAGTATCAGGGCAAATACATCTCGCATATGCGCAGCGAAGGGAACCAGTTGTTCGAGGCGTTCGACGAACTACTTCGGATCAGCCGTGAAGCTAAAATTCCGGCGGAGGTCTATCACATCAAGGCAGCCGGCCAAAGAAACTGGGGCAAAATGGACGAGTTTCTTTCGCGGATTGAAGCAGCGCAGAAAGAGGGTCTCAACATCCGCGCCGACATGTACACTTACACTGCCGCGGGCACGGGCCTCGATGCCTGTCTCCCTCCATGGACGGAAGACGGCGGGTACCCCGCGTTGTTCAAGCGGCTGCGCGATCCGGCGACGCGCGAAAAGATCGCCGCCGAAGTTAAGGTCGACAGCGACAAATGGGAAAACCTTTATCTCGCGGCCGGTTCGCCGGATAAAATCATTCTGTCCGGATTCAAGTCGGACAAATTGAAACCGCTTACCGGCAAAACGCTCGCTCAAGTCGCCAAGATGCGCGGCAAAGATCCAATTGAGACAATCATGGATTTACTCAGCGAGGACGAATCACGGATCGACACCGTCTATTTCCTGATGTCGGAAGAGAACGTAAAGAAAGAGTTGGCGAAACCGTGGGTCTCATTCGGCTCGGACGAAGCGTCACAGGCACCGGAAGGCGTTTTCCTCAAATCGAACCCGCATCCGCGCGCTTATGGAAATTTTGCGCGTGTGCTCGGGAAGTATTCGCGTGACGAAAAAGTGATCCCGCTGCAGGAAGCGGTCCGGAAACTAAGCGGACTGCCGGCAACGAATCTGGGCCTCGATCATCGCGGT
>JBDTZF010000165.1:0-4457 GCA_040005265.1 Verrucomicrobiota bacterium
CTCGTCCATCGATTTAGGCCCTCACCCCAGCCCTCTCCCCCGGGGAGAGGGGGACGACGAAGTCGCCGGGTGAGGGAAATGCAACAGTGAATGCGCGATCACGAAATTGTCTCATCGTCGCAATCCTATTTCTTAGCCGCCCAAAGTTGTGGGATCGCCGACGTCGCCCTTGTTAAACGCAACGTAATCTTCGGTCACATCGCTGGCATACATCGTAAACTCAGATCGCCCGAGGTGAAGATCGACCTGGAGATCGAATTCGGGGGCGGACGATATTTTGGCGAGCGTTTTGAAGGCAACACTCGTCGGGCGTCCGTTACGGAACGCAAAAATAATTTCGTGCCTGCCGGGCTTGGCGTAACCAACATCGACAACCGATTCGTTCACTTTTGCTTTGGAATAACCAAGTGCGCACAAGATACGTCCCCAGTTTGGATCGCCGCCGCACCAGCTCGTTTTCACAAGCGAGCTGTTTGCGATTGCCCGCGCGGCTGCCTGCGCATCGTGCGGGCTGCGCGCACCGCGAACGTGCAGGGTGACAAAACGTGAAACGCCTTCGCCATCGCGCACGATCATCCTGGCCAATTCCACACAGACGAAGTTGAGCGCCAACTGGAAAGTGAGCAGTGACGATTGACGAGCGGCAAGTGTGCGATTCCCCGCGAGACCATTGGCCAGCATGATCACCGAATCATTCGTGCTCATGTCGCCATCGACGGTGATGCGATTAAAACTTTGCTCGACCGCAATTCGAAGCGCGCGCTTGAGAAGCTTCGATTCAATTGCCGCATCGGTAGTGATGAAGGCGAGCATCGTGGCCATTCCCGGCTGAATCATTCCCGCGCCTTTGCAAATTCCGCCGATGCGAACGGTCGACTTTCCAATTTCGAATTCGACAGCGATTTCTTTTCGCCGCGTATCGCTGGTCATGATTGCATCGGCCGCCGACTGCGCGTTCGCCGTCGATCTCGCCAGGAATGGCGCGCAGGCCCGAATGCCGCGCTCAATATTTTTCATCGGCATTGGAACACCGATCCGGCCCGTCGAACAAACAAGGATCTCATTCGCCTTCAATTTCAGAGCGTCGGCAGCGATCGCAGTCATTCTTTCTGCATCGGCGATTCCCTGCTTTCCTGTACAAGCATTGGCGTTGCCGGAATTGACGACGATTGCTCGAGCAAGACTTTTCGCCACTCGCCGCATGCACACTTTCACCGGCGCCGCGCAAACCTGATTCGTCGTAAACATTCCCGTAACGGCGGCCGGCGAGTCAGCCACGATCAAAGCCAGATCGAGTTTCCGGCCTTTCTCCGAACCTTTCCCGGTTCCGAGCCGTTTGATGTCGCAAAAAACCGCGGCTGCTTTAAAGCCGTGCGGCGCGCAAACCGAGCCGGGAACTTGTTTGAAGGATGCCGTCATTCGTTCAGCGCGCATTCGTCGATCGATTGGGTAACGCCCGGGACATGCGAAAGCATGTCGCTCCGGAGGGACGTGCTTCCGCACGTCTTCTTTTTTTGCGACTCGATGTCTTCACAACAATCCCGCAGTTTCGGTAAATCCGCACATCAGGTTCAAGCATTGAACCGCCTGTCCACTGGCACCTTTGACGATGTTATCGATGGCGCTCATGACTATGATGCGGTTAGTCCGTGTGTCGATCTTCCAGGCGATGTCGATGAAGTTTGTCCCGACGACATTCTTGGTGTCGGGCAAGCGCCCGTCGCCCAGCAACCGAACAAACGGTTCTTCACCATAAGCGCCGCTGAAGAGCACCGCTGGATCGACTTCCACGACACCAGCCCCCAACTCCGCGTAAATCGTGGTGACAATCCCGCGATTCACCGGAACGAGGTGGGGCGTAAATTGAATTACGATCTCTTCATCGGCCAGGATCGACAATTCCTGCTCAATCTCCGAAAGATGCCGGTGTTTCGGCACGCCGTACGGGCGCATGCTTTCGTTGCACTCGGCAAAAAGATAATCGGCCTCTACTTTTCGCCCCGCGCCAGTCACGCCACTCAGGCTCGTGACCAGAATTCGCTTTCGATCGACAGCCTTGCGCCGAATGAGCGGCCGCAACGGGATTAGAATGCTCGTGGGATAACAGCCCGGACAGGCCACGAGCTTCGCGTCCCGAATCTGATCGCGATAGATTTCCGGCAATCCGTAAACCGATTGGCCTAGCAAATCCGGAGCGGGATGCGCTTCGCCATAAAACTCTTTGTAAACGGCCGCGTCCTTTACCCGAAAATCGGCGCTCAGATCGACAACGCGCGCCCCCGCTTTCAAGAGCGGCTTGGCAAACTCGGCCGCCAGGCCGTGCGGCAGCGCGAGAAATATCACTTCCGCTTCACCCGCAAGCTGTTTTGCCTCGAGGTTGGCGAACTTGAGCGCGTTCGCTTTTGCGTGATGCGCGAACCGCGGGAAAATCTGCGCCAGTGTCTTGCCGGCAAATTGCCGCGACGTGGCTGCAACAAGATCGACATGCGGATGTCCAAGCAACAGGCGCACCAGTTCTTCGCCGGCATAACCGGAAGCGCCAACCACAGCGACCTTCGCGTTCCTCTTTGTCACGACGCGCAACCCGTATTCCGTCCCGGTGCGATTGCAACGAATTTTGGAGGGCGTCCGCTCCGTCGGCGCCCAAATTTACCTTCCGCTCGTTGCTGAAATTAGGCAGCGGAAGCCGCACTTCATCAGCATCACCTTCGCTTTCCTCAGGATCCAGCGCGATTAGGCTTTTCGCGGTCCGAGCCTTCGCCTAACTTCACATCCATGGAATCTTTTTCCTTTGTCGGCCTCGCCGTGCTGGGAGTCATCGCATTTATCCTGGTCATCGTTGTTTCAAAATATTTCATGACCTGGCTCCGCGCCCGGGTGGCAAACGCCCCGGTCGCCATCGGCAAGATGATTGGGATGAGCCTGCGTCGTGTGCCCGTGGGGTTGATTGTGGATAGCCGTATTACCGCTGTGAAAGCCGGCATCGATATTCCGAGCGACCCGCTGGAAGCGCATTACCTCGCGGGCGGCGACGTGAGCCAGGTGATTCTCGCACTCATCGCGGCCGATAAGGCCGGCATTTCTCTCGACTTTAATCGCGCCTGCGCCATCGATCTGGCGACTAAAGGGACGGGCAAGACCGTGCTGGAGGCGGTGCGCACAAGCATTAATCCAAAGGTGATCGACGTCCCGAATCCGTCGATGGGCCGCACCACCATCGACGGCGTGGCCAAGGACGGTATCGGCGCGAAAGTGAAGGCGCGCGTCACCGTTCGTTCGCACCTGGATCGGTTCGTCGGCGGCGCCACCGAAGAAACCATCATCGCGCGCGTGGGCGAAGGCATCGTCAGCGCAATTGGGTCGGCCGACTCATATAAGGATGTGCTGGAAAATCCGGACCGCATTTCGAAAGCGGTCCTGGCCAAAGGACTCGATAGCAACACCGCGTTTGAAATTCTCTCGATCGACATTGCCGATGTCGATGTTGGCGACAATATCGGCGCGAAGTTGCAGAGCGAGCAGGCCGATGCCGACAAACGAATCGCGCAAGCGAAAGCCGAAGTGCGTCGCGCCGCGGCCGTCGCGGTCGAGCAGGAAATGCGGGCGCGAACCCAGGAAATGCGCGCCAAGGTGGTCGAAGCCGAAGCGTTGGTGCCGCAGGCAATGGCCGATGCTTTTCGCTCGGGCAATCTCGGCGTGATGGATTACGTCCGGATGAAAAATGTCCAGGCCGATACTTCGATGCGCGAATCGATCGCCGGCAGCGATAAACCGGCAAAAGGCGGATGATTCGTCGGGCCTCGCGGAAACTGCTGTAGCCACGGCGCTGTGTCGCCGTGTCGTACAATGCGATCGCCCCGACGTAACGGGGCGACTACAACCAGCATCCCAATAAAAGCGCGATGGCTTTAGAAGCTAACTCAGGCGAACCGACCGCAATCGCAGCGCGTTCGCAATCACAGACACAGAACTAAAACTCATCGCTGCGCCGGCAATCATCGGACTAAGCAGAATTCCGAAAACCGGATAGAGCACGCCGGCAGCGATCGGCACACCGAGCAGATTGTAGGCAAAGGCGAAGAAGAGGTTCTGACGGATGTTACTCATCATCGCGCGGCTTAGAAGGATGGCGTTTTTGATCCCGCGCAGATCGCCTTTCACGAGCGTGACGCCGGCGCTTTCCATCGCGACATCGGTGCCGGTTCCCATCGCGATTCCTACATCGGCGGCAGCCAAGGCGGGTGCGTCGTTGATGCCGTCGCCCGCCATTGCGACCACTTGTCCTTGCTGGCGCAATCGTTTCACATGCTCGCTCTTGTCGGCAGGTTCCACACCGGCCTCCACGTTGTCGATGCCGAGCGGCTTCGCGACCGATTGTGCAGTGCGTTCGTTGTCGCCCGTGAGCATCGTGATCTTAATGCCAGCGGCGTGAAGCTCCTTGATCGCTTCTGGCGTAG
>JBDTZF010000166.1:0-4438 GCA_040005265.1 Verrucomicrobiota bacterium
ATGAGGTCACAACGGGCAAACGCCCGATGAATTCCGGAATCATTCCGAACGAAAGAAGGTCTTCCGGTTCGACATGACGGACCGCTTGCTTTCGCAACGCTTCCTCGACCTCGAGCGTTGGGCTCCCGAAGCCCATCACTTTTTGGCCGATGCGCTTCTGGATGATTTTATCGAGGCCGACGAATGCGCCGCCGCAAATGAAAAGAATTTTCTCAGTATTGACCTGGATATATTCCTGGTGAGGATGCTTGCGGCCACCCTGAGGCGGAACATTGCAGGTGCTGCCCTCCAAAATTTTCAATAACGCCTGTTGGACGCCTTCGCCGGAAACATCGCGCGTGATGCTAACGTTGTCGGTCTTACGTCCGATCTTGTCGATCTCGTCGATGTAAACGATGCCGATCTCGGCGCGTTTCACATCATAATCGGCGTTTTGCAAAAGGCGCAGAATGATGTTCTCAACATCTTCGCCGACATAACCCGCTTCGGTCAGCGTCGTTGCATCAGCTATGCAAAATGGGACGTCCAGTATTTTGGCCAGCGTTTTGGCCAGCAATGTTTTCCCCGAACCGGTCGGACCAACCAGGAGAATGTTGCTTTTCTCAATCTCGACTTCAGCCAGCGGATCGGGCTGAAACGCCGCCGATGAATCAGCCGGAGGCGCGGCTTGCATGACGCGCTTAAAGTGATTATGGACCGCTACCGACAAAGTCTTTTTCGCGAGATCCTGGCCGACTACATATTGATCGAGCGAATGTCGAATTTCGGCCGGCTTCGGCACGCGCATCGTGGACGATTGGCGCCGCGCGTCTTCATTAAGTTCCTTGTCGAGAATGCTCTTACAGACGTTGATGCAACTGTCGCAAATGTAAACGCCAGGACCGGCAATCAGTTTACGCACTTCCGCGTGGCTCTTTCCGCAGAACGAGCACATGGTGAGGTTCGAAGCGCGCGCCATATTTGAACCTTTAAATCAGCAGCTTCTATTCCCCCGACTTCCTCGGCAATGCGGCCTCCGCAACCGCGACAGAACGGTCCGCCGACGGTGAAACCGCGCCGTCCAACAGCTTCACTTCCTTGCGTGATTTGATCACTTCGTCCACCAACCCATACGTCTTCGCCTCCTGTGCCGACATATAATAGTCGCGATCGGAGTCGTGCTTCACCTGTTCTTCCGGTTTGCCGGTGTGCTGCGAGATAATGCTGATCAGACGCTTTTTAAGTTTAAACATGTAGTCGACCTGGCGCTCGACGTCGCTGGCCGCTCCCTGCGCTCCGCCGGACACCTGGTGGATCATAATATCCGAGTTCGGCAACGCGAACCGCTTGCCCTTGGTTCCTGCGCAAAGCAACACTGCAGCCATGCTCGCGGCCATGCCCAGACAGTACGTGGTCACGTCGCATGTGAGAAACTGCATCGTATCGTAAACCGCTAATCCCGCCGTGACCGATCCGCCGGGCGAGTTGATGTAAATATTGATGTCTTTCTTCGAGTCCTCCATCTGCAGAAAGAGCAGTTGGGCGATGACCAGGTTCGCAATGTGATCGTCAATCCCCGTCCCGATGAAAACGATCCGATCTTTGAGCAGCCGCGAGTAAATGTCGTAGCTTCGCTCTCCGCGCCCGGTCTGCTCCACTACCATCGGAATCAGAACCGATTGCGATAAATTTTCGTTTCTTGAACTCATGATTTTTCTTCTAAAACCGTTATTTCTTCCGCCGGTTCGACGGTAACATTCGCCTTCAGGAAATCAAGGGTCTTACCGAGCAGAATCTGTTCCGCCAGCGTGTTCAGCTGCTGGTGCTCTTCCAATTGCTTACGCATTTTGTCGACGGAAATGTCGTACTGCGCCGCCTCCTGCCGGATTCGAAGATCGAGATCTTCGCGTGTCACCTCGATTTTCTCGCCCTCGGCAATGCGATGCAAAATGAAATTCGTTTTGAGCCGATGGCTGGCCAGGCCGGCGGCGCCATCAATCAACTCCTTCTCCTTCTCCTTCAACATCTCATCCGTAATTCCGCGTTCGCGATTGCGTTGCACGAGCTCGGCCAGGGCGCGCCGGGTCTCGTCTTGCAATAACGCCGGCGGAAGCTCGAATTGGATCCGTTCGTGCAGATATTTCACGATCTGCCCTTCCTTGGCCCGCTCCACTTCGTGCTCCTTGCCATGCTCGAGATCGTGCTCGATCAAATGGCGTAGATCGGCTAGCGATTTCCCGGGCACGACCTTTTCCGCAAACGCGTCATCCAGAGCCGGCTGAGCTTTTTCCTTAATCTCACGCAGCGTGACGGTGTAGTCCGCTTTTTTCCCGATTACTTCTTTGACCGCAAAATCCTCGGGAAAATTTACGATCACGAGTTTGGTTTCGTCGCGCTTCAGGCCAACCAGTTGCTCGCAGAACCCTGGAACAAAATTGTCCGGCGCGAGATGCAGCCAGAATTTCTTTCCGCCGTGCAAGTTCCGGCTCGCCTGCGGGGCAACCTCGCTGATGGGCTTGCCTTCGATTAAACCTTCGAAGTCGATCACCGCGAAATCGCCCATCTGTAACGGGCGCTCCGGAACATCGACAAAATCGGCCGATTGATCGCGCAAGCGTTCCAGGGCCGCGTCGATCTCGGTCTCAGTTACATTTGTGTCCGGCAATTTAACTGGAATTTTTTTGTAATCCGGCAATTCAAACTCCGGCACCGTCACCACGGTCGCGCGGAATCGCATAGACTTATCGTCGCCGAACTGGACATCCTCGATGTTCGACAGCGAAGCGACGCGCAATTTCTCTTTCTCAACCGCCTCGTGATAACTTTTCGAGACGAGTTTTTTCGTTACTTCCTCCTGAATTTCCTTCCGAAATCTCTTCTCGATCACCGAGCGCGGTGCTTTCCCCGGACGATAACCGGGAATCTTGGCAAACCGCGCGAACGAATCCGCAATCGCATCCCACTCCTTCGTGACCTCGTCAGCCGGCAATTGGATGTGAAGCTTCGAGACCGAGCCCGGTTGTTTATCGACGTCGACCTTCATGGAGCAGCGACGTTAACGGTACCAGATCGCGAGCGCAAATTAGGAACGGAAAATTGCCCGCTCAACACATGAATACCACGAAAGATTCGAATGGGTATTCAGGCGTGTGTTTAATGGGCCCTTTGTCCCGCCACGTAAACTGAATGGATCAGCGGAACCCCGAACCAATAGGCGAGCTCGCGATAATCATCGCCATCGAACATTGAGAAATTGCCGGACTTTCCCGGTTCAAGGGAACCGATCTTATCGCCACGACTAAGGCTGTATGCCGCATTGATCGTCGATGCCGTGATCGCTTCCGAAGGCGACATCTTCATTTGCGTACAGGCCAGAGAGAGAATCATCGGCATGCTGGGTGTCGGCGATGAGCCAGGATTAAAATCCGAGGCGATCACGACAGCCAAACCAGCTTCGATCATTTCCCGCGCGCGCGGATAACCTGTCGATCCTAACGCATACACTGAACCCGGTAGCAAGACCGGCTGGACTCCGGCAGATTTCAGCGCTGCGATCCCTTCCTCATCCGTTTTCTCCAAATGGTCCGCAGTGGTAGCGCCCAATTCCGCCGCTAACTTCGCGCCGCCCGAATTCGTGAGCTGATCCACATGCATTCGCAGTTTCAATTCGTGCTTTTGTGCGGCAGTCAAAACTCTTCTCGATTGGTCGATGTCGAAATAACCGCGGTCGCAAAACACATCGCAAAACTCGGCCAGTTTTTCCGCTGCTACCCGCGGCAACATATTCTTGATCACAAGATCGACATATTCATCGGCGCGCATTCCGCGGGGGACGGCATGCGCACCGAGAAACGTCGGCACAACTTCCAGAGACCCTTCCTTATTCAGGCGCCGCATGATGCGCAGGATCTTCAGTTCGTCTTCAACCGCGAGTCCGTAACCCGATTTGGCTTCGACCGTTGTCGTGCCGTTGCGCAAAAACCAGCGGGCATGTTTCTGCGCTTGCACGAAAAGGCTGTTGTCACTCGCTGTCCGTGTCTTCTCCACCGTCGACCAGATCCCGCCCCCAGCCTCAGCAATCTGTTCGTAGGTTTCTCCGCGTGCGCGACGCTCGAAATCGTCAAGCCGATCTCCGCCAAACACCAGATGCGTGTGAGCATCCACAAATCCGGGCAAGACGACGCACCCGGTGGCATCGACAATCTCCGCTCCGTGTGCGTTCCTCTCGACTTCGGCGCTCGTGCCGACAATCTCGATCTTTCCAGCGCGGATGAGCATTCCGCCATTTTTGATAATCGCGAGTTCCGACATCTCAGGGCCAACCCGCGGACGGCTCGGGCCCGCCAGCGTGACGAGCTGCGAAACATTGAGAACAGCAACCGAATTCATGAGCCGCTCTTGTTGTAGCGGCGGTCTATGACCGTCGCAAACTTATTGGAGGGCGTCCGCGCTGTCGGCG
>JBDTZF010000062.1:0-15009 GCA_040005265.1 Verrucomicrobiota bacterium
ACCTTGATTCTCGGCATCCTGATCTGGAAGCAGTGGCCCTCGAGTTCCACCTGGGTGATCGGGACCCTGGTCGGTATTAGCCTGATCTTTAGCGGTATCTCTCGGTTCCTGCTTGCCACGGGCGCTCCCGGGCCAAGCGCGAGCGTAGCATAATCCCGACGCGATTCTTGGGGCTGGACTCGATGTCGTTACAATCATCTGCGTCCAATCTGCGTCCATTTATCGTTTAGATTCGCAAATAAACGCATTCACCGGGCAAGCTCAGCGACAGCTCAGGGAGGCGCAAGTGGCACGGCAACCTCTAATCTTTAGCTTCTCTGGACACCGCGGCGTGCGTTTTCCCTTTTGTCAAAAGGGTATCAAACGAGGGTCCGTAATCTCTTCCAAACGCGCTAAAACGTCAGGCCCTGCCCTGGGTAAAAAGGGCGATGTCAAAAAGGTTCCAAATGGTCGGCTTCAGGGGCTCGATCCAGGAAAACCGTCATCCGGGATTTTCCGTTTCGGCTATCGAAAAGCCTCAAGTGACAGAAACGTACCGGACCCCGTAGACTCTGGTTTTCTTATCAGTGAAGACAGCATCCACGACGCGTCATCTACTTGCGGCGGGCCAGCATGAGGATGCCGCGTTCCGCTTGCCACCAGTAGCCGAACGCAAAACCGAGTTCGGGAGGAGGCGGATTTTTTTTGTAAATCGCGGCCAGCTCTTGCTGATCATATTTTCCGAATTTTTCGCCGTGCGGGACGAAACGCCCGTAAAACTCAAGGCCCCAGCCTTTATGAAAAGCGCGCAGAGGAATCCCGGAGTCGTCCTGCACGATGACACGGCTGTGCTCGAGGAGAAAATTGCGAACGCCGGAAAATCCTTCGCCGTGCATGAGATATGAAGCGGCCTTGATCAGGCTAAGACCGGGCCCCTGCGCGGCGCACCATCTCAGGAAGGCACTGTTTCCGCCCGAAAGATTGGTCTTAAAATAATACAGGGTCTGCGAGCGGCCGCCACGAGTGAAGGTGATCTTGACTCCTTCCGCGGGATTTCTGACGTAAGTAGTGTCGAGCACCGTGCAGCCAAGCCGCGCCAGAAATACATAAAGAATAGGAAGGGTCCCGCCGAGGTTGCTACGCCCGAGACTGGCGCGCATTTCTTCAGTAACAAAATAATGGGTAACAAGCAGCGTGCTCATTGACCCGCGTAACGCGCCAAGATTATTGCGGAGCTCACCCGGGTTCATTCGAGTCAGGTCCGGCACTTGTCCGACTGGTTCCAGGCCTGCGAGGATGTAGGTATTCGCGTTCGGGAAGAAGGTGTAAGCGTAGAGAAAATCCGGCCCGCTGAACATGTAATACATCGTGCCGGAACTGCGGTAATATTCGCCCGCGTGCGAACTCATCCATGAGTTGATGGGACCTAGTTGGAAGAACTCCTTTGTTTTCCACGCCTTGTCCAACGCCGCGGCATGCGCCTGCCAGTCGCCATTCTGCGTAAGTGGTGCAAGCGCTCCCGTCGTGGGCAGTCCGGCGAGCAGATGCGCGCTTTCGTCCAGGCTTGCCGCCTTTTGCCCGTAGGCTGATACCGAAATACCGACCAACGCGTACGCAACCGAAATTTTGCCGACGTTCCTGAAAAAGCTCCGCAGATTCATCCGCGTGCTTTTGCCACATAGTCAATTGATGGACAAGGCTAGTGTTTCGTGGCCCAAGGTCCTGTGCGCACTTTCCGGCTTTCCTCAGCCGCGTTCTCCATCTAGGCTTTAATTCCTAGCTTCGGGTCAGTTTTCCAAATGCCCAATCAGCCGCCCGCCATCCAGACTTATCAAATGCCGCAAATGCCGCACATTCCGGTGCGGCCGCTCGCCGCTATTCTTGCGATTGTTCTCCTGCTCATTCTTGCGTGGACATCTTATTATACCGTGCAGGCCGAGTCGGAAGGCGTTGTCCTTCGCTTTGGCAGGTTTCTGAAAACGGTCGAGCCTGGTCTGCATTTCAAACTTCCCTTCGGCATCGACCAGGTCACCGTCCTGCCGACGAGGCGCCAGTTGAAACTGGAGTTCGGCTTCGTCACCGAAGGTTACACAAACGTCGACCAGCCCCCGAGACAAGAGGGCGACGAACGGTCCATGGTGACGGGCGATTTGAATGCCGCGCTCGTCGAGTGGGTCGTCCAATATCGCATCGACGATCCCAAGCAGTATCTTTTCGATGTCCGTAATCCCGGCCAGACCTTGCGCGATTTGTCGGAAGCGGCCATGCGCGAAGTGATCGGCGACCGCACAGTGGACGAAGTCATTACCATCGGACGCCAGGACATCGAGATCGCCGCCCTGGCCCGAATGCAAGAACTCGCCAAGCGATACGTACTTGGCGTTCGCGTCGATCAAGTGCAACTGAAGAACGTCAATCCTCCGGCGGAGGTCCAGGCCTCCTTCAACGAAGTGAATAAGGCGCAGCAGGACCGCGAAAACGCCATCAACATCGCGAATGGCGATTACAACCAAGCAGTGCCCAGGGCGCGGGGCGAGGCGGATCAGGCGATTCGCGGGGCGGAGGGCTATCGATTCAAACGCGTCAACGAAGCCGAGGGCGACGTGGCTTCCTTCAACGCCATACTCGGCGAATATGTGAAAGCGCCGGAGATCACTCGGACGAGGCTTTATCTCGAGACAATGGGCGACGTGCTGCCAGCCAGCGGCGAAAAAATTATCATCGACGATTCGATGCGAAATCTGTTGCCGATCCTGCCGCTCACCAAGAATCCATTGGAGAAGAAATGAGTAAGCGCGGCTGTTTCACTCTTCTGTTCATTGCGCTTTTGTTCGCCGCCGTGCGCATCTTTTTCGGGTGCTTCTTCGCCGTTTATCAGACCGAGCAAGTCATCATTACCCAATTTGGCAAACCGGTGGGCGAGCCAATCACCGACCCGGGTTTGCACTTTAAGCTGCCGATCATTCAAGAGATCAACCGGATCGATAAGCGATTTCTGGAATGGGACGGCCTCCCCGTTGCCATCCCGACCCGGGACAAGACTTACATACACGTCGATACCTTCGCCCGCTGGCGGATTAGCGACGCGAAGACTTTTTTTGTCCGGCTGCGCGACGAACGGAGCGCTCAATCGCGCTTGGAAGATATTCTGGGCAGCGAAACCCGCAACGCCGTAGCCAAGAACGATCTGATCGAAATCATTCGCACCGACAAAGACCGCAAACCGTTGCGTGACGAGAATCTGAAGAATGTGCCGGTCGGCTTGGGAACCATTGGCGTGCTTCCGCCCATCCAGTTCGGCCGACAGAAAATTGAGGACGAGATCAAGGTAAAGGCCGCCGGGAAGTTGGCCGAGTTCGGTATCGACCTGCTCGATGTCCGGCTCAAGCGGGTCAATTACAATCCGGACGTGCTCGATCGCATCTACCAGCGAATGATCAGCGAGCGGCGTCAGATCGCTTCGCGGTTTCGCTCCGAAGGCGAAGGGGAAGCGGCCAGAATCGCCGGCCAGAAGGAGCGCGATCTGAATGAGATTCAATCCACCGCCTACCGGCAGGTGCAGCAGATCCGCGGCGAATCCGATGCCCGAGCGACCGAGATCTACGCGCACGCTTACACGCAGAACGCGCAAGCGGCCGAGTTCTATAATTTTCTCAAGAGCATGGAGACCTATCGGAAAGTGCTCAATAAGGACGCAACGCTCGTCTTTTCCACCGACAGCGATCTGTTCGGTTTGCTGAAGCGCGCCAGCGCGAAGCCGCAAACATTGCCACCGGCTCGCTAAGGCGCGCGTTCTCCTGACAGTGTGCGATTCGCGACACGCCAAACAATAAGGGCGCCGATCGCGACTGTGATCACAAGACCGATGCCAAACTCGTCGATGATGTATTTCGTTGGGCCGGTGTCTTTGGTAAGCGGAGTGAAGATGGATTGAATGAACAGATTGTGACTGGCGTGCAGAATCGCCGCCGGCCACAGGCTCCCGGACCGCAAGGTTAGCCAGGCCATGATAAAACTGCCGGCGACTACCATGATAGTGAAACAGGTTAGGCTGTACCAGACCGGCGCGCCTGAATTATAGTCGGCAAAGATCAAAGCCGGATAATGGTAAACAGCCCACATTACTCCACTGATTAGCGCTACTTTGGAAAAGCCAGCGACCTTGGAAAGTTCCGGGACGAGGAAACCGCGCCAGCCAATCTCTTCACCGAGAGCACGCGAAAGCTTGCCCACCATTCCCAAGGTTGCGGTGATGAGGACAAAAAGGATTAATGCGAGCGCTGGCGGAAAGTTTTGCCAGCCGAAGTCTTTCGCGATCCGGTTCAGAAAATCGGGATCAGCGAACCGTCCAAGACCGGTTAACCAAACGACGAGATACACCGGGAGCGTGTAGGCGAGGGGAATGAAATAACCGAGCCATGCATAACCCGGAGCTCCCCAGCGCCATGGAAGGTCGCGGATGCTTTCGCCAAAGATCGCCTTGGTTGCGAACACTGCCAGCGCCGGGCTCCACATGGTGCCTGTGACGTAAAGCAAGTTACCGGCGTCCATTCTGCCGGCATGCAAAACAAATAGGCCGAACACGCCGCTAAAAAGCATCGTGAGGGCGTAGTAGACGCCGATTTTTTTCCAAACGCGCGCCTTCGACTCGTTCACGGCCACGAGCGTATCAGAACCAGTCGGCGTTGCCACTCTTCAGCGTTATGAGCATGAAGTGGTGCTGCGCAGTCGAGTCGCGGTGCGTTTGTTACTAGGAGCCGCGAAATCGACGATCACTTTTTAGGCGATGACGCTGATCGATCTACTTCCGTTGCATATGCTCCCGCACTCGGGGCGGAATTTAACGCCCGCGTCAATGCGGAGACATCGGCAGTGAAGGCTTCGTCGGTCATGAACCTGTTCAGGTCACGATCGGCGCGTGATGCGCGGGAATCATTCGTTGCGATGTAGAAAGCCTTGCGGATCTGCAAGAATTTTTTCTCCCACATCACATTGGGCTCAAAAGGGGCGAGCGCTAAACCAGTGTGCGGGCCGATTTTGTCTCCATCAGCGTGCATCCCGAGCGTAAGTAACCGGGCGAGGCGATCACCCTCGCAATTCCAGATCGCCAGAGGTCCACGCAACGCGTCGAAAAACGAGCGCGCGGCGTTGTTTGACGAATCGTTGCGCGCTAACAACTCGGTTCGGGCAAGCGATCGCCGGATCAGGCCCTGCTCCGGCCAGGGATCCTTTCGTGCCGCCAGCAAAAAAGTCTCCATGCTCTTAATCGCATCTTCTTTTTTGCCTTGGTTCCGCAAAAGCTCGCAACGGATCGCCTCGGCATCGCTAGGACGTTTTTCGGCTAATTCTTTTATGTATTTCAATGCGGAGTCGTCTCCCGCTTCGGCCAGGGATTCAGCGACCATGGCTAGCTGGGGCAAGGTTCGCGGCTCCTGCGTTTGGCTGTGCCAGGACCGCAGCGCCCCCAAGAGATTTCCTCGCGTATAATCGGCGAACGCGTTCGTCCGCGCGGTCTGCTCGGCGGTCAAAGCCATCTGGGTTTGCTCGGTTCGGGTCAGCGCGATGTAATTCGACATTCGGGCTTCCTGCACACGATCCCAATCGATCTCTCCCTGAATATGCTCGGGCCGATCACAATGCGCAGCGCGCGAACTACTGCGAAAGCTGGGCATGTTAAACCCATTCGTTGAACTCACACTGCGAGCGAAAGCGAACTCGATAACAGTGCGGTCGTCGGTGTTGAGCGGCCACTCCTGAATCTGCTGCAACGTGCGGGCGACGTTCGCATTACCGACGTAATGGGCAACGAAATCTTCGAGTCCGTCCGCCCCCCAAGCCGCGTTCAATGCGCTCCGGAAGGGTTCCTGGCCTAGTCGCTGTCGCAGCGCGCTGACGTCATAGGCAATCGGCTCGTGCGATGCGATCAGCAGCAAATCGCCTTCTTCGGTTTGCCATGATTCAATCTGCTCGAAAACCGAACCGAGCGTCCGATAGAATATCTCTATTGTGCGATCATCGACGTCGTAAGTCTGCACCCACTGCAGAAACAGTCCGCCGTGTTCGAGCCGACGATCGACGGATTGATAGAATTCCCGAGTAAAGAGGCCCGCGACTCCGGCGCGGTACGGGTTAGAAGGCTCGGAAATGACGAGGTCGTATTTCTCTTTTGTGGTAAGCAGGAATTCACGACCGTCGCCAATTTTGATGTGCAGTTTTGGATTTGCTAAAGCGTTGTGATTAACTGGTGCGCACAATTCCGCCACCTTCAGGATCGCGCGCTCGAGTTCGATAGCGTCCACTCGCTGCATGGATGACACTGCCGAAAGCCAGCCCGCAGTGCTGCCCGTGCCCAAACCGACAACCAACGCTTTCTGCGGATTTGGGTGCAACGCAGCGCCGATGATCGCGCTCATAATTTGAGTCCCGGCATCAGCCTTGGCATTTCCATCCGATTTGCCGTTAACAATGAAGGCGATGCCGTCGGCATTGGCCACGGCAACACCGCTCTCCCGGCCATCTGCCTGCCACATCACACGGCGACGAGTTCCCGAGAGAAGGTCGCGCATTTCGTTAGGCGATGCGTGATAACTGTTGCGCAATCCGCCTATGCCGATCTGGCTGTGTCGCCAAAAAGCGGTCGGGCCCATCGCAGCGAGTAGCAGAAGCGCAACGGCCGCGATCGAAATTGGAATGAGCGTGGTCCGGAATGATGAAACCGCCTGCCGGAAAGCGAGGCTGGCCGCGATAATCGCCAGCAACGCCAGAAGAATAACAACGAGTTTCCAGACCCCGAGCGCAGAAAACATCGGGATGAATCCGAATCCACCAGCAAGCGACCCGATCAATGCACCGATGGTGTTCCAGGAATAGGCTGCGCCGGTCTGCGAGCCTACCGATTTGCTCCCTTTTCCGAGCAAAGCAATGAGCAAGGGGAATTGTAATCCGGAGACAAACGCGGCCGGGAAAATCACTATCGAGCAAAGGGCCGTCCAAGCCATGACGTGGCCATAAAAACCAAGCGTACCCAGCGGGCGCAAGAGCATCGCCATGATCGCGATTCGATCACCCAGCGCATAAGGCACCGCAATGAACAACGCTTCCGCCGCACAGGTTAGTGCAAAAAGATGGATTGAAGCGGAGCTCTTTAGATTGAAGAAGGCGTAAATGACGCCACCCAATCCGATTCCAAGGAGAGCGACGGCAAGAATTAAACCAAAGGAAAACGTCGACCCGCCGAGAAGTGGAGCGAGCATGCGATACCACACCATTTCCATCAGGAAAAAAGCGAACCCGACAATGCCGGCAGCAACAAAGACAAATCCAGGGCTGACGATTGAGCTTTCATCGGCGCCTTCAATCTCGTCTGTCGCACTTGTGTTCGTTGTGCTCACGTCGCCCATTGTTTTCGAAAACCGGAGAGCGATGAACGCGACGATAACATTTAGGCCCGCCGCCCACCAAAGCGTGAGGTGATTGCCGAAATTCTCGAACAAATAAAAGGTACCGGCGAGTGCGCCGGAGACAGCGCCGAGCGTATTGACCCCATAGAGGACGCCGAGAGAACGCCGTGAAGTATCGTCCGATGAAACGACCGCCCGGGCGACGGCAGGTAATGTTCCCCCCATCAAGAACGTTGGCACTCCGAGAATGACTGTGGCGAGAAGGAGGCGAACAATTGTCCCGGCAACTATTCCCATGGCCTCCGTTCCGCCGAAGGCAATGTAGAGGTGACGGGACACGAGTATTAGAAACGGTGAAATCGCAGCGCTAAGCGCGATGAAGAACTCCAGTTGCGCGTAAAATGCCAGCGGCCTGGCTTTGGCTTCGGAGCGCCGTCCCAAAATAATCCCGCCAAACCCAAGCCCGGCCATAAAAACCCCGAGCACAGCCGCGGAAGCGGCGGTGGAAGCGCCGAATATCAGGCGAAATTCGCGCAACCAAGTCGTTTGATAAATGAGAGCGCAAAATCCTGAACCGAACAAGAGGAGCGCGGCTATGCGAGTGCGAGGCACCATGTGGTTTAGCGCGGGACTTGAAGTGTTTGCTGCACTCGCGGCCTCAACTTATGTTGTCTGTCTCAAGAGACAGCGCAGTGTTGGGTTCGACTTCCAAGAGCTCAATTGCGCTCTTCCGATCAAAGGTTCCACCCCGAAATCTGGTTCCGCTTGTTCCACCTAACCTGTAGAAAGCAAGCTCGGTGCCGTTCTGATCATAATAGCTTGGCGGACGTCCGATTCGGCGGTCGTTTTGGCCATCTCCCAGGCCACATTTTGTTCCACCGTAAGATCGTCGTAGCTGTGCATGTCCGGTGATCGGATGATTCATGCGCGATCGCCGCGTTATCCTTGTATCCCAATGTCACAAACGAATGACCGCCACGTTACATTCTGGCAAATCTTCAGCCTCGGCCGCGAGAAACTGGGGTCCGCCTTACTGCGTAACGGCGAATATGAAATTCGACGACAATGCCCCGTCGCGCGCCGGGCGTGACGTGTTTCTGATGAGTTGGGCGCCAATTTTCATCAATGCTTTTTGCGATCGAATATTATTTTCTCCCACTACAAAAACGACGCGATGGACGAATCGAAATGCATGCCCAAGCATGAGCGACTTCAGTTCGGCATTGTGCGCTCCGCCCCAGAATTCCCGTTCCAGGAAAGTCCAGCCGATCTCCACCTCGTCTTCAACCGGATCGAGATTGGCGTACCTCGAGCTCCCGATGATCTTGCCGGATTTTCGTTCGATGATGGCGAATGCGCCCTGTGAGTCGATCGCCCCATCGAAATATCTCTGAAAGACCTCGCTCGTGTATCGGTCGCTTTCCGGATGCTGTTCCCAGATCAACGGATCGCTCGCTGCGGCAAAAAGCGCATCGAAGTCCTCGCACTCGAGCGGACGCAACTCGAGCAGCGTTCCGGTCAACGTCGGTTGAAGATCAAATGTCATGTTTGTACCTCCCTGAGGCGGCGGTGGCATTCTTTTTGCAACGCGAGGTCAATTGGCAGGTTGAACATTTAAGCAGGCCAAGCGTCGAATATTGCGCAACACAAGTGATAAAGTTATACTGCCACCCGGTTCGGCGGATTGACCCAAACCATAATGAGTGACGAAGGATCCCAGGGCGAAGAAAAATCGACGGTACGCAATCTCCTCGATGAGCTTGATCGGGTGATCGCGGCACTCCCACCGGGTGACCCGATTCGGCGCGAACTGCTCGACTTGCGTCCCGAAATTTCAGGCCGGGACGAGATGGTCACCGAAGCGCGCCGGATGATCGAGAAACTTGAGGAGGTCATAAAGAAAGTGACTTCCCCGGCGAACCGGATCGGAACTTTTCTAGGCGCGACGTCGCACAACACGGCTCACATCGTCGTAGGCGGCGCCGATTATTTTTGCAATGTCGATCCTCGATTACCCATGCCGAAGTTGAAAAAAGGAACACGAGTCCTGGTAAATGAGGCATTCGTTGTCGTCGGCGATCTCGGATTTGAGACCAGCGGACCGGTGACGAAAATCACCGAGGTAATGAGTATCGATCGATTACGCGTTGGCTCGGACCATGGATTGCAATCGGTCGTGTTGCAGCGATCGGCCGATCTCGTGGATTTGACGCTGAAATCGGGCGACGAGATTCGGGTTGATTCTAATTACCGCATAGCGCTCGAACTGCTCTCGAGTCCGAAGTCTCAGGAGCATTATCTTGATACTGTGCCCGAGTTGCCGTGGGAAAAAGTCGGCGGGCAGGAAGCGGCGCTGGGAGCGATCAAAGACGCAATCGAGCTTCCATTGTTACATGTCGATCTTTTCAAACGGTTTCAGCATGCGACGCCAAAAGGTTTTCTGCTCTACGGTCCGCCCGGATGTGGCAAGACGCTGATCGGCAAAGCAACGGCTTACAATTTGACCCGGCAGCTTCGGGAAAGGACCGGGGTCGAGATGCGGGAATATTTCATGCACATCAAAGGCCCCGAGATATTGAATATGTGGGTGGGCGAGTCGGAACGGATCGTGCGTGAGATTTTTGCCACGGCTCGTGAAAAACGCAGCGAAGGTTTCATGCCGTTTCTTTTCATCGACGAGGCTGAATCAATTCTGGGCACGCGGCGCGCCTCGCGTTACTCGAACATTCTTTCCACGCTCGTTCCGATGTTTTGTTCGGAAATGGATGGAATCGATTCGCTCAACGATGTGGTGATTATTCTAGCGTCCAATCGGGCCGATCTGATCGACCCCGCCATTTTACGCCCGGGCCGCATCGACCGGAAAATCAAGGTGAACCGTCCTAACAAGCAAGGCACGCGCGATATTTATCGCATCTATCTCACCAATGATTTGCCCTACGACGGCGCACTGGCCAAGGAAGCCGCCCAGCTTGGCGAAGCGATCGAGACATTGATTGCGCGATTCGTCGACTGGCAATTCGTGCGACGAGATGAAAATAAATTCCTTGAAGTCACGCTGCGCAGCGGCCGCAAGGAGACGTTGTATCGCAGCGATTTCATGAGTGGCGCGATCGTCGCCTCGATTGTCGAGCGATCTAAAGCGGCCGCGATCAAACGCTCGATCGCCAGTGGCATGGAGGAGGGCATTACCGAAAACGACCTACGGGTCGCGTTCGATGCGGAATTCTCCGAGAACGACATCTTCCCGCCGAGCGATGTTACTGAAGAATGGCTTAAGTTGATCGATCACGATCCGGAAAACGTGGTGAAGATTGCGCCCATTCGCCCGGGAAGTGAATCAAAGCGCACGTCCGGCGTGATTTAGCGCAGGCCGGTCGCCTATTCGCCGATGAAACGCGTCTTCGGGCTTGAGACCGAATATGGAATTACTCTGAGCGGCGCGGAGACTGTCGATGTTGTCGCTGAGTCAATCGAACTAGTGCGGCGTTACACGGAGCACGGGGCGCTGATGAAATGGGATTACGATCGGGAAGATCCGCATCTGGATGCTCGCGGCTTTCGCGCTCGCGAATTGCGTCAGGATACCGACGAATCTGCTTACTACGAAATCGACAAGGGCCGTCCGCTGAGTTTTGAGGAAATCAAAAGCGATCTGGTGCTATCAAACGGGGCGCGGTTCTACAACGATCACGCGCACCCGGAATATTCGACGCCGGAGTGCACAACTCTTCGGCAAATCGTCGCTCAGGACAAAGCAGGGGAGCGCATCCTCGAGGAATGCGCCCGTCGCCGAAACGAGAAGATGCCGGAGGGTCAGGAAGTTCGCCTCTACAAAAACAACACGGACTTCGTCGGACACAGCTACGGCTGTCACGACAATTATCTGATTGCGCGAGCGTTGCCCTGGGATCGGATCGTCAACGGCATCCTGCCGTTTCTCATTACGCGGCAAATCTTTGCGGGTGCCGGGAAAATGGGTGTGGAAGCCGAGAGTGTGGCGAGTCAGCCGGGTCTTTATCAAATCTCGCAGCGATCGGATTTTTTCAGTGTGCTGGTTAGCATCGATACGATGAATCGCCGCCCGTTGGTAAATACGCGCGACGAGCCGCATGCCGATCCCAATCGTTATCGCCGATTTCACGTCATCCTCGGCGACTCAAACATGAGCGAATGGGCGACCGCGATGAAGATTGGAACCACTGCGCTAGTTCTCGAGCTAATCGAACAGGGCGAAGCGCCCCAGCTCGAAATCGCCCAACCGATAGATGCCACCAAGTCCATTAGCCGCGACCAAACTTACGATTGGATTATCGAGTTGAAGGATGGGCGCAAGATTTCCGCCGTTGATGTTCAACGGATTTATCTGCGAGCGGCGAGCAAGATCGCCGGCGAAGACGAGGATCGACAATGGATTTTGCGCGAGTGGGAAAACGTTCTCAACGATCTCGAGCGCGATCCGATGTCGGCGCGCGACCGGGTCGATTGGGCAGCCAAGAAATTTCTGCTTGGTACCCTGCAGGAAGAGGAAAAGATTTCGTGGACCGATCCTTGGCTGCAATCGATCGACCTCGAATATCACAATGTCGATCGTGAACGAGGGCTATACTACGAGCTGGCGCGCAAAGATCTCATGCGGCGCTTCACGAGTGAAGACGACATCAAGAGTTCCATCTTCAGTCCTCCCGAGACCACTCGAGCATTTTTCCGTGGCCGTGCTGTGGCGCGCTTCAACAACGAGATTTCCTCGATTCAATGGGACGAAATCGTGTTTGCAAACGGGGCGGACTCGCGTCGTGTCACCCTTCCAGAAGCGGCCTTGGACGCGCGTCTCGAAGCGCTAAATCACGCCGCGAGCAACGGTAAAGATTTCAGCGAATTTATGGACGCACTCGAAAAGATTGATTGATCTGGCAATCGAAAATTGGCAGTCACCAATTTCGTCACTCCCACTCGATCGTGCTCGGCGGCTTACTCGAAATGTCGAAGACGACGCGGTTGACGCCTTTGACTTCATTGCAGATGCGGTTTGAAATGCGGGCGAGAAGTTCGTAGGGGATGCGCACCCAGTCGGCGGTCATGCCGTCGAGGCTTTCGACGATTCGGAGTGCAGCAGTGTTTTCATAGGTACGTTGATCGCCCATGACGCCGACCGATTGAACTGGCAGCAATACCGCAAACGATTGCCAGACTTTGTAATACCAATCGGCGGCTTCCATTTCGCTTTGCACGATCGTGTCGGCCTCACGGAGGATAGACAAACGCTCCGGGGTGATTTCGCCGAGGATGCGCACGGCGAGGCCCGGTCCCGGAAAAGGCTGGCGATAGACAACTTCTTTCGGTAACCCGAGCTGCAATCCCAGCTGCCGCACTTCGTCTTTGAATAGCTGGCGCACTGGTTCGACCAGCTTGAAATGCATTTTCTCCGGCAACCCTCCGACGTTGTGATGGCTCTTGATGACTTGCGCGGGATTGCCTTCGATCGAGATGCTTTCGATCACGTCGGGATAAAGCGTGCCCTGAGCGAGAAACTTATAACCACCGTGTTTACCTGCCCCGTTCTTGCGATCTTCCTCGAGCAATTCCTCGGTCGCATGTTGAAACACTTCAATGAATTCGTTGCCGATGATTTTTCGCTTTTGCTCGGGGTCGGTTACGCCTTTGAGTGCGTTGAGAAATCGGTCGCTGGCATCGACATACTTCAAACGGACATGGAAATTTTCTCCGAAGACACGCTGCACCAGTTCCTCCTCCCGCGCGCGGAGCAGGCCATTGTTCACAAAAATACACGTGAGCTGATCGCCGATTGCCTTGTGCAGCAGCGCCGCTGTGACCGATGAATCGACACCGCCGCTCAAACCGAGCACGACCTTTTCATCGCCTACCTGCCGTTGAATGCGTTCGCAGGCCTCTTCAATGAACGAACCCATCGTCCAATCCATCGTGCAATGGCAAATGTGATAGACGAAGTTCTGCAGGATCTCTTTGCCTCGCGGCGTGTGCGCAACTTCGGGATGAAATTGCAATCCGTAAAGTTGGCGCGCTGGATCTTCGATCGCAGCAAAATCTGAATTGGCTGTATGCGCGATTGTCTGGAAACCGGATGGGAGAGCGGTCAGTTTGTCACCGTGACTGCTCCAAATGTCGATCTGCCCGGCGAGTCCGTCGAACAGCGGCGAGGGTTTCGCAAGTTGGAGAATGCCGGGGCCATATTCGCGTCGTGCGCTGAACTCCACCTGTCCGCCCAAATGGTGGGCCATCAACTGCATCCCGTAGCAGATCCCCAGCACCGGAATACCGAGTGAAAAAATCTTCGGATCGTTCTGCGGGGCTCCCTTGTCATAAACACTGGCCGGTCCTCCGGAAAGGATGAGGCCATTGGGTTTTAGCTTCGCGACTTCTGCCGCGGAAATGTCGCATCGCACAATTTCGGAATAGACCTGACATTCACGGATGCGCCGTGCGATGACCTGCGTGTATTGCGAACCGAAATCGAGAATGAGAATTCTCGAGTGTGCGACGGCCGTTTTCACGCGCTACGGATGAGTCTGTGGAACACTATGTTCGCCGGCGGGGTCATCCGGCGCGCGTTCGATCGGCCCGATCTGGCCTTCGCCCCGGATGCCTCGCCCGATCTGTTCTTGCACTTCAGAACCTGTGCGCCGTTCGAGCGGATCGGCGCACCCAAGCGCGGCCAGCATCCATGCGATCGCCAATAGGATCGACAGGGGCTTCATTCGCTCATTTTAGGAACGAAGCCGAACAATGCAAATCTGGAATGCACGAAGGAATCGCGACGAATCTTCGCGACATCAGATTCCTGCTCATTTGCTTCTCCGAATCCGGTTAATCCTGTAGATCCTGTCTGTCTCTATGATTCCATCGGAACTCTTGCTCCAAGGTTACCGGCTCGGCGTTTTCCCTATGGCTATGGATGACGGCACAATCGAGTGGTTCTCGCCCGATCCGCGCGCCATCCTACCCTTGGACGCCTTTCACGTGCCCCACGCCTTGCGGCAACTGATACGCAAAAAGGCTTTCGAAATTAAGATCGACAGTCGATTCGGCGAAGTGTTGAGGTGCTGTGCGAAACGAAAAGATACCTGGATCAATACCGAAATCATCGAGAGCTACGAAGCGTTACATAAGCTTGGGTGCGCGCATTCAGTGGAAGCCTGGAGTGAGAACCAGCTCGCCGGCGGACTTTACGGCGTCGCTATTGGCGGGGCGTTTTTTGGAGAATCGATGTTTCATCGCGAAACGAATGCTTCGAAGATCGCGTTGGTGGCCCTGGTGGAACATTTACGCGCGAAGAAGTTTGCCGTGCTCGATACCCAATGGATCACACCGCACCTGAAGCAATTCGGTGCGATTGAGATTTCTCGAGACCATTATTTGCGGCTTCTGCGCCGGGCAATTGAATTGCCGCGTCAGTTCTAACTTCGACGCTGGATTTTGGACGCATACCGCCGACGCAGCGAACCGAAGGCGGGTTGAGCCTTGGTCGTTTTCTGCTCTAGTGAGAACCCGCGACCCTACAGGTCAGCAATCTTTAGGGCTGGGTAGCTCAGTTGGTAGAGCAGTGGACTGAAAATCCACGTGTCGGCGGTTCAATTCCGCCCCCAGCCAC
>JBDTZF010000063.1:0-14979 GCA_040005265.1 Verrucomicrobiota bacterium
TAGCGGGGCTTCCCCATCCAAATTTAGGGCGCCGACGGCGCGGACGCCCTCCAGATAATCAACGCGATGCTCAAAGCGATCGTTGTCGGGGCAGGAATTAACGGCGTTACTGCCGCGATCGAATTAAAAAAGCGCGGACACAAAGTTACACTCCTCGATCCAGGGCCCCTGCCCCATCCGCTAGCCGCGTCGACCGATATCAGCAAAGCCGTTCGCGCGGCATACGGCGCGGATGAGGATTACACCGCGCTGGCAGAACGATCGATCGCACTTTGGCGCGAATGGAACGAGGCACTCGGCCTCGCGTTATACCACGAGGTCGGCGTGATGTTCCTGCGCCGGCGGGAAATGCAGCCCGGCGATTTTGAATATGAGAGTTTGAAAGTACTCGAACGCCGGGGCCACAGAGTTGAGCGCATTAGCTCGGCCACACTTCGCGCCCGCTTCCCGGCATGGAATGCCGACCTTTATCCTGACGGAATTCTGGAGCCGGAGGCCGGTTATGTGGAAAGCGGCGGCGCAGTCGCAGCGCTGATCGAACACGCGAGAGCGCTCGGCGTTGAATTACGTGGGGCTAAATTCGATCGTTTGGACGAAAGCGACCACGGCTTACAAGGTGTCGTGCTGCAAGATCGACAACGAATATCCGCCGACGCCGTAGTAATGGCGACCGGTGCGTGGACGCCGTTCGTGCTGCCGTCTACGCGAAAGTTTTTTCGAGCCAGTGGTCAACCGGTCTTCCATTTGCAGCCGCGCGAACCCGGGCTCTTCATGCCTGAGCGTTTTCCGGTTTTCGGCGCCGATATTTCAACCACCGGTTATTACGGTTTCCCAATCGATCGTGAAGGCGTGGTAAAAATTGCAAATCATGGCGCAGGCCGCGAGATGTCGCCGGACTCTCCGCAACGCGCGGTGACAGCCGAGGAAGAAGAGAGTTTGCGCGCGTTTCTAAAATCGACATTTCCGGCGTTGGCCGATGCGCCGGTTGTTTACACCCGTGTTTGTTTGTACTGCGATACGCTAGATGGGCATTTCTGGATCGCCGCCGATCCGGACCAGCCGGGCCTGATCATTGCCGCAGGCGACAGCGGCCACGGATTCAAATTCGCACCTGTGCTGGGCGAAATCATCGCCGACGCGGTTGAGAAAAAATCAAATCCGCTCCTGCACAAATTCCGCTGGCGGCCGAAAATACGCGCGGGTGAACAGAAGGAAGCCGCGCGATTCCAGAATTAGGTCGAGCGAGCGGTCCGCCTACTCTTTTTGCGCCGTTTCGCTCTGCGCGGGCTCGCTCTGCGCCGGATCCTTCTTGGACTGGCGTTTTACCAGAGTGATTTGCTTGATTCGTGCCGAATCGGACGGGCTCCAGGTCCCGACGTCCGGATCATCCTTAAACGCGTTGTGGACTATCCGGCGCTCATAGGAGTTCATTGGCTCAAGCTGGAGTGAACGACCGGATGCGCGCACTCTTTCGGCCAGCTCGCGCACATGTGCAATGATGTTGTCTTCGCGCATCGAACGAAAATGTTCGCAATCGACTACGACCTTCGGCGCGTCCTTGTCTTTCGTCTGCAAGAGACGATTGAGGAGAAATTGGATGGCCGCCAGCGTGTCGCCGTCGCGGCCGATCAATCGCCGGCTTTCCTCAGTATAAATTTGCAGGACCATATTGCCGGCCTCGTCCTCCTGTTCCTCGATTTGCACGACGAAACCGAGAAAGCCCAGCATGGTGTCGAGTAAATCCTTCGGTGTCATCGTTTTCGTTTTCCGGCAGGCGTCATTTTTTCAAGCGTTGGCACGGGTTGTCGTTTGTTCTGATAAAACTGCACGATACTCAAAAGGTTCTGTGCGGTATAATATAATGCCAGAGCCGCGGCAAAATTGTAGCAGATAAATAAGAAGATTAATGGCGTGAACATCATCACCCGGCGCTGAGTGGGATCCCCAGTCTTGGGGGTCATGGCCATAAGCCAAATCTGCGTGGCAGCCATGCAAAGCGGGATGATGTTGATCGGAATCGTCCAACTCAGAAGCGACAGATGTGCAACGGTATCGGGCTGGGACAGATCTCTGACCCACAAGAACTTTGCGTTCCGCAATTCCACCGCCTGGCCAAGCATTTTAAACAAGCCAAAGAAGATCGGGATCTGGATCATCATCGGCAAACATCCTCCGACCGGATTGAGGCCGTAATCCTTATACAGCTTCATCACCTCCTGATTCATTTTCGTCGGGTCGTCCTTATATTTATCGCGCAGCTCCTGAATCTTCGGAGAGAGGACGGCCATCTGGCGCATGGAACGGTTAGCCTTATTTTGAATTGGCCAGAGGGTCAGCTTAATGATGGTGGTGAGAGCGAGGATGGCCAGGCCGTAGTCGTGAAGCCAGCTATGCAGCAGGTTCATGAAGTTGAGCAGGAACTGGCAAACGATCTTGAACATGCCGAAGTCCATGACCTCGGCCTCATTGTGCTCAAACTGCGCGAGCCGATGGTACAACTTCGGGCCGGCGTAAATCTGGAATCTCGCGTTGTAAGCCTGGCCGGGCTGAATTTGAAATGCGGGCAATCCCATAGCACCTTCGATTCCAAACACTTTCTGCTCGGACCATCGGGGGATCTCGAAGCGGCGGCCCCAAACAGCGGTGGCCTTCGCCGTGAGCGGCGCGATCAATGTCGTGAAAAATTGATTACTCACCGCATTCCATTCCGCGCCCGCGGTGGCTTCTTCATAATACGGCCGCGGTTGTCGCGAGCCCATTCCGAGAAAGCCGCTACCGCCGCCGAACCACCCCACATCGATTCCTTTGGCCCGGCCGTTGGTGCACCACACGACACGTGTAAAAGAAGGGTAATCCTTGGGATGCACCGGCATGGCCGACCCGAGAGCTATGAAATAACCTTTGCTCGCGTATAGCTGCGAGCCGCCGTTCTGAATGTCGACGTCCATTTCGACTGCATAGTTGTCTTTCTTTTCCGTCGACGGGGTGAAAAAGAACCTCTTCCGTATCGTTAGGCCGTCTGGCGTGACGCGCTCATATTGAACGGACCCTTCCACACCATGCGACACAGTAAACTCGGGCAGCAGTGGCGCGGCCGGATCATCGACCATCGATCCGATGGGCATGCCCTCCGCTGAGTTCAACGCCACCTGTTTACCGCCTTCCGCAAGGTGATTCGGCAGGATCGCCTCCTTGATTCCGCCGCCACGATTAGTCAGATGAACCTCGATGTCGGAATTCCTCAGCGTCTCGATTTTCTCCGAAAAACCTGGGGAAGACTCGACCGGTTTCGGTCCAGCGGATGGGGAAACCGCCGCTGCTGACGGCATTGGCGAAGCGCTCGCGCTAGGGAATCCTGCGGGCGTGGGGGAAACGTGCGCCGCGACAATCGGTCTCGGCTGAATCTGCCTGGCGACGTAAACCTCCCAAGAAACGAGGCCGATGACGCAAAGCGCTACGACAATCCACCCGGTTCGATCCATAAAAAATGTGAAGCTCGCTAATCACACGCAGCGACGATCTGCGAGATCGACATCGTGATGGCGTGATGGCACCGGATCGGGCCCGCATCCGCCCCACGGCTGGCAACGCGCCAATCGTTTCAGCCCCAGCCAGATTCCAGGGATGAAGCCATGCGCTTCCACCGCCTCCAAAAAATAAGCCGAACAGGTCGGTTCAAAGCGGCAACCGGAGGCTGGTCCACCGAGCAATGAGAGCAACGGCGACAGCGTCCATTTGTACAGCCGAACGAAAAATCGAACCAGAAAGACCATCAGGCGAGTAGAATAGAAGCGCGCCTTGCCAGGCGCAACCATTCATCTTCCAGAGCGGATGAAGTAGCGCTACCAGAGCCCGCTTTGGCGATGAGCACCATCCAAAACGTGCCCCGCAGATCGTGTTGATGCTTGCGAACGATCTCGCGCAATCGACGCCGGACCCGGTTTCGCACCACCGCGCTACCCACGCGCCGGGAGGTAACGAAGCCGGCTCGAAAGGGACCGGCATTATCCAGTGCGAGCACGCCCAGCAGTAACAACCTTCCACGCGACGTCGATCCCTCTCGCTTGACGCGCTCGAATTCCGAGGGGCGTATCAAGCGGCGGCCCTTGGAGAATGAGAGTGAATCCGCCTTCGCCATTGTGAGTCTCAATTCATCTCCTGTACAAGCAAAAGTCTTCCCGCGAACGAATTCGCGGGAAGACTTTGCGAGTAATTGATGGACCGACTACGGAGACGGCGCGGGTGACGTACCGAGATTGATATTTGTCTCGGTTTTTTCGGTCTTCTTTTCAGTAGCCGGAGCCTGGTCTTTTACGACCGTTGTGTTGGTTTCTTTTTCTGCGGCCGGAGTCACGGTCGTTTCTTTTTGTTCGCAAGCTGCAATGAGTCCAGCACCCAGGAGGATACAAATTAGTTTTTTCATAGGTTAGTTAGTTTTGATGGTTTGGTTGGTTTTTCGAGAAATTAAGGAGCGCCCGGTGAAGGTGTGGGCGTCATTTCCGGAGTCATCGCCGTTTCCGGCGCAGTCGTGGCGGCTGGACTTGCGTCCGGAGCGGCAGTTTCGGTCTTTTGCTCACACGCCGCGAGCAGCGCGGCACTTGCTAAGATGCAGAGGTATTTGTTCATAATAGACATGGAAGAGGGAATACTGTGGCCAATTAATGATTCGTAGCAAGGGCGGTTTTTGGCTCCCTAAAAGTTTCCTTCCCGAAGGCAAATTGTTGAATAGACGCGAATTAAACCGGTGATTCGTAATTTAAGCCATGCGCCTCGGCTACGGCCCGACAAGTAAGCCGGCCCGAGCGGGTGTTGATTCCGCCAATCAACGCAGGCTGTTTCTGGCACGCGCCTTCCAGGCCCAGGTCGGCCAGCAACTCGATATAGCGATAAGTCACATTGGTTAAGGCCTGGGTGGCCGTTCGCGCATAAGCCGCCGGCATATTCGCCACGCAATAATGCGTGACACCTTCTTCGACGTAAACAGGATCGACATGCGTGGTGGGCCGCGAGGTTTCGGCACAACCCCCTTGGTCGATCGAGATGTCCACCAGCACACTGCCGGGCTTCATCATCCGCAACATCGCTCGAGTGATCAATTTCGGGGCTTTTGCGCCGGGCAACAGCACCGCGCCAATCAACAAATCGCAATCCGGCATCAATTCACGCAGATTCGCCTCACTGGAATAAAGCGTGTGCAAATCGTCCATGGCCAGGTCGAGAAATCGCAACCGCTCAACATCGACATCGAGAATCGTCACATCCGCGCCAAGTCCTTTGGCCATTCGCAGCGCGTTCACGCCGGAAGTACCGCCGCCAACAACCACCACGCGCCCCGGCAAAACACCCGGCACGCCGCCTAACAAGACGCCGCTGCCGCCGTTATACTTCGCCAGGAAATTTGCGCCCATCACCACCGACATGCGTCCAGCAATCTCACTCATCGGTTCCAGCAGCGGCAACTTGTTGCCCACCTGGATCGTTTCATACGCCACGGCTATGACGCCTGATTTCATTAACGCATCGGTCAGTGGTCTGCTCGCCGCCAGATGCAGATAGGTGAAAAGAATCTGATCCTTGCGCAAAAGCGGAAACTCGGCTTTGAGAGGCTCCTTCACTTTCACGATCATCTCGGCGCGCTTAAACACATCCGCGGCAAGATCGACAATCTCCGCACCGGCCTTGGTGTATTGCTCGTCGGAATAACCCGAGCCTACCCCGGCGTTTTTCTCGACTAGCACGGAATGCCCGCGACGCTTCAATTGCTCAGCCGCTGCCGGCAACAAGCCGACCCGTTGCTCCTGTTCTTTGATCTCCTTTGGAATGCCAATGATCATTTAGGAAAGTGAAGAGCGGCGAGTTACGAGTGACAAGACAAAAGCGACTTGGGGCTCGTCACCTGTTACGAGTCGCTAGTTTAGCGATGGATCGTCAGGAGCGGCCGCCAGCATCTTATACCACGGCCCCAATTTATTCATGATATCGAACCAAAGTTTCGGCAAACGATCGATTTTCAAAACAGAACGCGTCGGTTTTTTCAAAAGCCACGCTTTCTGCTTCATCTCGGCTTCCAGCTGCCCCGCGCTCCAACCTGCATAACCGACAAACGCGCAAAGTGAAGCCGGATCCTGCCCGGCCCGTTCGCTCGCCTCTTCCAGGCCGGCGCTGTGGTTAAGCTTCAATCCTTCGCCCTTTTCCCATTCAAACGCGGCAAACATTAATTGATTGTTTCCAACCGGGCCGCCCAGAAAAACAGGAACGTCCGCCAGACCCTCGGGGGGCGTCTCGCTCACCAGTTCGGAAACCTGCTTATCGAGTGGTCGGTTGATAATTACCCCCAGCGCCCCTTCGTCTGGATCGTGAGCAGAAATATACAGCACTGCCCTTCGAAAATTCGGGTCGAGCATGCTTGGATGCGCGACCAGCAGTGAACCGGCGAAACTTCGCGACTTCTTACCCCCCAGATTACGCATACAAAAACTAGAACGCTCGAACCGCTGTTGCGCAAGGGCGACCTTCTGTTCCCGCCCGGCAGACTGAGCAAAGGCCTGGTCCCGAGGGAGGTATGGATTCCGGGTCAAAATGACTAATTTGCAGAGTGGACGAAAACCCCATTAGGCTTATAATTTCTGCAAAATTTTGTTGCAGCTGTCGATAAGCTCGATTACTAGCAGCGCAGTTTTCCACGATTGTTCTGGGGGGAACAGCCGCCCTTCACGCCCATCGGGCGTGGGGGGCGGTACTTTTTTTTGGGGATCGATTAATTGAGTAAACGCCCAACGCTGAATGTTGACTCGCGATCTCCCGATCGCACGGCCGCATCACCACGCGACCAATGCAGTCCATCCGACGGATCCCCATCACGCCGTATTCAATGCCCAATGTCGAAGTCAGACAGCGGATTCTCCTGGTCGGTCGCGCTCACATTGCTTGCGCTGATCGCGGCATTACTCATCGCCTTTATTTTTTATCGAACCGAAACCTGGCCGGGGCGCACGGCGAAGCAAAGCGCGACCGAGTTGGAACGCATCGGAAAGGACCTGCGCGCGGCATTCATCGACATCGCGCATCTGCAACCCCGGATCACGATCAACAACCGCACTTATTCGGAACAGACGACTCCGGTAAGCGAATTAACGGTCCTCTCACGACGGATGGAGGTCGAGCATGAGATGCTCCACACTTGGGCCGGCAGCTCGAAGCGGGTGAAAGTTCACGGGACCTTTACGGTCAAAGCCGGTTTCGACTTGCGGCAGGACCTGGCGATCGACATTCGCTCCGATGAAATCGTCGTTCAGCTTCCACATGCCAAAATTCTCGGGATCGAACAGGACCAGCTGGAGGTGCTCGCTCTCGAGAACGGTTTCTGGAACAAAATTTCCGGTGAAGACTTGCAGAATGAGCTGTCGATCCTGCCGCAACTTGCACGGCAAAAGGCGAATGAAAGCGATCTCGTGGTCCAGACCGAGCAATCGTTACAGAAGCAGCTGAACGAGCGCATTCATGCTCCTCAGCCGTTGCGTCTCGTCTTCACGGACGGTGTTAAGAAGGATTAGTTGTAACGATTAAGGAACGATCACGCGATAAAATCGCTGCGATCCGATGCCGCCGGTTTGCGAGCCGTCATCGGTCCATGAGAGAACACTTCCCGTGCCGGAGAAATCCGGCGTAATGGATTGCCAAGTGGCACCGATCAGACCGTTCTTCCATTGGCAACGATAGGTCGTCCCCGTCTGGCTCGGCCAACCGATTGTCGTCGCGCCGGCCTGTGTTTGGGTGATGTTCGTGACGTAAAGCGCCGAGTCTGCGGTTGGAATTGCATTCTGAACAAAGAGATCGCTCAAATCGATCGCGCTCGCCGCGCCGCCTAACGACGGAGTTACACCGAATATCTTCTGGAATGTCCGCAAAGTGGAGCTGTGCGTGTAATGGATCGTGTTGTGATACCCGCCACCTTTTGCCAGCGGCGAAAGCACGATCATTCCGATCGGACCATCACCGCTCCCCGCTTCATCCCATGTGATGATTAAGAGTCCGTTGTTCAGATATGCTGCCGACTGCAAAATCATCGGCACAGTTTGGGCCAGCCAATTGTCCCCCTGCTTGACAGAGTTGCTCGTTGGCGGGCACGAGTCATGCATGTCGTTACAGATGTTCGGCGTAATGAAGTTGTAATGCGCCACCAACTGGTTGCCGAGATCGTTTGCTAACTCAGTGAACGGCCGCATCGCCGATATGCAGTAGTTGTTCACCACGTCATCGAAATAGGCGAACGGGTTGTGCTTTACATAATAAGGGTAACTGTCCGTCGTTGGGCAAGTCGTCCCGGTGATATTTTCCTGATACGTTTTCCAGGATACGCCGGCGTTTCTCAGAAGCGTCGCCAAATGGTTCGTCGTCGACTGATGGTTCGTCGAAGGGGGATTATCGTTCGCAATTCCGAAGTTCGTTCCAGCTTCGAGCCAGAGGTAATTGGGCAGGCTCGGATGAATGGCCGGCGGATTATAATATTGATCCGTGTAGGAGGCGATGGGCAGCAACGTATTATTGATGTACGGCGCGTTCGCGCTGCCCTTGATGCTCGACCAGTTGTGGTTCTCCATCAGGATGATAAAGACGGTGCTGCTCGAGTCGAACCCGGCGGCGACAATCGTCGGCGCTCTCGACAACATGAGGAAAGCGACTGCCGCCGTAAGATGAACCTTCAAAATCACCTCACATATCTAGTCCAAAGGTCGTTCGAGCGCGACTTAAACGCTGCGCCAGGCCTTGTTCCCAATATCAAAGCGTTCAGTAGAGCTCTACCGGCGAGCGTTTTCCGTCTTCAGGGCTGCGGACGGCGGCACGTTCTTTCCCAAGCACTGCAACGCGCAGGTCCCAGATTTCATCGTCGATCTTACGAAAAGCAGCTTCGGAAAATTCGTCAGCCGGTGCCAGTTTTTCTTTGAAACGGGCCACGCTGCTGAGAGCGCGGTCGATTTGCTCGCGCGGCAGCGCGCTGAGAAACCGGTGCACGTTTTGTACTTCCGGAATCCGATGGCAGATCATGGTTAGATCGTTGCCGGCGGCAATCGCCAGTCGAATGGTGTCCTGGAGTTCGTATCCATTAAGGATCGCGCCCATGTCGAGATCGTCAGTCATGACCAAGCCGTCGAATGCCAATTCGCCACGCAACAAATCCGTGATAATTCGCCGTGATAATGAAGCCGGAGTTTTTTCCGCCTCGAGACATGGGTACCAGCCATGGCAAATCATCATGCTATCTACGGAGTTGGGAACGGCCGATCCGCTAAACGCGCGAAACACGGCTAGTTCATCTCGATCCAGTTCCTCACGGGTGCGCTCGATCTTTGGCAATTCGTAGTGCGCATCACACTTTGCGGCTGAATAGCCCGGGAAATGTTTGCCGCAGCTGGCGATTCCCTGCCCCCGCATGCCGTCGTTGAAAGCCCTGGCATTGTGAATCACTTGCTGGACGCTCTTTCCGTAACACCGTCCTCGCAGCGAATTATCCGCGTCATCGTCGAAAGAAATGTCGAGCACCGGGCAAAGATCGAGATTAAAGCCGAAAAGACGCAGCAATCGACCCGTAATGTCACCGTGACGTTTGATAAGATCGACATCTTCTTTGTCGCGCAGCTGTTGCGCGTTGGGCGGCTCGTTCCCTATCAAGCGCAAACGCGAAACACGCCCGCCCTCCTGATCGATGGTGATGATGGGCTCGACGTCGCTGAGATCGCGTAAATCATCAATCAGCTTTCGTAATTGCGGCGCGCTCTCGATGTTGCGGCCGAAAAGAATGAATGCGCCGGGTTGCACCTGCCGAAACAACTTCGCCGTTTCGGGGTCGAGTTCCTTGCCAGGAACTCCTGTCATGATCAGTTGACCAACCGATTCACTCTTCATAAGTTCGCAACCTAGATGTCGATCCTGCACGACGCAAAAAGCCAACCTTCAACGTTTTGAAGATCGCAATCTACGGCGGCACGTTCGATCCGATTCATCACGGACACCTGATCCTCGCGCGTGAGGCACTCGAAAAACTTGGCTTGGACAAAGTGATTTTAGTACCGGCAACGATCTCACCTTTTAAGAAATCCGGGCCCGTTGCGAGTGACGAAGTACGATTGGCGATGTTACGCGCCGCCATTGACGGCGAACCCCAATTTGAAATTGACGATTGTGAGCTGCGCCGCCCGCCACCCTCTTACACCATTGATACTGTCGAAGAAATCCAACGGCGTGTTGAAGGCGCAGAGTTATACTGCCTTATCGGCCAGGATAACTTGAGCGGCCTGCCAAAGTGGCACCGCTTCGCCGAGTTAAATAATATGGTGCGCTTTGTTGTCCTCGATCGGGCGAACCGGACGGCCGATGCCTCTTACTCGGTCATACATCGCAACATCGACATCTCCGCCACAGAAATCAGAAAGAGAGTTGCCTCGGGCCGATCGATTCGTTACTTGGTTCCACAGGCGGTCGAAGAAATCATCCGCCGAGAGAATCTTTACCGGGAGTCATCGAAATAACCGCCGAAAAACTAGCCAGAACCTGCGCCGAACTCGCCTCGGATAAAAAGGCGGAGGATATTGTCGTGCTGGATTTGCGCGCAATATCGACATTCACGGATTTTTTCGTGATTTGCTCGGCCAACTCCGAACCGCAGCTCAAAGCGATTGCGGGCGAAATTGAAGGGCGATTGAAACAGCAGCACGATACCCGGGCGGCGGCAGTGGACGGTTTCCCAGTCAGCCAATGGATCGTGCTCGATTACCTCAACGTGGTGGTGCACATCTTCCATCGCGATAAACGCGAATTTTACAGCCTCGAAGATCTTTGGGGTGATGCGCCCCGCCTGGAATGGGAATCAGCCGCGCAGTAGCGGCGGTTCGGGCAAAAAATCGAGGCCAGCGTAGGGAGCCCGTGTCGGGCGCAAACCCCGCGCGTGCTTGTCGCTTTGTTCAAGCGGCCGACACGGCCGCCTCTACAAAAATCTGACCTACTTTGGTGTCGCCCCGGCGGAAGGGCCACCGGCCGGCTTCGTGCTCATCAACTCGACGTCAAAAATCAAAGTTGAGTTCGGTCCGATGTCCTGGCCCGCTCCTCTATCTCCATATGCCAATTTTGCCGGAATGAAGAACTGGTACTTCGAACCGGGTTTCATCAGCTGCAGACCCTCGGTCCATCCCTTGATCACTGCATTAAGCGGAAATGTCGCCGGCTCATTTCTTTTGTAAGAACTATCGAACTCCGTTCCATCGATCAGCGTCCCGCGATAATTTACCGTGACGGTGTCGGTCTCTTTCGGCTGAGCACCACTGCCTTCCTTCATCACCTTGTATTGCAAACCGCTGGCCGTTGTCTTCACCCCGTCTTTTTTCTTGTTCTCGACAAGAAATTTCTCGCCATCCTGCGCATTCTTATCTCCAGCCGCTTTTGTTTTGGCTTCCATATCTTTTTCGAATGTGGTCATTGTCTCTCTCACTTCGGCTTCGGTCATTTGCGGCTTGCCACCCATTCCATCCTTGATTCCAGCGGCAAATGCATCCGGATTGACCGTGATTTTTTGCTTGTTGAAATTCATTCCGATATTAAGGCCAATGGCGTAGCTGACTTTGTCCTTTTGATCCTTTAACTGTGTTTTTTCCTGAGCAATGACTGGCATGACGAGGGTCAGCGCGACGAAAGTGGCAATAAAATATTTCATAGGATTGGATTTCATAGGCAATTGCGCTTTAAATTTGAGCGCGGAAAGCTGACATGCTAATGGATAAACTTCGCTCGTCAAGAGACCGAAAACGCCACATCGGCCGTTTTGCCTCGATGCTTTTCCTGGGGTTAACTCTGTTTTGGCCGCCCAAGCTTCTTGTCGCCATTACGTTATCCCATTCCGAGGCGGTTCGAATCGGCAACAAGGTGTGGCAAAACGAATGCAATGGAACGATCGCCGGCCTTACTTCATGGAATGAAGGCGAAAACTTCGCTTCGCTCGGTATCGGCCATTTCATCTGGTATCCAAAAGGAGCGCGCGGACCATTCGACGAAAGTTTTCCGAACCTGGTGAATTTTGTTTCCAGTCGAGGAGCCAAGTTGCCTGAAATCCTGCTTCGAGCGAAAGAGTCGCCTTGCCCATGGAATACGCGGGGCGAATTTGAGCGCGCCCGTCAAACACCGGAGATGAAACAATTACGCCAATTCTTGGCCGACACGGTCGATCTTCAGGCGGAATTCCTGGTTGCCAGGCTACAGGCGGCACTTCCGAAAATGCTGGCGGAGGTAGAGGCCGGCAGCCGGACAAAAGTTGAGAAAAATTTCGGACGAATGTCGGACACCTCGCGGGGATGCTATCCCCTGGTGGACTATGTCAATTTCAAGGGCGAAGGCGTTCTGAAAACGGAGCGTTATAAGGGTCAAGGTTGGGGCTTGCTTCAGGTATTGGAAGAGATGCGTCCCGAGGCGCCGGATTGCGTGAAGGAATTTTCAGGGGCGGCGGCTGCCGTGTTAAAACGAAGGGTTAAAAACTCCCCACCGGCTCGCCACGAAGCGAAATGGTTACCGGGTTGGCTTAGTCGAGTAAACAGTTACAGTCGAAACTGATTTATGCGCCGAGCCCGCCTCTTGACGATTTACGCCGTGATGATTCTCATGCCGGCAATCCTGACGAATGCTCAGTTGCGGCGCCCCACGCCATCGTTCCGCTCGACGCCAGTGCCGCAGACACGAGGACAGATGCCCGGTCCACCGCAACCGATGCGCAAGGCGTCCGACCTCATTCACAGACAGGAGCTACTCAAAGTAAATCAATCGCTGCTAAAGCAGGCGACTCCGGACAACACTCACATTGTCGTTTCCATTCCAAAGCAGCGCGCTTATTTGATGATTGGTGAGCAAATCGTGGCTGACGGGCCGATTTCATCCGGCAAACGAGGCCATAGCACGCCGACCGGTCACTTTACCGTTTTGGAAAAGGATCCCAATCATCACTCCACTATTTACGGCGATTTTGTCGATTTTAGCGGCCGGGTGGTACGTGCAGGGGTCAGCGCGCGAATTGATTCCGCGCCGAGCGGGACGCATTTTGCCGGTGCTGCGATGAAATGGTTTTTACGCCTCACCAGCGACGGCGTGGGGATGCACATCGGAATTTTACCAGGTTATCCGGCTTCTCATGGATGCGTTCGGGAGTCCACCGAAGGCGCAAAGTTCTTCTACGATCACGCCAGGGTCGGCACACCCGTCGACGTCGGCGATTACTAGGCGACTCCTGCCAGCAACTTTCGCCGAAGCAGATCGAGGGCGGCTTGCGCTGTCATTTGTTTGAACGTCTCGCGATCAGTCGGGAAAAAAAGTTTTCTCGCCACCGTCTCTTCCGGAGCCGCAAGCGCAATGTATACAGTGCCGACTTCTTTCTCAGCTGTGCCGCCACCGGGCCCGGCGATTCCGGTGGTAGCAAGCGCATAGGTCGATCCGGCGCGCGCAAGCGCGCCTTCCGCCATATTGCGTGCGACGAGCTCGCTCACCGCGCCATGTTCCTCGATCGACTTCGGATCGACGCCCAGGATGTCGATCTTAGCTGCGTTCGCATAAGTAACGTATCCGGCCACGAAAACATCGGATGAGCCTGGCACATTGGTGATCCGATGCGCCAGCAAACCGCCGGTGCATGATTCCGCGACGGCCAGCGTCGCTCTCCTTCCGCCAAGCAGCTTCACAACAACCTGCTCAAGATTCTCGTCTTTCTCGGAGAAGATCGACAATCCGATCTCTTTTCGAATGATTTCGTCTGCGCCGGCAATCGCGCCGGCATCGCCCAGGATCCTCAAGTCTACCTCCGATGGTCGCGCACAGTAACCGAGCTCAATCCCGGGTATGGCCAGGATTTTCTTGCCGACTGCCCTCTCCACGATCGATTCCCCCATGCCTGCAATTCGATAAACCCGACGTTCGACGGTGGAAGCGGGTGCAATCTTCCGCAGGATTGGCATCGCGCTTTCTCGAAACATGGGCTGCAATTCGCGCGGCGGTCCCGGCAAAACGAGCAAGTGCGGCGATGGAATGCGCGGATTGATATTTTGCGGAAGGTAAAATCCCGGCGCCGTCCCGTTTTGATTTGGCAGGACCACCGCCCCCGCCGGCACATCCGCTTGTCGCGCAATTCGATCGGTGAATGGGATCCTTCTTTTCTCTAGTCGTTCCGTAATCGTCGACATTACTTTCTCATCGTGAACTAATTGCAGATCGAGAACCTCGGCCACGATCTCTCTCGTGATGTCGTCGGTGGTTGGACCGAGCCCGCCCGTTACAATGACGAGATCAGCCCGCGGAAAAACATGCTCGAGCGTTTCTCGAATAGCGACGCCGTCCGGAACCGTGCGCTGTTCCTGAATCCGCAGACCGAGCGGTAGAATTTGTTGCGCGACAAAACTCAGGTGAGCATCGCGCACGTCGCCGAGCAAGAGCTCCGTGCCGGTATTGATGATAACGACGCGCATGTGTGAATGTGAAACGTTAGAAGAGTTACAATTTGTTACAACGGAAGCGCCGCCGCAGCCTACGTAATTTTGCAACGCTTGTAACTTTTTGACACCCCGAAAGCTTTCGGGGTTACGCCGCGTCTTTGTCCTGCTTCTTGCGAACGAGCGGAAGTTTTTTGCCCTCAACCACCGCGCGATTGATCGTGACCTCGGCGATGTCTTCACGGCTCGGCACATCGTACATGATGTCGAGCATGATGCGCTCGAGCATCGAGCGGAGAGCGCGAGCGCCGGTCCCCTTGTTGACCGCCTGTGCCGCGAGGGCGCGCAATGCGTCTTTGGTGACGGTAAGCCGCACACCCTCCATCGAGAAAAGCTTGGTGTACTGCTTGATCATCGCGTTCCTCGTCTCGGTCAGAATCGCCACCATTTCGTCTTCGGTGAGCGCATCCAATGAGGTCACAACGGGCAAACGCCCGATGAATTCCGGAATCATTCCGAACGAAAG
>JBDTZF010000167.1:0-4368 GCA_040005265.1 Verrucomicrobiota bacterium
CCCTGCATGAACTAATTATCCCGCCAGAGTTCCGTGAGATGCACGTGCGCGGTCTAAAGCACTTTCTCGCCACTGGGGAAGGACCGGTCCTAAACAAGCTCATTGAAGTCTCAGCGCTGCACCGAGACGGTCGCACACTGCCGATCGAGCTTAGAATTTCACCGATCCCCAGCGGCGACACTTTCATATTCACCGCTTCCCTCCGCGACATCACCGAACGCAAGCAAGCTGAAGCAGAGTTGCTGCATGCAAAGGAGGCCGCCGAGGCTTCCACGCAGGCCAAGAGCGAGTTTCTCGCGAATATGAGTCACGAAATTCGCACTCCTATGAATGGAATCCTCGGCATGACCGAGCTCGTCCTCGATACGCAGCTCAACTCCGAGCAGCGCGAGTATCTCGACATGGCGCACACTTCCGCGCAGCTATTGCTGAGTTTGATCAACAACATTCTCGATTTCTCAAAAATCGAAGCGGGAAAAATGGAGATGGAATCGATCGAATTCAACCTGCCCGAAACGATCACGCAAATGCTCGAGCCACTCCGTCTGCGCGCGAAGCTGAAGGCTCTCGCGGTCAACGTCGAAATCGCCGACGACGTGCCCGATCATGTCGTCGGCGACCCGCAACGTCTGAGGCAAATCCTGCTCAACTTTGCCGATAACGCGCTCAAATTCACTGAGCACGGCTCCATAGCAGTGAAAGTGCGCATCGATTCCGATGCCAACATCTGTCAACCGGTAACCATCAACCACTCCGGGCCTTGCCTGCATTTCTCTGTCACCGACACCGGCATCGGCATTCCCAAGGAAAAGCAGGAGGTGATTTTCGAAGCCTTCGCTCAAGTCGATGGTTCCACGACGCGAAACTACGGTGGCACCGGGTTGGGACTTGCGATTGCCTCGCAACTGATTGAGCAAATGGGCGGAAAGGTTTGGATCGAGAGCAAAGTCGGCCAGGGAACTACGTTTCACTTTACTGCGCGCTTCGGCGTCAAATCAGATTTGGCTTCGAGCATCGCCCTGGCGCCGGCGAGTGTCGCCGCTTCGCCGGGCGCGACATTACAAGGTCAGCTCCGAATACTCCTCGTTGAGGACAATGTCATCAATCGCGCGGTGGCTACTGCCTTTCTGCAGAAATCCGGCCACACACTTGTCCATGCCGGTAACGGCCGCGAAGCCGTTGAGGCGGCGGCTAACGAGTATTTCGACGCCATCCTAATGGACGTGCAACTGCCGGAAATGGATGGCTTGGAAGCGACGCGACGGATCCGTGAGTCAGAACAAGCGACTGGTCGACGCACCCCGATCATCGCTATGACCGCACACGCGATGGCGGGCGACCGCGAGCGTTGTCTGGCCAGCGGCATGGATGGCTACCTCTCCAAGCCGCTCGAGAAAGGCGCGCTGACTGCAATTCTCAAGAGTGTTTCAAAACATGGCCTTATCGCCACCCCCGCGGTCACGTTTACCGGACTCGCAAATGACGACGGCTATATCCGGACAGCCGCAGATAAAGCGAACCTTTCTCTTTCGCCCCAATGAACCTTCTTAGCGCGCCAGCCATCCCGCGGCATAACCAATCCCCTATTTCGAGGCAGTGCCGGAACCTCCGGATCTTCTTTCGAACCATGTCGACCCGTAAACAGTTCTTCGCCTAACGCATCATATGAAGATCGGAACAAAGATTCTTCTAACCTTCCTCGGAATGTCTCTGCTCGTCGCTCTCGTGGGCGCAGTAGCGGTGGTCGACCAGCGCGCTTTGGTGACGAGTGCCGCGACGAGTGAAGCCGAGAATGTCGCGCATGTCCTAGGCTCTTTCCTTTCAGGGGACAGAAATCAAGCTCAGGAAATCGTCGCCCGCCTGCATCAAACGCAGGGACGAGACATTGTGCTGATGGATCGTAATCGGCATATCCTAGCCGACGCAGTTCCATCGGAAATCGGAATGATCTTTAGGAGCGACCCGAACGATGAAGTCGTGGCAACCATAAAGGATGGGCAGATCCGCAAGTTCGTTGAGACCAGCCAGGCTTACCAGACGGGCATCAGGCAAATCGCAGTGCCGATCAAAGGCGAGAATGGACAGGTCATCGGAGCGGTAGTCCTGGAATATACTCCTCTCTACGATGAGTTGATGCATCTCACGGCAGGCACGATCCGCGAAATCGCCCTAATCGGGTTCGGCAGTGCGGGCATCGCGGTTTTGCTCGCTTTTTTCATGGGCCGTTCGATCGCCGAACCGCTCCGGCAACTAACGAATGCGGCAACAGGGTTTGCTGCGGGGCGGACAGATTTGCAAATGCCAGCATCGCGAGCGGATGAGATCGGCGACCTCGCGTTGGCTTTCAACAGCATGATGGACAAGCGTAAGCAGGCGGAAAAAGCGTTGCGCGCCTCGCATGAAGAACTCGAAGGGCGGGTCGAAGAGCGCACCAGCGAATTGCGTAACTCTAATGAGACGCTGCACGTGAGCGAGGAGCGTTATCGGAGCCTCTTCCAAGCGAATCCGTTGCCCATGTGGATTTATGATCTTGAGACGCTTTCATTTCTCGAAATCAACGACGCCGCCATATCGAACTATGGTTATAGCCGCGACGAATTCCTGGCGATGACGATCGTCGATATTCGCCCGATCGCTGAAAAACAAGCGTTGCTGGATAATCTGGGCCACGTCGCCGGCCAAGGTGTGGAGAATGCGGGAATCTGGAAGCACCAGAGAAAGGATGGCTCACTGATCGATGTGGAGATCACATCCCACGCCGTCAATCACAATGAACGGCGCGCGAAGCTTGTCCTGGCTTTTGACGTCACGGAACGCCAACGGGCGGAAGCGGAACGACAAGTCCTCTCTGAAATAGTGCGAGGCGTGATTACGACCACCAATCTCGCTGAATTGTTAGATCTGGCTCACCGGTCCATCGGCAAGGTGCTTTACGCGGAGAACTGCTTTGTCACTCTCCACGACCCCGGAACCGATTTGATGCACTTCGAGTTTTGGGTCGACAAGCGCGATCAGGCGCCTTCGCCGCAGCCGGCCGGGACCCGTCGCGGCGGCAGCAGCTATGTTCTGCGCACCGGGCAACCTCTTTTAATGACGGAAGAGGTCAAGACTCGATTGCACGATCAGGGCGAAGTCGAGCTCATTGGTTCCGATTCTCCTTCATGGCTAGGTGTACCCTTGCGAACACACTCGGGAACCATTGGTGTGCTTGTAGTGCAGGACTACGAAAACGAAGGCGCTTACAATCAGCGCGACCTGGAGTTTCTCTCGTTAGTGGGAGATCAGATTGCGCTGGCGATTGAGCGGAAGCGCGCGGAGGAGGCGCTACGCGAGACCGAACAGAAATTCCACCAGTTGGCTAATAACATTTCGGACGCGTTTTGGATCGCTTCCCCCGATCTGGAAACGATGCACTACGTCAGTCCAGGCTATGAGATGATCTGGGGCCGCTCAACGCAGAGCTTATATGCCGATCCGCATCAGTGGAGCGCGACTCTCGTCCCGGACGATCTCGAACGCGTTCGCGCCGTCTTCGGCACGCTCATGGAAAATGAACCGCAGGTAAGCGCTGAGTATCGAATCGCTCGTCCAGATGGTACAATCCGCTGGGTTCAGGACCGCGGCTTCCAAGTGCGGAATGCCGATGGCAAACTGGTTCGCCTCATCGGCCTTGCTAGCGACATTACGGAGCGCAAGCAGGTCGAAGAGCTTTTGGAACAAAAGGGCGGACTCATCCGTCTCGCCGGCCAAATGACGCGCACGGGCGGATGGGCAGTGGAAATGCCTGACAAAGTGGTGTCCTGGTCTGACGAAATTTTCGAAATCCTCGATTACCCGCTGGGCAACGTTCCACCACTTGCTGAGATTCTGGCGCTTTACACTGACCAGTGGCGGGACAAGACAACGGCAGCGTTGAAAGTATGCATCGGAGAGGGCGTTCCGTTCGACCTCGAAGTGGAAATGGTCACTGCTAAAGGACGGCCACTCTGGGCGCGTGTATGTGCTGAGGCGGAACGCCATCCGGCGGGTTCAATCAAGCGGGTGCAGGGTGCATTTCAGGACATTACCGAGCGGAAGCGCGCGGAGGAGACGTTGCGCGAAGCCAAGGAAACGGCGGAAGCGGCCACTCGCGCGAAGAGCGAGTTCCTGGCGAACATGAGTCACGAGATTCGCACACCGTTGAACGGCGTTCTCGGTATGACCGAGCTCACGTTGGACACAGACCTGAATCCTGAGCAACGGGAATACCTCGACATGGTGAAAACCTCCGCGCATTCGTTGCTCGGCGTGATCAACGACATCCTGGATTTTTCCAAGATCGAAGCGGGAAAACTCGAGATGGAATCAATCAGCTTCAGCCTGCGCGAG
>JBDTZF010000168.1:0-4344 GCA_040005265.1 Verrucomicrobiota bacterium
GACGTTGGGCGCTTGACGCAAGCCATGACAACGGTCTCGATCATCGTTCCCACGTTTAACGAGACGGAGAATATCGCGCCATTGGTATCCCAACTCGTTGCGACGGCCGTCCCGTTTTGCGAAATCTTGTTGGTCGATGGTGGTTCGAGCGATGGAACCCTCGACGCGATCCGTTCGCTCGCAACGGACCATCCGGTCCGATTGATCGAACAGGAACGAAACGAACCCGGCTTGGCCTCTGCAATCATGGCCGGGGCGCGCGCGGCCAAGGGCGACATTCTTATTGTGATGGACGCGGACCTCAGTCATCCGCCAGAGCGAATTAAGGATTTGCTCGAACCTCTTCTCGCCGGCACGGCAGACATGGCGATCGGGAGCCGCTACGTTCCTGGCGGATCGACGCCCGGCTGGCCGGTCTGGCGGCGAATGATGTCGCGCACCGCGTCCGCCCTTGCTTACCCGCTCACCGGGATGCGCGATTCAATGTGCGGATTCTTTGCAATTGAGCGCTCGCGACTCTTACAGATCGCGCCGCCAACCAGCGGTTTCAAAATCGTTTTCGAAACAATTGTCCGTAGCGATCGCAAGTTGCGGGTACGTGAGATCCCGATCGCATTCCGCGACCGTGAGCGCGGCGAATCGAAAATGTCATTCGTCGTCGCTCTGAAATTCTTCTTTCGATGGGTGACCGCACTCGTCCGGCACCCATTTCGATAATGAACTTGGAGGGCCATGCTCCGTCATGTCCGCGGCTTTTTCGGCGCCGACGGCGCGGACGCCCTCTATCTAAATTGACGGCTTCGCCTTGTGCCAATCGGTGCTTTGCTCATACGCGTTCGCAATTTGAAGAATGCGCGCTTCATCGAGTGCTTTGCCTAACAATTGAAGCCCGATCGGTAATTGTTGGCCGTTTACTTGAGCGAACCCGCATGGAAGGCTGATCCCGCAAATCCCGGCAAGGTTAGCGGCGTTGGTAAAGATGTCGGCCAGGTACATTTTCAATGGATCGGCCATGCGTTCGCCGAGTTTGAAAGCGATCTCGGGCGTGGTCGGGGAAACGAGCGCGTCAACTTGCTCAAACGCCTTCGCGAAATCCTGTCGAATAAGCGTACGCACTTTTTGCGCGCGAAGATAATACGCGTCGTAATAACCCGAGCTGAGAACGTAAGTGCCGAGAATGATGCGCCGCTTCACTTCCGCGCCAAAACCTTCACCACGCGTGCGCCCATAGTGGTCGAGCAAGTCTTTCGGCTCGCTCGCGCGATATCCGTAACGCACACCGTCGAAGCGCGCGAGGTTGGCGGACGCTTCCGCCGTTGAGATTATGTAGTATGTCGCAATCGCGTACTCCGTGTGCGGCAGATGGACGTCCACGATCTCCGCGCCAAGCGATGCGAAATGTCGAACCGCGGCATCTACCGCCGCGCGGATTTGCGGATCGACTCCGTCAATCATGTATTCCTTGGGCAAACCGAGTCGTACACCTTTAAGATCGGCATCGAGCGTGGCTACGTAATCGGGCACCGGTTCCTGCAAGCAAGTTGAGTCCTGCGGATCGGCCCCGGCAATCGACCGTAGAATGAGGGCGGCATCGCGCACGGTCTTGGTCAGCGGGCCGATTTGATCGAGCGAAGAGGCAAACGCCGTTACGCCGAAGCGCGAGACGCGACCGTAGGTTGGTTTCAATCCGACTAAACCGCTGAGCGCAGCCGGCTGCCGAATGGATCCGCCAGTATCGCTGCCGAGAGCGCCGAAAGCAGCATCCGCGGCCACCGCCGCGGCCGATCCGCCGCTTGAACCGCCCGGCACACGCGTCAGGTCCCATGGATTGCGGGACGGACCTACACTTGAATTTTCGGTCGATGAGCCCATCGCGAACTCGTCCATATTCGTCTTTCCGAATGGAATCGCGCCGGCGGCGCGCAATTTCCGGATCACCGTGGCGTCATATGTCGCGCGATAATTCAGCAAAGATTTCGAAGCGCATGTGCACGGCTGACCGGCCACGTTGATGAGATCCTTGATCGCGATCGGCACACCGCCGAGCGGAAGATCGACATCGGCCTTCTCCGCTTCCTTCAGCGCTACGTCGAAATCGCGAGAGAGATAAGCGGCGATTTTACCATCGACATCGTCAATTCTCGCGCGCAGCGACTCCAGCACCTCGCGCGATGATACTTCGCGCCGGCGCAAGAGAGGTTGAAGATCGGCGATGGTGAGCGCCACCAGATCGGGCCGGCTCATTCAACGACTTTTGTAACAATGAATAGATCGTTCGCCCTCCGGGGAGCGTTACTCAACGCTTCCTCAGCCGTGAACCAATCGCGCGGTTGATCTTCTCTGAACACATTGAAAAGCGGGACCGCATGGGCGGCCGGTTCCACACCGCTCACATCGACCTCGCGTAATTTGTCAGCGTATTTCAAAACGCTGCCGAGTTGCCTTTGGAAAAGCTCGGTTTCCGCCTCGGTCAAATTAAGCCGCGCCAGTCGCGCAACATAGGCAACGTCGAGATCGGATTCGTCAGCCATCGCTTAAAAACACACGTCCGGAGGCGATTCAAGGTAGGGGCGATTGACCTCAATCGCCCGCTCGCTGATCGCGCCACAATCCCGCGGGCGGTTCAGGTGAACCGCCCCTACCTGCAAATGCATTTCTTGTGTCATCAAATCGCTTTAAAACCGCAAGTGACTGGCCAGCCAGATCACCGCCACAGCCAGCGCGAGCACGAGCACGAGAAAAATAATCCGGCCTTCGCGGCGTTGCTTGCGCATCGATCCTCGCCGCCGTGGCGTGCCTGACACGGCGCCATAACGTTTGTCCTGAAGCGCGAGCGAAACATTCAGGCGGCTTCCGCCTTCATTCGCGCGCATGAGTAGTTCTTCACGCTGCCGTCGCGATAACTCCTCGGCCACGCGCGGCGCATCCTCGATCATTCGCTCGAGCTTTTCCATCTGGCCGCGCAGCTCCGTTTCCCGGCGAGACAGCTCCCCTTTGCTTAGATCCAGCGCGGTGTCTTGTGACCTAGTCCAGCGGCGACGCATGAAGGATCACGGCGCTTTCGATGCCATCCAAAAGAACAGAAAAATCGCCAGGAAGCCAAAAAAGATCAGGGGCAAACAAAACGCGAACCCTATCTTCATCCAATCGCCGAATGAACGGCCGCCTCCCTCGAGCAAATCGGAAACGTCGGACGCGACATCCGGTAACTCTACATCGTTGCTGCTGCTTTCTGCCGCCTGCAACCGGCTGCGCTGAGTGCTGTATTCGGCCCGGGCATCGTCTACCGCGCTCAAGGCTTTGCTCAATTCCTTATGCAGCTCCCCCGGGTTCCAGTTCTTCGGATCGATCGCTTCGATCAATTCCAGATGTTGCCCGAAGCTTTCCCGCATCGACCGGATCTGCTCAAGCCGCTTTTGGGTGTCGTACCCTTCCCGCTCCAGCACGACGAGCGAGCGGCTAAGTTTGTCGGTCATGTCCGCCCGGCCGCGCTCCAGTTCCTCCTGACGGCGGCTCAGTTCTTCCAGCTCACGCTTTTGTTTCTCGATCTGTTCCTGCTGTCGCTTGAGCTGGAGTAATTGGTCGTGCGCCTTCTGAACCTGGGAATCGAGATGCTCACTGGAAAGGCCTTCTTCTTCGCTTAGTTCCAACATTTGTTCGACCGGTCGGATTTTTTCTTGCATGCAAACTCTTTCATTCCGGCGCGCTTTCGTCACACGCGCGTGCTCGCCGATGTCGCACATTAGTGAGCCCGCTTCAGAATTCCAGATTTTTCCCGCGCGAAATGCGAAAAAAAATCGGTAGGGCGAGACTCCGTCCAGCCGTTGAATTCAGCGCCCGGGCATCATTTCCAGCAGCACACCTTTGAAATATTCCGTTTCCGGAATTGTCGGAACAACCGGATGATCGAGCGCCTGCTCAAACCGGCGCAACCGTCGGGCCGATCGCCGGGCATCGACCAGCGCATCGGCAATTGTTTCCTCGAATGCCGATTCGTTTACGTGATGCGAGCAGGAAAAAGTCGCCAGCAATCCGTCCTTCGACAAAAGCTTGAACGCACGCATGTGCAGCTCGCGATAACCGCGCAGCGCGTCGCCCAAACCGCTTTTTGTTTTGGTGAACGATGGCGGGTCCAGAACGATCAAGTCGTATTGCGCTTCCGCCTTTTCCGCAGATCGCAGGAACTGAAACACATCCTGTTCCATCCATTGCACATTGAGCTGGTTCCGCGCGGCGTTGCCTTTCGCCGCTGCAATGTTGTCCGCGCTTGCTTCCACTCCAATCGATTCCGCTGCGCCGGCCCGCGCACAAGCCAGTGCAAAGGCGCCCTGATTCGCAAAGCAA
>JBDTZF010000064.1:0-14632 GCA_040005265.1 Verrucomicrobiota bacterium
GTCGGCCATATCGACGAAGATCTGGGGCCGTTAAAGCGGCTCGGCATTTTGGTCGATCGCGACAACGAAGGATATTTGCTTCAGATCTTCAGTAAGCCGGTGGAAGACCGGCCGACGCTGTTCTTTGAGATCATCCAACGCAAAGGCGCGAAAAGTTTTGGGAAAGGTAATTTTAAAGCATTGTTCGAGGCTCTTGAAAAAGAGCAGGACGCACGCGGCAATTTATAGATGATTTGTCATGATGAGTGAACTGCCAGTCCGGCCCGGACGGAACCATCTTTGGCTATTCTTTCACCTACAGGATGTCGGAAATAATCAGAGATCCTTCGCTCCGCTCTTGCCACGGCGAGTCTTCGACAGGATGACAGGTTAGAAAAGGAAAGAGTTATGCCGTTTTATCACAAGCTCGGACAAATCCCGCGGAAACATCACATCTGGTTTCATCGCAACGGTGCGGCGCCAACGTTCAAGGACGAAGGCATTGCTTACGAGCACGTCATTACGACGGAAGGCTTCAATGAAGCGTTCTCCATCATGTATCATCTTCGTCCGCCCACGCGGGTGCGCAGCGTGAAGTTGTTGAAATGTGAAGAGCTGAAGAAAGCGGCGGACAGTCCTCTTCGTCATCATCACTTGCGCACGGCAAATATTCCGCGTCGCGGCGATCTCTATAGCGGCCGTATTCCGATTCTTTTTAACCAGGACATGACGGCGTGGCGCGTGCGTCCTGAAAAGCCGTACGGCAAGTTTCAGTATTATAAGAACGGCGGCGCCGACGAGATCATCTTCGTCTTCAAAGGCGGCGGCACGGTCGAGACGATGTTCGGAAAACAAACCTATCGTGCCGAAGATTATATCGTCATCCCACGCGGGATTACTTACCGGCTCGTGCCGGATAAGATTGAAGAGGAAGATTATCTCATTCTCGAATCAGCCGGCCCGGTGCGGATTCCGAAACGCTATTTAAATAGCGAAGGTCAGATCAAAATGGGGTCACCCTACTCGGAGCGCGATTTTCACGGGCCGACTGAATTGATCCCGATCGACAAGGAAGAAGACACCGAGATCCTGGTGAAAGATGGTCCGCGCTGGACATGCGTGACGATGGCGCAGAATCCATTCGATGTCGTCGGCTGGGATGGCTACGTCTATCCATTCACGTTTAACGCGCAAGATTTTGAACCGATTACCGGTACGGTGCATCAACCGCCGCCGATTCATCAGACGTTTGAGATTCGTGGTTACGTCGTTTGCACGTTCGCGCCGCGACTGCTCGATACCCACCCTGAGGCGGTTAAGATTCCGTGGGTCCATGATAACGTGGAAGCGGACGAAGTTTTGTTTTACGTACGCGGCAATTTCGGATCGCGCCGGGGAATCGAGCCGGCGTCAATCACCTTGCATCCCCGTGGCATTCCGCACGGCCCGCATCCGGGCACGATCATGGCGAGCAAGAATGCGACGCGCACGGAAGAGCTCGCCGTCATGTTCGACACTCAGCACACGCTTGAGCTGACCGAAGCGGCTGTGGCGCTCGACGACGACAAATATCCGCTCAGCTGGCTCGATTAACGCGGACGCCTTTATCGTGCAGAACCACGAGACCGACATCGAAGCAGCTGAGCGCAGGCTGAGCAGTATCCCGCGCTGCGGAGCGGCCAAGCTCGCGGCGATGGAGGGTTCGTTTCTGGATTTACTCGAGGCGATCGGGGAAGATCCGCAGCGAGAAGGTTTGCAGAAAACGCCCAACCGCGCGGCCCGCGCCTTCGAGTTTCTAACGAACGGCTATCGCCAAAGTCTCGATGAGGTGGTCAATAACGCCATCTATCATTCCGACGCGAGTGAGATCGTGCTCGTCAAAGACATCGAGCTTTATTCGTTGTGTGAGCATCACCTTCTGCCATTCATTGGTCGAGCGCACGTGGCTTACATCCCGCAAGGGAAGGTGATCGGTCTCTCCAAGATCGCGCGCATCGTGGATGTGTTCGCCCGGCGTTTGCAGATTCAGGAGCAGCTGACAATTCAGATCGCGGACGCGCTCATGAAAACGCTGCATCCGCTTGGAGTCGCAGTCGTGATCGAGGCTAAACATTTGTGCATGATGATGAGGGGAGTGGAAAAGCAGAATTCCATCATGAAGACCTCGTGCCTGCTCGGCTCTTTCAAGGACGACGCGCGGACCCGGTCCGAGTTTCTCTCGCTCTTGAACGATTAATTTGTAGGGCGTCTGTGTCAGACGCCGATTAATTTAGATGCCGTCTCACAGACGGCCTACACACACGCTCCGTCGTGTCCCCAAATATTAGAGCGCCGACGGCGCGGATGCCCTCCACTTGGAGGGCCCTCACCTGGCGCTTCGCGTCCTCCTCTCCCTGAGGGAGAGGATTGACGTGAGGGTCATCATCCTGCGAAATCGATCGGCCGAGTATGATGTAGCTTGCGCGATGATTTATAGCACGTTTGCTGGCTTATGTTCCTGACGGTCAGCAAGCGTCTTGAGTTCTCGGCCTCACGACGCTTATTCGTTCAGGGCTGGACCGATGCGGAGAATTTGATCGCCTTCGGCCAAGAGAGCAAGGCGGAGCACGGAACCGGGCGCAATTACGTCGCGTATCTAATTTTCACGGGACCGGTAAATCCAAAGAACGGAATGCTGATTAACATCAGCGAGATCAAGGAACGGGCCGGCGCAATTGTTCAGCAACAGTTCGATCACAAGTTCCTGAACGAACAAAATCCGGCATTTCGTTCCGCGGGCGCGGGACCGCCTACCGCCGAGAATATTGCGCGCCAATTATATGTCGATGTTGCGCCGCTGTTCTCAGATGTCGATGCGAAGTTGGCCGCCTGTCATCTCGCCGAGTTACCCGGGAGAAGCGCGACCTTTTATTCGGACGGCGCTTGTGACGGAAACTACTCGTTTGAATTTTCTGCGGCGCGGCGGACCATGTCGCCACATCTGACTGAAGAGGAGAATCACAAGATGTTTGGCCTGTCGTCGTCACCACACGGCCATCATTATCGGGCCCGGCTGACTTTTCGAACGGATAAACTTGATAGCGAAAAGCCGCTGGTCCGAGCTGATCAGATCGCAACTGCGCTCGACTCGATGCGTGCCGAACTCGATCATCGATATCTGAATGAGATTACGAGTCTAAAGGATCGCCCGATCACGACCGAGAGTCTGGCCGGCTATGTTTACGAGAGGGTGAGTGCAAGTTTGCCGCTGCTGCATCGTGTGCGATTGCACGAGCGCGACGATTTTTTTGCCGAGGTTTGGGATGACGAAAGTGTTTTTCTCGGAATGCAGATGCCGTTTAGCGCCGCACATCGCCTTCATGCGGCCGGTCTGTCCGACGCCGAAAACGTGAGTCTGTACGGCAAGTGCAATAATCCGCTTGGCCATGGGCATCGTTACCTGACCGAGGCGACCCTGGGCGGGCATTTCGATAAACGCAGCGGGACACTTTACGATTTCGTAGAGTTCAAAGGCGCACTCGAAGAGGCCCTCGAACCCTGGCAGGATCGACATCTTGATCTGGAATCAGACGATTTTCGCGAAATTCCATCAACCGGCGAAAATATCGTCCGCGTCCTCTGGCCGAAGATCGACAGTCGAGTAAACCAGCAGCTGGTAAGACTTCGCTTATGGGAGACGGCAAACAACCGATTTACCTTGCGACGAATATAGCGCCATTCATTTTGGAGGGACGCGCTCCGTCGCGTCCGCGGAGTGGGACATGACGGAGCGTGTCCTTCCAATTAAAAGATGAAACGATATTTGATTACCGGTGCGAGTCGCGGCATTGGCCGCGCGATTGCTGAGAAGCTCGCTGCCAAGGACGTTCTCCTATTCCTGCACGGACGCGACACAACGGCGTTGGCAGAAACGCGCAAAATGGTCGAGCCGCACTGCGCGAAGGTAATCCTCTTGATTCACGATCTGGCTAACGTCTCCGGCGTTTGCGATTTGATCGCAGACGTCGGCAAGGCACCGCTGGATTTGCTCGTCAATAACGCCGGTATCGCAATCGTAAAACCGTTTTGTGAAATCACACCGATCGAATGGGAGCAAACCGTCGGCGTCAACATCACTGCGCCATTCATGTTGACTCAACATTTCGCCATGCGAATGCCGCCCGGCGCAAGCATCGTCAATATTCTGTCGGTCGCGGCCAAGACGGGGTTCAAGGGTTGGAGCGCCTATTGCATGAGCAAATTCGCGCTCGAAGGCTTCTCGCAATCGGTGCGCGAGGAACTGCGAGAACACAAAATTCGCGTCATTAACATTTATCCCGCTGCCACCGCCACCGATATTTGGAACAACGTGGAAGGCGATTGGTCCCGCGAAAAGATGATGTCACCGGATGAAGTGGCCGGGGCCGTCCACTACGCGTTGTCGCGTCCAAGTGACGTCGCTCTCGAGAATATCACGCTTAGCGGTGTGAGCGGGAAATTATGATCAGCGCTTTTCAAAACGAACTCGGAATCAACGTCATCGCCTCAATCATTGTTTCGATCGTTTTCCTGGCGGTCGGTTTTCTTTGGGGGAAATACAAGGAAAGGCGCCGGAAATTCGGGCGCAATCTGGAGGAATACGACTTCTATCCATTCGTTGTCACCCGCGAAAACTTCGGCGAGTTCAGCCTGAAAGATTTCCGGCTCGGCATGCATTACTTCCTGAAGAATGACGACCATACTGCCGCGCGAGAGCTCATTTTCATCGGCGAACAGAACAACGTTCGGACGCAACTCGAACCAACCGAACAGAAAGTTTATGCGCAGCTGTTCCAGAGGTATGATGGAAAGAAGGTTGTCGATGACACGAACGAGTATCTCGAGAATTATGTGCGCCTGGCTCGCTTGATTGGAAAATCGTTTCCGAACACCGGCATTGAGATTTTGCTGCACAACCTGGCTGATCCGGCGCATTCGCTCGTTGCTCTCGAGAACAACGTGACCGGACGGCACTTGCGCGATGGCACCACGAACCTCTTGATCGATCTTAAAAAGCGGCAGCTCCAAAACGAGGACAAGCTCAACTACGAACTGACGATCGGGGCCCGAAAATTCAAGTGCACAACGATCCCGATTATGCGCAAAGAATTTGGCGTGGTAGGCGCGATCTGCATCAATATCGATGTGAATTATCTAAACGACGAAGTCATGAAGGACCGCGAACGAATCGAGGCATGGTTCAAGAATTTTAACCGCGTCGATATGCAGCTCGACGAGAATATTCTGAGCAAGGACGAATACGCGAAGGCGCTAAAAGGGAAACGTCACTTCAAGGATGAATCGGTCTGACGCGCTTGTCATTCTGAGCGGAGCGAACTCGAGGAATCCCGCTGCGGTACCCTGCAGCTCTCGTAACGAGATGTCTCGACTTCGCTCGACAGGAAAAGCTTTACTTCGGTGGGAAGTTTCGGTGTTAACCTGACTGAAGGCGCCCTCACCTCAATCCTCTCCTCGAGGAAGAGGAGGCCGCGAAGCGCCAGGTGAGGGCGAGCAAAGCCCCACTACTTCGGCAAGGCGTGAAGCGCCGCCTGATACTCCGGCTTCTTGTGATACTCAACCAGGCGAAAACCCCAGCCGATTAGCGTGGAGAAATCTTTGCTGGTCGCTTTCTTGTTGTTCAGGAATTTCTCGATCTTCGCCTTCAACTCAGGCTGTTGAACGGTCGTGTCGAGAATCTCGAAAATCTCCATCGATAGCAACCAGTCGTCGGGATGTTCGGCCTGTTGCGTCTCCCAGATTTCGCCGAGCCTTTCGTAACCGGCTTTGTTATCGCGAATGGTCCGAACCTGCGCATAGAGATTTTCCAAACGCTTGCGCCTGGCGTCGGAAGGAACTTTGATGGTGCGCTCTTTTGGAACCAGCGCGACCTGATTGTAGGCGTCGTTGTCCGCCGCGCCATTGAAGACAGAACTAATCCGCGCGCCCACCGCCATGTCGTAAATGCCCCACGAAGGTTCGAAAAGGACACTATCCTGATACTTCACCGTGCAGTCGGAGAAACTGATCAAAACGATTTTGCCGTCGCGTCTGGTGATCTTGTCGATCTTCCCATCGACAGTCACCCCGCTGACAAATTCGAGTTTCGCCTTGTTACCTTCGGCGATTTCAGTTTGCTTCCAGTCGCCAATCGGCGAACCGAATCCCTCCTTGTGATAGTCGGGTCCGTGACCGGGCAGCTCCTTGCCGGCACAGGCGAGCGCGCTCGGCCCCGTGGTGCGCAGATAGATCGGCGCTGCGCCTTGTGTGATCACTTCCGTAAAGACGCCGCTGACCTGTAATCCGCACGAATACTCACAGGTCACGACGTTTGCGCACTCGATCGCCTTGTTGATTCCTTCGAGTCCGCCAACCATGAACGCCATTTTGTCGGCAAATTCTTCGAGCACGTCCGCAAGGTGTTTGAAATCGCGGCTGACAAACAGCTGCGGCTGTTTCGTCGTGATATCGAACGGCTGATTCGCCGCATCGATGGAGTAGGGGATCTTCTTCACCGCCGGTTCAAGGCACGAAACCGATTCGCCGATCGATGAGAGTAAACCCGCGCCGTAAATTTTCGGGATCTCCATTTCGCCGATGAGTCCGTATTCAACCGTCCACCAATGCAGGCGCGACAGGAGCGCCATCTCGGAAGGCTCGCCCAAAGTCTTTTGGCGATGCTCGACCAGCTTGGTTGCTTCTTCGACTTCCTTCGGATCGCTGTTCGGTTGCTCCTTCAAGATCGAGAGGCGCCGGATCGCTTGATAGAGCTCGAAATCTTTCTTGGACGACATCGCTTTGGCGCCGACTTCGCCGAACCGCTGCAAATAATTTGAGTACTCGCGATCGACAATGATCGGCGCGTGTCCGGCGGCCTCGTGCACGATGTCAGGCGCGGGGGTGTATTCGATGTGATGGATCTGGCGCATGTCGCACGCGATGACGAGCACCTTGTAAGCTTGGAATTCCATGAACGCCGCCGGCGGTATGAATCCATCGACTGCCACCGCGCCCCAGCCGATCTTGCCGAGAATATCGTTCATCTCCTGGATGCGCGGGATCCGCTCGAAAGAAATTCCGGTGTCGAGCAGTCCCTGGAAATAAACTTTGTGGGCGTATTCGCGCAGGAAAAATACGTTCTGCCGCATGATGAAACGCCACACGGCATGGTCGACCGGCGTGTAATCGTCGTAGCGTTGATCGACAGCGAACTGGAGAAGATGCTTCGGCGTCGCGGCTACGGCCGCGTTATCCAGACTGATACCGCTGGTAGATTTCATCGACATTCTGCGATGCCTGTAAGTTATGGCTCGTTTTGAGAGTGAGCAAGAGTGATTCCCCCGATTTGAATGTGGGAGCGGCTTCAGTGCCGCATTGATTGTCATCCCGAGCGGAGGCGAGGGACCGCACGCGAATTCCCTAGAGCGACGCGTCAGGGAGATGGACGCTTCGGACTGGCTCGCGAGGTCCCTCACTTCGTTCGGGATGACGGGCGGGGGACCCTAGAAAATGATGACGGTGTTTCCTACAGTGACGAAGTCTTTGAGACGCGCGGCGTCCCAATTGGCCAGGCGAATGCAACCGTGACTCGAAGCCCGGCCAATCGTTTCCGGATTATTCGTGCCATGAATGCCGATGCCGGGCTTGTCCAAGCCCATCCAGACGACGCCGACCAGGTTGTTCGGCCCGGGCGGCAGATTGAAAAATTCCTCGGTGCGCACACCGTAGTTGAGCATCCCTTCGTCGTAGCGGAACCATGGCCAGACCGCCGCGCCGACAATTTTCCAAGTGCCCACCGGCGCCGGCAATTGCGTCGACCCGGGCGTGATCGGGTAAATGCAGACGAGATGGTCGTTCTCAAACACCTCGAGCAAGTGCTCCTTGGTATCGACATAAATCTTGCGCGCGGCGAAGGCGGGATTAGCGGGCACCTTCCCCTCGGTGAATTTCTCGACCTCGAACGGGATCACGTTCGGAACCTTGATCGCCTCGCCGGCCGGAAGATGTTCCCAATCCTTACCCGGATTCAGCTTTTGAATGTAGGCCTCGGCGGAATGAAAACGTTCCGCCACGAACTCGAGCAGCGATGTGTAAGGCAACAATTTCAGTTTCGCCTGTTCTTCGTGGCTCTCTGGGAGAGGGCCGACAAACTTCAGATCATCTTCCTTGATCGTGTAGGTGGTGAACGTGACCGGCACTGCCTCCAGCATAGACGGCTCGACCGCGCCCGTTTCGCGCATCCCGTGCGAGTGTTTGTAAGAGATCAGCGCCTTGCGAAAAAACTCGCCCATTCGGCCATCGATTTTACCCGGCCCGAAATTGTTGTTATCCAAAAAGATTTGTAACTTGGTCGAGGTCTCTTCGTCATAGTTAGGCAAAGCGGCGAGGATCTCGGGAGTGGGTATAGGGGTCGGGGCAGGGGGAAGCACCGGCAACGCCGGCGCAACCTCTACGGGCGCCGGCGCAGAGGTAGGCCTTGTTTTGAAGAACGGGAATCCTTTTCCTTTTGCCTTTGGCGCGGGAGTGGGCTTTGGCGTGGGAGTCGGTGTCGGCGTTGGTTTGGGCGTTGGCTTCGGTCTGGGCGTCGGTTTCGGTGTTGGCTTCGGCGTCGGCTTGGGAGTGGGCTTGGGGGTTTTTGCTTTCGTCTTACCCTTACCCTTTGGCGTGGGAGTCGGAGTGGGTGTGGGCGTAGCGTGCGCGCTTTTTGCCTTCGGAGCAGAGGCTGCCTTCGTCGCAAACGAGATCGACATCGAAAGGAGGCAGATAATAACGAACGAGATTCTCATCGGAGAGCGAACTGAATTCTTCAAAAGCCGGTGCTTCATGTGCAGGTCTTAAGCCAAATCGGACGGGCACTCAGAGACTTCCATTCGACTTCGTTGAAGGCAAGTTCTCGACCTTACCGGGCGTCGCCTTTAGGAAACATTACCCGCTGCGGCTCGGCATTCAGAGCGGCCAGCAGTTTAGGAATCAGGCGCGTTTTGACCGCCCCGGCCCCGCGTGGCGCCACTACGTAACGCACAATGGCATCGACCCACGTGACCTCATCGACACGAAAAATGACACGGGGATGCGCACGCACCTCCAGTTCGTCGACCGGGGTTTTGGCCAGCAGGTCGCGAAATACTTCGACGCGCTTCATCATTTCCTCGCCAATCTCTTCTTCCACCACTCGTTGCATCGTTTCGGCGACAAACTTCAGATCGCTCTGATACGCGATCTGAAATTTAATCTCGTTCCAGATATACGGGAAAAGCGGCCAGGAATAATTCCAAACGATCTCATCGAGCACTTTCTCATTGGGAAAACGGATGACACGGCCGCTCGGATGATCGGTGGAAAGATATTGCCCGCCAAACTCCCACAAAGTTGTGTCGAGATAGCCGACATCGATGACGTCACCGGTGGCGTCGCCGATTTTGATGCGGTCGCCGACTTGATAGGGACGCCGGACCAGGATGTAGATCCAGGCGATGAAACTTTTCATCGGTGTCTGGACGGCAAGGCCTATGATGATGGAACCGATACCGAGGGCCGTAACCGCCGCGTACCAATTCACGAAAACGATGGAGATGGTGATGATGGCGATGAGCAATCCGGCAACGAGAAATATAATGCGCTGGAGAGTGAAACGGGTGACTGCGTCGTCGATTCGCCCGATCGCGTAGACCTTGACCGATTTTGCCGTAGCCAAAACGATGATGATGAACGCGGCACCGCGCAGAAGACGATGACTGAGATCGACTTCAGCTTGAGTCAGGGGGATAAACTTCGAGCCAATGAGATAGTACAAGACCGCGCAACCGGCGAGCAGCAGCGCGTGCGTGAAAAACCAGAATTTGTCTTTGGCCGGCGCTTTGACTTTCTCTTCCGGCTTTTTCGCGCCGGTTCGTTCGAGTTCCTTACGAACGTCGGGCTGCTTGGAAATCTGTTCGGCGGTTTGTTCAGCAGTGTCGGGCATCAATACTAAATCGAACGAGATGCGGGAGTTGCGTGCCGAAGATGTCGATCTTAATGGGTGTAGGGGGGGCGTGTCGCCCGCGATTTATAGATCTGCGGCCGACACGGCCACCACTACACCGCCGTGGTCAGCGCCCGCCGCTACACAGCTACATCGTCTTTACCCAGGAACGCAGCACTTCGGCGACGCTCCAGGCTTGAGCAATGCAGCCGCCGGCATGGTGCGGCTCGTTCGCATCGAAAACTTCGCTGATGGTGCCGAGGCCGTTGTCGCTCAGGTGAACTGGAAACGTGGCCAAAAACTTGCGCGCGCCATCTCGATCTTGCGGATGAAGTTTCATCCAGGCGTCGACGAAGGGGCCGATCAGCCACGCCCAGACCGTTCCCTGGTGGTAAGCGCCATCACGGGAACGCAGATCCCCGGAGTAGATCGGCTTGTACTCGGGATCGTCCGGTGAAAGCGTGCGCAGCCCCACATGGGTAACCAGTTTCTTTTGCACAATATCGACAACCGGTGCCCAACGATTCTGCTCCAATACCGGATGATCGAGCGAGATAGCGAAGATTTGGTTGGGCCGACAGGACCGATCGAAGGTCCCTTTGTCGCCGTTGCAATCAACAACATCGTAAAGATACCCGCCCTCCGCGAACCAAAACCGGTTGTTGAACGATTCGCGCGCCTGTTCGGCATGTTTCTCGTACCGCTGCGCCGAATCGTCATCGCCACTCTCGTGCAACCATTTAGCCAGAAGGCAAAGCGCATTGTACCAAAGTGCATTGATCTCCACCGCTTTCCCGCGCCGCGGCGTGACCACCCAATCGCCCATCTTCGCGTCCATCCAGGTCAGTTGATACCCTTCCTGACCTTGCATGAGCAGCCCGTCATCCGGATCGACATGGATATTGAACTTCGTGCCGGCGAGATGCCGCTCGACGATATCGACCAGGGTCGGAAGCAAAAGCTTCAGGGTCGTGCGGTCGTCGGAATGCTCCATGTATCGGTTAATGGCGTGAAAGAACCAGAGTGTGGCGTCGGCGGTGTGATATTTCCCTTCCGTCGCGCCATCGGGGAACATGTTTGGGATTAAACCGTCGCGGACGTAATACGCGAACGTTCGCAGGATGTAACCGGCCTCCAGCCAACGCCCGGTCGTTAGGGTCAAACCTTCCAGACTGATCATGGTGTCGCGTCCCCAGTCGGTAAACCAATGATAACCGGCGATGACGGTGCGCACTTCGTCGCCCGCGGCATGGGCCCTCGCAGCTTCTTCAAAACGCCCCGCCGGAGTGATGACAAACTGGTCCGCTGCATAAACCAATTCGGCGGGGAAGCCTTCGCGCGCTGTTGGAATGGCCTCCTCCAGCAAACGCGTTCGGCGGTGCTGCTCCGAGGCCAGGACCTGTGACGGCGTTAGCACGTTAATGATCTCCCATTTTTCCGTCGACGCGATGAGCGTGGCTGAGCTGCGATCGCTCAGATTGACATGGAAAAATCCGGGACTCCACAAATTGCCTTCGTGAGCGTAACCGCGGCTGAGTTCAGTTCGATAGATGACCTGATGAATATTCGAAGTGTCGATCGTGAACGCCGATTCGCATCCATCCAGCTTCATGCGCAACGGAGGCAGGCGTCCGCGGGTGGCGGCAATTTCATAGCGACCATCCATCGCGCTGAACTTGTAGGAACTAGCCTTGCCTTCATCCACCGGCGTTTCGTGGTGGCGGAATTGAAAGGCTGGGCGCAATTCCAAACGCGGACAATTTTTGCATTCCAAAATTCGATAGATCACATGCACGGTGTTCTGCAAATGAGGGAGGAGTACGCGTTTCTCCAGAACGACGTCGCGCACGCGATAGGTCCAAACCGGAAGGCCATCCTCCAGACGAAACTCGTGAAGCCAATCTGCGCCTTTCAAATCGAGCTGACCGCCGGCGCGTTCCTCACCGCCCAACGAAACGACGTCGTTGTCGCCGAAGCGGAGAAATTCCGAGACATGATTCCACATCACCATGCGACCGAGCGGCGCCGACAAGGCCGCGATGAGCAAACCGTGATAACGCCGTGTGATCGCCCCCGAAACCGTGCCCGACGCGTAGCCGCCGAGTCCGTTCGTAACCAGCCATTCGCGGGTGAGAAGAACCTCACGCGACATTTGCGCGGCATCCCACTGCATCGAGCGGGTGATCGGCTGGATTGTTTCGATCTGCTTGTTCATCAGTTACCGATTCCAGCAGGACGAAGTCCCTTAGCCCAGTTTTCTTTGTTTCGGCTGGCGGCGCGGCGCTTTTTCGGGCACCAATCGCAACGCAATCGCCGATTCGGCCGGCAAGGTCCAACTTCCTTCCGTTCCGACGGCGGCGTTGGCAGTTCCCCCGTAGCGAGGTGACTCGCTCGACCAGAGTATTTCCCATTCCATCCCGAGTGGCGGCGCGAGCAACGGTTCCGGGGCCGGCGCGAGCACCTGGCGTTCGCCGAAGTTCACCATCAGCAATCTATCATCGGAGTGTTTATCGCTGAAATAACGGAGCCCGAAACTTCTCGGCCCGAGCACGGCACCATCCACTCCGCCTGTCTTTTGTTCGCGAAATCGCGAGTCTTCCCGCCGCAAACGCAACAAATCGATGTGGAGATTGTAGAGTTGCTTGTTCTTTTTCCGTTCGGAGAAATCGAGCTTGGAGTTCGCAAACACTTTCGGATCCGATGGCACTGGCAGTCCTTTCTGGACTTCAGGCGTAGCGATCGATGGAAATTGGGCAAGAAATTGGAACCGGCCTTTGCGAATCGCCTCCCGCATCCCACCATCGCCGACGTCGGTGAAAAATGTGAACGGGGTAGACGATCCGAATTCCTGGCCCTGAAACAACAGCGGTGTCCAGGGCCCGAGCAAAAGCAGCGCAGTCATCGCGCGGTAACGGCCGGGCGACGTTTGCAAACGCAGGCGCTCGCCAGCAGCGGTGTTTGCGACCTGATCGTGATTCTCGATAAAAGCGACGAACGCTTCCGGTGGCGCCCCGAATGTAGGCGTGCCGCGCGGCGCGTCCTGCCAGACATAGTTTTGCCCTTGGAAAAGGTAACCGTATTTCGCCGCGGAAATAAATTCCTGCGGGAAACCCAGATAATCCGTGTAATACGCTTCGCGCTTTTCGGTAAGCGCGACCACGGCGCTGTGATGAAAGTCGTCGTTCCATAAACCATCGAGATCGTCGCCGCCTTCCCGGCGCGGCCGGATCAGTTTGGTTTCCTGGCGCTCGTTTTCAGCGACCATAATAATTGAGCGCGGCTTGGCCGCCTTGCGCGCGGCGCGACCGATTGCGCCGACGATGTATTCGTCGGACTTGTCGAAAATGCTCTGGGTCGCGTCGAAACGGAATCCGTCGAAGTGAAACTCGTCGATCCAGTAACGGCCGTTAGTAATGAAAAATTCGCGGACCGGCCCTGAGTTGTGACCATCGAAATTAATGGAATCGCCCCAGTCGTTTTCATTTTCGGAGGTCAAATAATCGTCGGAATACGTGCCGAGATAATTTCCGTCGGGACCGAAGTGGTTGTAGACCACGTCGAGAATTACTCCGATCTTTAATGAGTGGGCGCGATCGATAAACGAGCGCAGATCGTCTGGTGTTCCGTACAAGTGCGACGGCGCGAAAAGATTTACGCCATCGTATCCCCAACCAAAGTTTCCCGGAAAATCCGCGATCGGCATCATCTCGATGGTGGCGATTCCAATGCGGGCAAGCTCTGCTAGCTGCTCCGCCGCCGCCTGCCACGTCCCTTCCTTGGTGAACGTGCCGATGTGCATCTCGTAAGTGACCTGCCCCTTCAGCGTCACGCCCTTCCATTTCGCATCCTTCCAGCGGAACTTGTCCGGATCGACAACGCAGGAGGAACCGTGCGGGCCATCCGGCTGAAAACGTGAGGCCGGATCGGGATGAAAGTGGTCCGCATTGTTTATGCGAAAACGATAACAGGCGCCCCCGCCCGCAGTGGCACTTCCGGAAAAATACCCACCTTTCTCGCGTTGGAGCGGATGGAATGTTCGGTGCGCATTTTTCACGGCGCTTTCTTCCAGCACTAGATCGACGCTTTTCGCTTTCGGCGCCCATACCCGAAAGTGCGTTTTGTTTGGCCCGATCAATTCCGCGCCAATCGGATAACGGCGTTTGGCCAGTGGTTTCACCTCACTCCTTCGTGGACGACCGGTTTTCCGGTTGTGCGCCTTACTTCTGGATAGCATCGACATTTTCGCTCTGTTCTCGTTTCGTCACCTCGCCTGGACGCCAATCAGGTAGGGGCGGTTCACCTGAACCGCCCGCTTGTGTGTGATTCGCAGTTGTGCCGGGCGATGGAGGTCAATCGCCCCTACCTGTAAATCAGTAAACATTTTTCCCAGCACGACATCGACAATAAACATGGCCTTCACTCGCTAACTAAACAACAAACTCAGATACTGTAGCCGGCGGTCGCTGACCCCGGTCTGTGTTCTTGTTTCCGGTTTGCAGAAAATCGCTGGTGACCGAGGTCACCCACCTCGGCTACAACGCCGATTGCTGACCGCGGAAATTTTTCTCTGTGCTCTGTTTCTGGTTTGCGGTAAAGCGCTTGGGGTCGAGATCAACGTCTTCGGCTACAACATGGAGCGAAACACCAGCCTCGTAACTGTAATCGATCACCCGCTCG
>JBDTZF010000065.1:0-14554 GCA_040005265.1 Verrucomicrobiota bacterium
CAGCAACCGATGCTGGTGACGCTGGCGTCGGCCGACGATTTGAAATCTGAGAAGATGGTGCTCGATCCGAATGCGCTGGACGCCAAGGGCACGACTGCGATCGATTGGTTTGTGCCGTCGCGTGACGGCAAATATGTCGCCATCTCCATTTCCCAGGGCGGCAGCGAGGATGGAACACTGCACATTTATGAAACGGCCACTGGCAAGGCGCTCCCGGATTCGATTGCGCACGTGCAATATCCGACCGCCGGCGGCAGCGCGGCTTGGAACGTCGGCGGCACCGGAATTTATTACACGCGATTCCCGCGCCAGGGCGAGCGGCCGGATGCCGATCTGAATTTTTATCAGCAGATCTATTATCATAGGCTCGGCGCGCCGGATACCGGGGACGCCTATGAGTTAGGCAAGGATTTTCCTCGGATCGCGGAGATCAAGCTCGAGGCGTCCCGCGACGGCAAATACATCCTGGCCACGGTGGCCAATGGCGACGGGGGCGATTTCGCCCATTACCTGCTCGATGCGGATGGCACCTGGAAGCAGATCACCCAGTTCAGCGACCAGATTAAGACCGCCCGCCTGGGCCAGGACAACGCGCTTTATCTCCTTTCACGAGCTGATGCGCCACGGGGCAAGATCCTGCGCCTTTCGCTGGAAAAACCGGAACTGGCGAGCGCCACCACCATTGTACCGAAGAGTGATGCGGTCATCCAGTTCCTGGAACCGACCGGGGATGCTATTTACGTTGGAGATTTGCTCGGCGGCCCTTCGCAGATCCGGCGGTTTGGGTTGGATGGCAAAAGCGAGACATTGATTCCGATCCCCAAGATTTCCGCAGTGTCGGAGGTAGAATCGTTGGATGACAATTCACTGCTATTTCGCGACGTGAGCTATACCGAGCCGGCGGCCTGGTTCAGACTGGCAGCCGGAAAAACCACGCCGGTGAAGACGGCACTGGTTAACACCTCGCCGGTTTCGTTTGCCGACATTGAAGTGACGCGTGAGTTCGCGCCATCCAAAGATGGCACGAAGATTCCGCTGAACATCATTCGTCGCAAAGGCACGAAGCTCGACGGCGGTAACCCGACGCTGCTTTATGGCTACGGCGGATACGGCATCAGCATGCAGCCCGGCTTTGAATTCACGCGGCGGCTTTGGTTCGATCACGGCGGCGTTTACGTGGTGGCGAACATTCGCGGTGGCGGCGAGTTCGGCGAGGAATGGCATAAGGCCGGCAACCTCACCAAGAAACAAAACGTGTTCGATGATTTCGCGGCTGCCGCCGAATACCTGACCAAACAAAAATGGACCCGCTCCGAGAAACTCGCGATCCTTGGTGGGAGCAATGGCGGATTGCTAATGGGCGCAATGATCACGCAGCATCCGGAGCTATTTCGCGCGGTCGTTTCGGCGGTCGGTATTTACGACATGCTGCGGGTGGAACTGGCGCCAAACGGCGCGTTCAACGTCACTGAGTTCGGAACGGTCAAGGATTCGGACCAGTTTAAGGCGCTGTTCGCTTACTCGCCGTATCACCACGTGGTCGATGGGACGAAATATCCATCCATTTTGATGATGACCGGCGCTAATGACGGACGGGTAGCGCCTTATCATTCGCGCAAGATGGTTGCGCGCTTGGAGGCGGCCAATAAATCGACCAATCCGTTATTACTGCGGACGAGTTCAAGCGCCGGTCATGGGATCGGCACAGCCTTGAGCGAGCGTATCAAACAGCTTGCCGATCAATATTCGTTTCTGTTCGCCCAACTCGGCGCGACCGGGAAAAAGTAAGAAGACGAGATCGAAAGTCATTTTCGCCAATGCCGCAGAACGCGATGGACTGCGGTCGCGGTAGAATGCGCGGTGGCGGTTACGATCAATTCGCGCCGTCGCAAATTCTCCAGGCCGGTTTGCACGGCGCTTTTGGAGAGACCGGTGGCGTCGGCCAGCGCACGCACGCTGGCTTGAACCGGTTTCCATTTGTTGCGTGCGGCCTGCCCGTAAAGATAGAGATAGACGAGATACGACGCCGGTTGACGGTCGTGCCCGACGATGTCGCGCAACAGGATGTCGATGATGTAGTCGTCGACCGGGATGGTTTCGCGGAACCGAGGCATGCTTTGGAGGATGAAGTAAGAAGGAAGATTTAAGAAGTTCGAAGTTTAGTCGCTATACCGATAAACGGACAGCGCTTTCTATGATCCGATGCGGATCGCATCTGGACGCGAACGGGCCGGACGAATTACGTTCAGCGAATCATGATCAGACAAATCAAGTTCGTTAGTATTCCAGTAAGCGATCAGAACCGGGCGCTGGATTTTTATACAGAGAAGCTCGGGTTCACCATCATTACCGATCAGCCGTTCGACGAGAAGCAACGCTGGATTGAGCTGCGGGTTCCGAAAGCGGAGACGCGCGTGGTTCTTTTCACGCCCGAAGGAGAGGAAAAGCGGATCGGCTCGATGATGAATATGTCATATCAATGCGACGACATCGACAAGACGTACGAAGAACTGAGCAAACGAGGCGTGGAATTTGAAGGCCCGCCAGAGAAACAGCCGTGGGGCACCTATGCCATGTTTAAAGACAGCGAAGGAAATCGTTTCGTGATCTCTTCCTGACCCAAATCAGCGACACCGACACCGACACCGATTTATTCTCTCGCTGCAGCGGCCTTGGCCAAAGTGCGCTCAGTCCAGTCGGCGCGCAAGACTTCCATCTCGGCACTGAGTACCTTCAGACGGGCGGAGACACCTTTGTATTTTTTGGTGACGCCATTGACGGTGCGGTTGACCGCGCCCTGGCTGACCAAACTCTGGAGTTTCTCATAAGCGCGCAAGCGCAGCATCTCTTCGCCACCGCTGGCGAGGTTTCGCTCCCGAAGATTTAGAAGGAGAATATCGAACAACGGCTTGAATTCGAAGGAGGCCTTGGAGGAAAGGACTGCGACGAGCTCTTCGGTGATGTTGTCGGGGGCGCGACGCGTGAAAGAGGCACCAGATGGCTTGGACATCGGAGACAATAGCACTGATTAGGGAAATAGCGACCCGCCTTCGCCGAGACTGCGGCGTGATGAGCCCTATCACCGCGCGAGGCGATGGCGGAGCTGGAGGAAAGGGCGCTCGATCGACAGAAAGAGAAGGAATCCGGCCATATAAATACAGATTTCGACGAGAATGAGCGCCCAAATGGATGTCAGCGGGATGTTGTGGTCCGAACAGAACTGAATCACGGCATGGATGACGAGTTTGTGGCTTAGGTAAACACTGTAGGCGATGCTGGCTAGAAACGCGGCGCCCGGGATTTCGATCCGGCGGAAGGGCAGCCGCGGGCTGACGGCGCAAATAAGAAGCGCGGCCATGCCGAGAGCTATGAGTGGGAATTGCCAGATGCAGGCAGTGACCGTGAGGATTTCGCCTTCGCCGAGATAAAGACCGTAAACGATCGCGACAAGGGCCGGTAGCCAGAGCCAGATTCCACAGTTTGTCAGGCGCTGCCACCATCCGGGGCGGAATTTTTCAATGGCGGCTAGCACGACACCGAAAACAAGCGGATCGAGCCGGGTCCAGGTGGGATAGTAAATCCAAAGTTGAAAACCCTGAAAGGAGACGCCGCCCTGGTCGCCTGGATGTTGCCATGCCAAAACCCCGCGCAGGACCAGCCCGCCGAGCACGACCAAAAACGGGATGATCCGGCCGAGGCGCGGCCGGCTATTAACGAGAAGTAAAATCAGGGGAAGAAGGAGATAAAATTGGTCTTCAATCGCGAGCGACCAGGCGTGCGAAAAAGCGGTGCCGCCGTGCAGCGCGATGTTTTGGACTGAGATAATGAATTTCCACCAAGGCGAAATCTCCGGAAACTCCCGCAGCCACGGAAGAAAAAAATAGATGGCAAGAATGACGAAGTAAGCCGGCAGAATTCGGAGTGCCCGCCGCGCAAAAAAACGCCCAAAGTGAATGCGTTGCCCGCGTGCGAGCGGCGCAAGCAGCTGGCCTCCGATCAGGTAGCCGCTAAGAACGAAGAAAAGATCGACACCAATCCAGCCGAAGCGGTGTACACGGCCGGGTAGCGTGAAGCCAAAAATCCCGGCGTGGTAAATTACAACGACGATGATGGCGAGAGCGCGCAGAAGATCGAGCCCCGGCTGGCGCTCGCGATTCGCAAAACGAGGGTCGACTCCGAGCTCTCCACGTCGAGTCTTCGACCGGAGTGGCATTACGGCTTCGCTTAGAAGTCGGGGGTCAGAAGTCAGAAATTCTTAAATCGAAAGAATCTTTTAATCCTGTCTTTTCCTCAGGGAAAAGAGAAACACGATCACACCCAGCGAAGCGGATATTGCCGCGGCGGACATTCCAAGGGTGAAGATCTCTTTGGCGTGATGAAAATCCATTTTTACGCGGCCGGCCATGCCAATGAGGAAAAAAAGAAGCCCCAGGTAAATCAGAATCACGCTGAGCCCTTTTTGATCGTCGGATTTCATCCCGGGAATGTTAACCACGAATGGACACGAATGAACACGAATTTTTTGCAGGGAAATTACGCCCCTAATCAGACAAGATATGGAGGCAACGAAAGTCGAACAGTGAGAGATCCTTCGACTTAGCTCGGAATGACAAGAGGAGCAGCCGGCACTCCGAAAACCTCGACACCAAATCGATAGTCGAAAAAACTAATTCACCCATCGCCCGTTCTGGGAGGTGAGGATGGGCAGTTCTTCCATCATGAACTGGGTCTTGCCGATGGCGCCGATCATGTGGGTGCCGGTGGCATTGTACCATCTCGTGGACATGCTCTCGCCGGTGTGGCAGCCCCAGCTTTTGACGTAGGCATTGCGCGCGAAAATCTTTCTATTGATCTTGGACAATTCGCTCTCGTGCAGCCACGATTTCGCGGCGCTATCAAGATTGCTGCTGTAATCGAACATGAAACAGGCCTTGTTCGAATGCCCGAAATATTCGAAGTCGACGATCTTCATCCGATCGCGCGGCTGACCGGCGTTCAAGTAGTTAATGACCTCGGAACCGCGCTGAAAATAGACGACGTTAATGTTGAATTTCTCGCGGACGGAATCGATGAGAGCGATCAGATCCTGGTGCTCCTGCGAGGCGCGATCGATGTAGCCCTGTTTGTATATGAGCCAGGTGATCTTTGCGTCCGGCCCAACCTGACCGCGCAATTGCTCGGTCCGAAGGCGCGCGGCGCGGACGAAATTCGCCCACCAATGGTCGTGCGGGTAAGCCTTATACTTCTCCCACTGGTAAAGAGAAGGGCCGCCCACGAGGAGAACCGATTCGCCGGCCTCGGCCTGGCGCGCGGGCGACGCCTGCACCAGAGCGAGTAAGGCAAGAATGATGAAAATTAGACGTTTCATTGATTTTAGCGGGAACAGTATTTACGCGCGCCGCGAAATTGCGCAAGTAGCGCCGTTTTCGGCCAAATTAACGGAATATACTAGACCGAATTCTGGAAATTATGTTCATTCTGCCGGAATAATTCCTTCGCACTCGCCTCGAACGAGGTCCTCCCACGTCTGGCGTTTACGGATAAGCGCGAACTGGTCGCCGCGAATCAGTGCTTCAGCCGGCAAGGGACGCGAGTTGTAGTTCGACGCCATGACGAATCCATAGGCGCCGGCGCTCATGATGGCTAGTAGATCGCCTTCGTGCACTTCGGGCATCTCGCGGTCCTGGGCAAAGAAATCGCCGGACTCGCACACTGGACCGACGATGTCGATCTTCTCTGTTTTGGCGCTCTCGGTGTTGCCCTCACCTGGCGCTTCGCGTCCTCCCCGGGATCGCGACTGGGCGGAGCGCGGAGAGGGTTCCATGTTCGCCTGCTTCACCGGGACGATCTCGTGATAGCTGTGATACAACGCCGGCCGAATCAGGTCGTTCATCCCGGCATCCACGATAGCAAATTTCTTCGCGCCGGTTTGCTTGATGTAGCGGACCCGGGTGAGCAACACGCCGGCATTGCCGACGAGCAGCCGGCCGGGCTCGAGCAGAATTCGCAAATTCAAATCCAGAAGCGCGGGTAAACTGGCATCGACGTATTCCTGGAGGGACAATTGATGGTGCGCAGATTGTTTCCACCAACCGCCCTCACCGCTGGCGAACGACGATTCGTAAACAATCCCGAGCCCGCCGCCAATACTGAAAAACTTGATCCCGTATTTTGTTTTCAGATCGCGCACCAGCGGTGCAACTTTCTTGATCGCGTCGGTGAATGGCGCCGCCTCGGTAATCTGCGAGCCAATGTGCATCTGCACGCCGACGATGTCGATGTTGCCCATTTTCGACGCGCGCTGATATATCGCTTCGAGCTGGCCGAGGGGGATCCCGAACTTGTTCTCGTGCGAGCCGGTGGAAATGTATTCATGCGTGTGCGAATCGACATCGGGATTGACGCGCAAGGCGATTGGCGCGCGCATCTTTTTCGCGCCGGCGATTTTGTCGATGTAATCCAGCTCGGCTTCGCTCTCGACGTTGAAGCTGTAAACCCGTTGTTCCAGAGCGTACTCGATTTCCTCACGAGATTTTCCCACACCGGCGAAAGTGCATTTTTGCGCGTCACCATCAGCGGCGAGAACGCGAAAGAGTTCACCACCGGAAACGATGTCGAATCCAGCGCCCGCTTCGGCCAGCAATTTCAGGACGGCGCGGTTCGAGTTCGCCTTGACCGCGTAGCAAATCAGATGGTCGAGCGGCTGGAGTGCCGTATTGAGCCGTTGATAATGATCGAGGATGGTGGTCGCGCTATATATATATAGAGGTGTCCCAAATTCCTGGGCGACGCGGCCAAGATCGACATCCTCGCCGTAAAGTTTGCCGCCGCGGTAGTGGAATGAGTGCACCGGAGAAATCTAGCGGCGCTTGGCACAAACGCCTCTACAACTTACGCTCAGGCCCATGAAAAAGACTCTCGGCTCTGTCCTGATTATAGCGTTTTCGATTTTTGCCTTTGCCCAAACTCCCGACCTCGATCCATGCACGTTGATTGATAAAGAAGACCTGGCAAAAATTTTCGGCGAAATCAAGGAGGGTCCGAAACCCAAGGAGGGTTTGATGAAAGAGAAAGAGTGTGCTTGGACGAACATCTCCGGCTCGTGGCTGAGTGTATCTGTTTACAGTTCGGAAAGATGGGGTCTGAAAAAAGGAAGCGCGAACAATCCGGTCGACGTCAAAGGACTGGGTGAAGAAGCATTTTCTGACAAGCGCGGCACTGACGCGGAACTGTACGTGCGCAAAGGCAAATCGATCCTGGAGGTTAGGACGAGCGGCGGGAGCGAAGTAGCAAGAAAGGCGGCAGAGACCGCGATTAAGAAGATTCCGTAGTTCATAATCGCCGGGCGCAGTTAGGAATGCGAAAAGAGGAATGCGTCACGAAGTGCGCAACCGCGAGCGAATGAGAACGTAAGCGGAGACGGCGATCAGCAACGCACCGAAGGTGCACACAATGGCCGCGCCGGAGGGGAGGTCCCACCAAAACGAAAAAAACAGACCGCCGATTCCGCCGATCCAGGCAATGACCCAGCCGATGAGCAAGCGCTTGCCGATCCTGCTGGCGAGCCCGATCCCGCACACAGCCGGCACGATAAGATAACTGAAAACTAGCAACACGCCGGCGATGCGGACAAAGCTCGTCACGACCAACCCAAACGCGGCGTAGAAGAGAAAATCCCACCAACGCACCTTTAAGCCCCGTTCATAAGCGCCGTCGCGATCGAACGAAACGAGTAGGAAATTCTTGCGCAAGACAAAATGAAATGCGCCGACCGCCAGGAAAAGAGCGAAACATTTCCAGACTTCATTTGGTGTCACGAGCAGAATATTTCCTACCAGCATGTTCTTTATCTCTTCGTCGCCTTCGGCGGCACGACTGAGGAGCAGAACAGCCGCCGCTGCAGCCACGACGTAGGAGATGCCAATCACCGCTTCCTGTGGAATTTGGCTGGCCCGCTTTCCCGTTATGGAAAAAATCGCGGCCCCGACCAAAGTGAAGCCGAGGGCGATGGCGAATGTGGTCCAGCTTTGAAGATCGAGATGTAACAGAACAGCGAGACAAATTCCCAGCGACGCCATTTGGGCCATGGCGATGTCGATGAAGATGATGCCGCGTTGGACGACGTGCAGGCCTAGGTAAACCAGCAACCACGGCAAAAGAACGCAGGCCGCAATGGGCCAAAACATTACTTCAAACATAGATAATTTTTCATTTGAGCGCTGCGGCGAGACGCGAAATCATCGCGTCCATTAGTTTTATGTAACTGTCCGCCCCCGGAAGACCGCCGGGAAATTGCGCGAAGTCGACCACTTTCGCTCCGGTCGCCTCTGCGACGCGCTCCGCGCTTTTTCGATTTTGAAACGGCTCGACGATAATTGCTTTGATATGTTGAGCTTTCATTTGCGCGATCACCTCCACCAAATGCGATGGCGAGGGCGGGATGCCGGGTTTCGGTTCAAGGAAGATGTCGATGTTAATGGCGAAGCGGTGGGCGAAGTAAGGCCACGAATCGTGATAGGCGACGACGTTTTGGCCTTTAAACGGCAGCATGGCTGCGCCCCATTCCTGCAGTTTCGCATTAATCTCGCTTTCGAATTTCGTGTAGTTCGCCTGGTAAAACGCTGCGTTTGGAGGATCGACAGCGGCAAACGACTGCGCGATGTGCTGCGCGACCGCTTTCGCGATGATCGGATCGGTCATGAAGTGCGGGTTACCCAGCGCATGCACATCGCCGGCGGCGCGGGTGACGTTTCCCGGAACGTTCATCAGGCGAATGTTTTGCGCCGCAATGACGCGGCCCGGTTTTCCGGTCTCGATCTTTGGATTACGCGCGTTTTGCAAGAGCGGCGGCAACCAGCCGATTTCCAGTTCCGCGCCGCCGTCGATCAAGACGTCGGCGTTGCGCAAGGCGACGACGAAACTCGGACGCGCGTCGACGAAATGCGGATCTTCAGTCGGCTTCGCCAAAATCGTCACGTCCGCTTTGTCGCCGCCGATCTCGCGCGCGAGCGACCCAAAATCGGGAAGAGTGGCGACGACATTGAGTTTCGCGTTAGCGGAAATCGCGATTGCGACTGAAAACAAAAGTGTAAGAAGAAATCGTTTCATAATGTTTTAGAATTTGTGGGCGCCGTGCGCGCCCAGGATGAACTCGAACTGAAGAAAGACCGAATCGGCGTCGCGACCGGCCAGGAAAAAAGTGTCTTCGAAAAAGTCGTGATTGTATTGCAACCGAACCTTTGAAAACTCGGTTGGATACCAGGTGAGGTTCGCGCTCATGCGAGATCGGGTTTGGCGATCGGGATCGTCGGTGAAATGCGAGTCGGTGTTTTGCAGGTAATCGCCACGGATGCCCGCGACCCATCCTTTCTTGAATCCCCACAGCATTTGAGAATACATCCCCCAATCGTGAAACGTTTCGGCCACCGGAAAGGTTTCATCCATGCCGCGACCGGCTTCGAATCGGCGATACATGAATTCGGTCTGCCATTTCACGAACGGAAACCCGCCGTCGGCATGCGAGCTTTTCCATTTGTAAAGAAAATCGCCGCCGTAAATCTGGGTGCGCGTGTTCGCCCCGGTGTCGTTCGAGCCAAACGCCCCGGATGCGCCGATCAGCACTGTCTGGGTGTCGCTGAGGTTGAACGAATTCTCCATTCGCGGAATCCAGACAAAATCCTGCAGTCCGCGCATTTCACGGTCGGTCGTCATGCGGCCGAAGAAAATTCCGTTATCGCCGGGGTTACGAAACGAAAACCCGGTGCCGCCGCGGCCGTTTTGCATGCCGAGCAGCAACTGCGAGTACCACGGCAATGGCAGCGTCCATGAAATTTGGGCACCGACGCCGCGCAAGCCATCCGGTCCAAGAAGACGGCCATGAACAAGCGGCGCGTCCGCAAAATCCCAGGTGTGAGGATGGGTTGGGTTGATGCGGCCAAACGCGGCGAAGAATTGCCCGGCTTTAAGCTGCAAGTTGAAGGGAAGATTCGTGGTTTGCAGGAACGCTTCCTCCACTTCGATTTCGGTTTGATTGTCGTTATCGAGCTTGAAAACGATGTTAGCAAAGCCTTCGAAATACGGATCAACTGCGCCATCGAAAGCCAGTTCGATGTTGCGCGCGTTAAACCCCCGCTGCTGCGGATCGTGATCGCCCACTTCGATGTGATCGAGATGCTTGTCGCTCGAGTAAGCGAGCGCAAACATGGCGTCGAACGAAATGTTCATGTAATTCTTGCCGCCGCCACCGATGCTGATCGGCGCCGTTAACGAAGAGCCGCCGGCTACGATTGAAACATCGTTCGTCGACGATGTTACGCTCGAGCTGTCAGTCGTCGGAAAGGCGCCTGGAAGAGCGGCGCCGTTTTCGTTAACGCCGGGATTGGTCCGAGGCTTGGCCGCCGGTGTCGATGCGACAACGGAAGCATCGTCGGTTGGAAAGCGCGACGACGCAGTGGTCGATGGCGAGCTGGAGGGACGGGCTCCGTCCCGTCCTTCGCTCGACGTGGACGTCACGGAGGACGTCCCTCCATTTTCCGGCAACGCAGCGTCGCCTTCATTTGTTTTCCCGTGGGCGGCGTTTTGATCTTTCATTTGCTGCTGCAGCGCTTTTACCGTCTCGGTGAGCGCTTGCACTTGCTGACGCAGCGCCTCGACATCGGCCGTGGCTGCCGGTGTGGAATTGGAGGATGGCAATGAGGACGGTTCCGTCGCGAGTCCTTGCCCGAAAGCAATCGCGACCGGCCAAACAGTCACGGCCACCCAAATAAATTTTTTCATTAACACTCCTTTTTTGAAGAACGGGCAATCATTGCCCAAGAACTGTGCGTTCGGCGCGTGTTGATCCGGCGGCGTTAAGGAACGCGCTAATCGCCGCTACCCGCGTTTCGCGCGGGAAGGAATCAACGGTTCAGGAGTGCGCTGGCGGTGCGTGCTCGAAAATGCTCGCGCCCAGAAACGGCGACGGAACCCAGAGCGGGCTCAGTGCCGGAGTATTTGAAAATTCAGCAACCGGAGCAGGTATCCTAACGAGTGGCGGCGGCGCCGCGTGCTCGTAGGTGCCGGAGGCAATGAATGTAACCGCGCAAGTATGCTCGACATTGTTCGCGTCAGAGTGAACGCGCGCATGAACGTGCGGCGAGACGCTCAGGACGAGAGCCCAAAAAAAGGCCGCCGAAACGAGCGTCGAGACAAAAGCCCGTTCGCGATTTGTCGAAATCGGGCTCCGCTTCATTGCGACGCGAGTTTCTGTCCGCTCGAGAGATTGCGCAAGCAGTTTTTGCCTGCTCTTGCCACCAGCGCCTCCGCGGATTACCAATGCGAACGAATCCATTGTCGATGTTGCGCGTAATCGTCCTGTTACTGGCCCTCCCGATCGCGGAGCTTTGGGCGCAGTCATACCCGCAGACCGCAACGCCAGAAGATCTTGAGCTAAAAGATCTCGATCTAACGACTTGGGATTGCCGGGATAAATCGGAAGGTCTGGCTAAAACTCAGGATGGCAAAGAGCGTAATCCCCAGAAAAATCGTCCGCCGGTCGATCTTGCAGGGATAAATATTCCCTCACTCGATATCGCCGGATTCCTGGCGAAGGTCGTCGCCTACGACCAGAAGATCGGAGCGAAACACCGGCGCGATCTCGCCGCGGAGCAAAAGGAGCAACTGATAACCTTCGAAAAGGAAATTGTTTCGGTGACCGGCTGGCTGATAATGGCTTACCCGTCATGGCCACCTGAAACCACCAATTGCAAGAGCGACAAGATTCGCGACTGGCATTTGGAAATGACCTCCGAGCCGGTTGATCATGCGCCGCAGATCGGCGACCCGACGGCCGCGGTGGCGGAAATTACACCGCGAACGGAGCGCACCATTTACCGCAGTAACATTCGGATTCAAAACCTGGCCGCGTTTGTCAGGCTGCCCGACAACAAGACCCAAGCCACTACCGGCGGTAAAGCCCACAAGATTCGGGTGACCGGCTATCTGCTGTGGGATGACGAACACAATGGGACCTATGACGTCGGGACGAAAGTGGAGAGGTTTACCGCGAATGGTTATCATAATCCGTGGCGCTTGAGTGCGTGGGAAATTCATCCCGTGTTGAAGATAGAAGATCTGGGAACGAAGTGATCGAGCGAATCCTCCTTCTGTCATCCCGGTCGCGAGCGTTGTTTCCAACCGCGGGATCTTTCGACTCCGCTCAGGATGACGGGCTAAGAAGCTGGACAGTGCCGGAGGGTTGAGTTAACTGGACTCCACCGATGTTAGGTCCCGCGAAGATTTACTTCATTATTTTCGGTATTCTCACAATCACCGGCGGCATCATCGGCTTCGTCAAGGCGGGCAGCATGCCGTCTCTCATTGCCGGATCGATTACCGGAATTCTGCTGCTGATTGGCGCGTTCGTTTTGCCGGAGCATCGCGCGGCAGGTCTCCTGACCGTTCTGATCGTTTCCCTCCTGCTGGCCGCGCAGTTCATTCCGAAATTCATCAAGACCGGAAAGGCGATGCCCGCCGGCATGATGTCGATCTTGAGTGCGATCGGTATCATCGTTGCGCTGATCGCCTGGGTCAGAAGGTAACCTGCGCGCGTGGCAAGACTTCGTGTCAGGCGTCTCGTGCTGATTGTCGCCATCGCGATTTTCGCAGCGGTTGTGTATCGCTGGATTTCAGTTGAGCGATTGCTGCAAAACGCGCCGGAGGTTACAGCGACGCCCACGCCTGAGCCGAGCCCGACAAAGCCGCCGGTGGTCGGCGGCAAGCTTGATATCGGAAAGATATTCAATGGCCTTGCGCTCCATTCCACTGTCGAGACCCCGCCCGGCCGCGATGCAACGACGGAGCGGGCCGACCCGGACAGTTATGTTCTCGATCTAAAATTGCGGGCGTCCCTGCCAGAGCCTAACAATTCGGTCGAATCGCTGGCCAAAGTAAATCCGCAATTGCCCGCGCTCCTGCCGGGACTGGCGGCGATGCTCTCACCCGATTCGGTTTCGCCGCTTTTCCAGGAACTCTATGCGACGAAAGTAAAGATGTTGCGAGATAAGCTGTCGCGGCTCGACCTGTTGCTTTCCAGGCATAATTTTTACGATTGCCAGACGGTACTGCGACTACAGCATCCACAGAGTCATCGGAAAGCGCTGTTGCTTCAGGCAGACATGGATGTCGATGCTGACGGGTCGGACGCCGATCGGCTGCCCGCCGGCACCGGAGCGTCTACCAATTTTAAGCCGTTCACCAGTTATCGCTGGAACAAGAAAACGGACGCGGCCAATCCCTATCTGGCGGGCACGGAAGATCGATTACAGCGCGCCGAAGACGAAGTAGGTCTGTCAGCGACCAGCGCTGATCGTAAGCGCGAGCTGCGAGCCTTGATCACACAACTTCGCTCCGAAGTTTTCACGTTCAAAAAATTCAGCTTTCTCATTGGAGCCACCGATCCGTTTATCGTTATCCCGGGCAGTTTCGCGAAGGGACGGGAGGCGCCGAAAGTCGGAGACTATGCGATGGTCATTTTCGGAAATGCAATTTACCCGGCAATAATCGGCGATATAGGCCCTAACGAGAAAGTCGGTGAAGCATCTTTGCGAATTGCCAAGGAAATCAATGGGGCCGCGACCGCTTACAGCCGTCCGGTGAGCGATCTCAAGGCCACCTATTTGATTTTTCCCGGCACTGCAGATACGCCATTTGGTCCTCCGGACTTGGATAAGATTCAGGCGCGTTGCCAGAAACTGGTGGATGAAATTGGCGGCGCGACGGCCCCGCTGCATCATTGGGACAACATTATTCCGCCGCCTCCAACGCCGACACCCAGTGTTGCGCCTTCGGCAACATCGACATCATCACCCGAGTCGGAGGGAACCCCATCCGCATCGCCGGCGGCAACGTTCGCTTATCCAGTGGCAAGCCCCAGTCCGACAGGAACGCCCTGAAGAAGGCGCCAGGGTGTCGGGTTGGCCCTCGACACCTCCTTCGTTTCTGGCAAAGTTCGGGGATGATCTCCAAGAGACTGACTAGGACAGCGATTGCTTTTTGCGTCTTAATACTAGCCGGGACCGGATTCGGCGAGGATGCCCCGAATTACACACCGACCGAAGCGGCAAAGCACGCCGGGGAAAAGGCCACGGTCACCGGAAAAATAGAGGATGCTCATCGCGCCCAGGGTGGCAGCATTTTTCTGAACATGGGTGGCCGCCACCCAAATGAAGAATTCACTGCTTTCATTCCCTCAAAATATGCCGAGAAATTTTTGGACATTGAGAAGCTCGACGGCGCTGTGGTTAGTGTCTCGGGCGAGATCAAAATGCACGAGGGCAAACCAGAAATCGTGGTGACTGAACCGTCGCAGATTACGCAAAAGGACAAGAAGTAGCCGCGTAAAAGGCCTTCGGCCTCACGCGGCTGAACGCGCCGGAAACTTTTCAAGGTAGTGTCTCAGTTGTGTACACACCTTTTGTTCTCAAGGCTCCGACCGCGTGAGGCAAAGCCTTTTACGCGGACGCGGGCTACCCCGCATGGATTCGAACCATGAATAACGCCTCCAAAGGGCGCTGTG
>JBDTZF010000066.1:0-14492 GCA_040005265.1 Verrucomicrobiota bacterium
ATCGTCATGCTGAATGAATCAGCCGGATCGACACTCGATTGGCCGAAGCGGAAAAGTTCGTCGAACGGAATTTGCAGCTCTTTGGCCAGGCCGCCGAAATATTTGCGCATCATATCGCGCGGGAATGAATCGTTGCCGGCGGGAACGGGCGTATGCGTGGTGAAAACGTTGGCGGCGGCCGCGACCTGCAGCGCGGAATAAAAATCCAGCTTTTTCTCCACGACGTTGAGGCGAACGCGCTCCAGCGCGAGAAACGCCGAGTGGCCTTCGTTCATGTGAAACACCTGGGCGTCGATCCCGAGCGCGCTCAATGTTTTCACGCCGCCGATGCCGAGCACGATCTCCTGGCGCATCCGCATCTCCAGATCGCCGCCGTAAAGTTCGGCCGTGATCAAGCGGTCTTCGACGTTGTTTTCCGGAATGTCGGTATCGAGCAGATAAAGACTCACCCGGCCGACCTGCAGCTGCCAGACCTTGGCAAAAACGTCGCGCTCTAAAATTCGAACCGAGATGCGCACATTGGCGTCGCCCCGTCGGACTTCACGAATCGGCAGATGATGAAAATTCTGGTTGAGACTGATCGCTCCCTGAACGCCGTCCTTGTCGATCTGCTGCTTGAAATAGCCGTGTCGATAGAGAAGACCCAGCGCAACGAAATTAAGATCGAGATCGCTGGCTGATTTGCAGTGGTCGCCCGCCAGGATCCCGAGGCCGCCGGAGTAATTCGGGATCGATTCATGGAAACCGAATTCGGCGGAGAAATACGCGACCGGTTTTGTGATCGCGCTCCCTTTGCCGGTCTTTCCGTACGTCTCCTTGTTTTCGAGATAACGCCGGAATGCGTCGTGAATTTCCTTCAGGTCGCGCAAGAAATCTTTGTCCTGTGAAAGTTCCTCGAGGCGCGACTGCCGTGAAAGTTGCAGCATCCGGACCGGGTTGTGATTGGTCCGGTTCCAAAGGTCGGGATCGAGGTGCCGGAAAAGACGGCGCGCCGACGGTTCCCACGTCCACCAGAGATTAAAGCTCATCTCGCGCAACGGCTCGAGCGCCGCAGGCAAGGTCGGAGTCACATTATAGATTTGAAAGGTCGGCATTTGGATCCAGCAGCGAAAACAGAGCGGGAGTTAATCGAGAAAATTCCATCCGGCAAGTCAGCGGGCAGATGTCGATCTCCCGTCTGGTGCATAATGCGGGCCAATTCCGGGTGGTCTTGCGGGACGGTCGATAAAGAAATGGACTCAACTCTGGAGGGCGTCCGAGCTGCTTGCCACGCCGAAGCCTTGGCGCAGGCGGGTCGGCGCCCCTTACTCCTAATCTTTCACCTGCACCTACTCTTCTTTAGGGAAGTGTAAGAGTAGGAGAAAGTGCATGACTAAAGAATACCGACGCCCTCAAAACCGCGAAGAAGCTCGACATATCCGGCTGCCGATTCAGACTGGATCGACATGCACGAGTCGATTCCAAAGACGATCGATTATGTCGAGATGCCTTCACGCAATCTCGTCGAGACCAAACGCTTTTTTACCGGGCTGTTCGGCTGGTCGTTTGTCAATTATGGACCGGACTACGCCTCATTCGATGACGGCCGGATGGCTGGCGGTTTTTATGTGTCCGAAAAAACTGCCCCGATGGAGGCTGGCGCGGCGCTAATCGTTTTTTATCAAAAAAATCTGGAAGATACCCTGAAGAAAGTTGTCGATCTTGGTGGAACGATTAAGAAAGAGATCTTCGAATTTCCCGGTGGCCGGCGTTTTCATTTTGTCGAGCCGGGTGGCGGCGAGTTCGCCGTCTGGTCGGAAAGCTGAAGTCTGGAGCGTCCGCGCTGTCGGCGCCCTACCTTTGCCCCTTCTTGCGAGCAACATTGCCTAACGTTCTAAATAATGGGCCCCGATAGCGCGGACGCCCTCCAACTACGCGTCACCGATAGTTGCTCAACGCGCGGTTGGCGACTATCATTGTGCCCGCGCCCAAAACGCGCGGTTTTATTCATGCAGAAAATTGGATTTGCCGAAGCCCTCGACTCGATCGTGGCCAGTGATCAGCGTTACGATCGCGATTCCTATATTTTTCTGCGCGATGCGCTCGATTTTTCGACCAAGCAACAGAAGAAAGCCAAGGGTGCAACCGTGCGCCACGTCAGCGGCCCGGAGCTACTCGATGGCGTCCGCCAATACGCGCTGAAGGAATTCGGGCCAATGGTTATGACGGTGTTCGGGCATTGGGGCATCCGTTGCACCGAAGATGTCGGCCACATGGTTTTTAATTTAATCGCCGCCGGAATCTTCGGAAAAACCGAGCAGGATTCGATCGAGGACTTTAAGAACGTCTACGATTTTGAGGAAACGTTCGTAAGGCCGTTCGAGCCTGAAAAAGTTGTTGAGCCGAAGCCGCGTTCGGGCTTACCGGCGCCGAAATCAACATGAACCGATTCGCGCCGGTTCTGGCGCTGATCGTTGCGACTATGTTTACCACTGCAAATTTGAACGCCGCACCCAAAGAAGAAACTGGTGTCATTGCCGTTCCGCCATCCACCGCACAAAAATGGGTATTGCCGGATGGACTGACCGTCATTGTGCAGGAAGATCGCAGCGCGCCAGTGGCCAGTGTGCAGGCCTGGTGCGGCACCGGCAGCATTAACGAGGACGAACGGCTGGGCGCGGGCTTGTCGCACATTCTCGAGCACATGCTTTTTAAAGGCACCAAGAAGAGATCGAAAAATGCCGTCGCGCAAAGTATTCAGGACGTCGGCGGGTACATCAACGCTTACACGTCTTTCGATCGCACCGTTTTCTGGATCGATGTGCCGAAGGATGGCGTGACCGCCGCGCTCGATGTTTTGGCCGATGCCATGATGAATTCGACTTTGCCGGCGGATGAGTATTCGAAAGAACAGGAAGTCATCCGGCGCGAGTTTGCCATGGGGTTCGACGACCCTGACCGAATGGTAGGGCAGCTTCTTTTCGCCACCGCCTATCAAAGACATCCATATCGGCTGCCGGTCATCGGGCAGATGGAAGTTTACAACCAGCTCTCGCAGGAACAGGTGATGCAGTATTACAAAACTCGGTACGTTCCGAATAATCTTACTTTTCTCGTGGTGGGCGACGTCGATGCTGAAAAAATTCATCAGCAGCTCGCCGACTACTTCAAAGATTATCCCGAGAAATCGCTTAAGCCCGTTTACATACCGACGGAGCCGCCACAGCTCGGCCGTCGCGAAGTGCATAACGAGTTTGCGACGGAGCTGACCCACCTTTCACTGGCCTGGCACATTCCCGAACTCACTCATCCCGATGTTCCGGCGATCGATCTTCTCTCGACCGTTCTGGGCGAGGGACGTAGCTCGCGTTTGTACCGGCGCGTGCGCGAAGAGAGCGGTCTCGCCTTTGGTGTCTCCGCTTTCTCCTACACCCCGGGCGATCCCGGCCTGTTTGGAATCGAAGCGACTGTCGATCCTAAGAAACGCGAGGCCGCGCAGAAATTGATTTTGGAAATTGTCGAAGAGGCGAAAAAGACCGGGGTTACCGCGGATGAATTGGCCAAGTCGAAAAAGATCGCGCTCTCACATCATCTGGATGCGTTGACGACGATGCGCGGCCAGGCCGGCGACATCGGCTCGAACTGGTTCCTGACGCGCAACTTGAATTTTAGTCGCGATTATCTCGCCGCGATCCAGAAAGTGACGCTCGACGACGTTCGGCGCGTTGCGGCGAGGTACCTCGTCGATGAAAACCTCACAGTCGTCTCGTTAAACCCGAAAGGGTCTCTGGCCGGGAAAGAAGAAACCGTGAAAGCTGTTGCCGCGGGCGAGATCCAAAAGATCGACCTCTCAAACGGCCTTCGAGTCCTGGTACGAGAGGATTCGCGGCTCCCGTTGGTGTCGATGACGGCGGTTTTCCGCGGCGGGCTGCTGGGCGAAACGCCGCAAAATAACGGAATCACCAGGTTGATGGCGAAGACGCTGCTCAAAGGGACCAAGACGCGCACCGCCGAGCAAATCGCGAATCAAATCGAGGCAGTGGGCGGCGCCATTGGCAGTGATGCGGGAAACAACACTTTCAGTGTTTCGCTTCATCTCACGAACGCGGACATGAAACTCGGCGCGGAGATTCTCTCGGATGTTTTATTGAATGCGACAATGCCGGACCAGGCGGTCGTCCGCGAAAAGGAAGTGCAGATTGCTGGTATCAAAGAGGAGGACGAAAAGCTCACCGTCGTTGCGCGCAATATTATGCGGGACGCGCTTTTCGCCAAGCACCCCTACGCGCTGCACGCAAATGGAACGGTCGATACCGTCCAAAAGCTGAAGCAGAAAGACCTTCTCGATTTTCGTGACCGGTTTCTGGTCGGCAAGAACGGCGTTATCTCCGTGTTCGGGGATGTTAAAGCCGCCGAAGTGAAACAGCTTTTCGAGCAAATGCTTGGCAAAATGAATGCCGGCAATCTTGCGCTTACTGATGTGAAGCCGGCGCCACCGTTGGCCAAAACTGAGATGGTTCAGAGCCTCAAAGAAAAAGCCCAGGGTGTAATCATGGTCGGCTACCGCGGTGTGGACATGTTTAGTCCGGACCGGTATGCGCTCGAGTTGATCGATGAAGCGAGCAGCGATCTCGGTTCGCGATTTTTCGTTCGGATACGGGAAGAGATGGGGCTGGCCTATTATGTCGGCGCCAGCCAGATGCAGGGACTCGTGCCCGGGCTGTTCGCATTTTATCTCGGCACCGATCCGGCCAAGATCGAGCCGGTGAAAGCGGCGCTGCTGGAAGAAATCAACAAACTGGCCAATGAGGGCTTGACCGACGTGGAGCTGGTGCGGGCGAAGAAAAAAATGATCGGGCAGCAACAGATCGCGAACCAGAGCAACGATTCACTCGGATACCAATGCGCCTTGGATGAGCTTTACGGGCTCGGGTTCAGTCATTATAAATCGCTCGAGAAAGAAGTGACCGCCGTGAAGCTCGAAGACATCAAGCGGGTAGCCGCTAAATATTTCAAGGATCAACCGTATGTTTTGGCCACGGTCCGACCGCCGGACAAGCCCGCACCTGCGAAGAAGAACTAGAATGATTTCAAAAGCTAGAAGCCCTCATCCTAACCTACTCCCCGCGGGAGAAGGGACCTGCCAAAACAGCGACAACGCTCATCTCTCCCGCGGGGAGAAACCTAATGCGTGGGGCAGCGTTAGGTTAGGCGGAAACGCAGCTAGGTGGCTGGCGCGAGCCCGGGCGGGGCGAGTGACCAGACGGACGCGAAGCGCCAGTGGGGGCTCTCTCTAAATTTATGGCTGAAGTACAAACAGGACAAACGATGGGGGAAATGACGCAGCGCTTCGTTGAGTTCGTCATGATGCACGCTCAGAACGCCGCGTTATTTCTCGGCCAAATTCCCAATCCGAGGACCGGTGAGCCGGAAGTGAATCTCGATCTGGCCAAAATGTTCATCGATCAGCTCGTCATGGTTCAGGAAAAAACGCGCGGCAATCTGTCCACCGAAGAGACCACTGTGCTGCGGAACGCGTTATCGAATTTGCAGATGGCCTACGTCGAGGTTTCCGGCGGTAAGGCGCCACAAGGTCAGTCCGGCCCAGACCTTCCGTCCGGCTTAGACCCGCAATCAGAACCAAGTTCGCCCGCGCCCGAAGCAATATCGACAGCTCCCGAGCAACCGCCGATCGCTCCCAGCGAGCCCGACGGCGAATCGAAAAAGAAATTCACCAAGAGCTACGGCCCGTAGTAGCACAGGCATCTGCCTGTGGGGCAGGCGGGCGTCTCGCCGGCCGAAAATGGAGGGACGACCTGCGTGTCGTCCGTGGATTGTCTCGGACGTGACGGAGCACGCCCCTCCAGTTGCTCACTCCCTAATCCAGCACTTCGCGGCGGTCGCGGAGGATCTCGCGGAGAGCGTCGCGCTTTTTTCCGAGCAATCCTTCGGTGGCGGCGCGGACCGCTTCGAGCAGATCGCCAGCCTGTTCCAGACGCGGGACTGTGACGTAATCGGCGCCGGCATCGAGAATCTGAGCTGCCCCCGCGAGCACATCGGCAGTGGCGATAATTTTTGCGGTGGGATTGAGCTGACGCAGAAAACGGACGAGTCGTTCGTTGTTTGTGCCTTTCAGAAGCGAATCGGGTACGGTTGAAATGAGCACTTCGGCTTTTTCGATGCCGGCATGGACGAGCGTGTCGCGATGCGCGATGTCGCCATAAAAAACGCGTACCTGCCTCTCAAGAAGGCCAGCGCGCGCAACCGGGCTAAAGTCCACCACTGCGACGTCGGCGATCAACTCGGGGGCGTGCACCTGGATCTCCTCAAGCAGCGAGCTGGCGGTGCGAAAGAAGCCGATGAAAACAATGCGAGCGCCCTTCTGGTCGCCGTGTGCGCCGAGCGCGTGCTCGTCGTCGTGCGCGTGATCGAGGTCGCGAACGCCGCGCTTTTTCAACCACGAGATTAGTTTCGGAACAAAGTTGTCCGATTTGGCCATGCTGAACGTAGAGACAACCGCGAGAAGCGTGAAAGCGAGCGCGACGATGCCACTGGTATCAGGGCTGGCGAGGTGACCCGATTGGGCGCCGAGGGCGAGCACGACGAGCGAGAACTCGCTGACTTGGCAGAGATTGAGCGCGGGAATCACGCTGGTCCGCAGCCCGAGACGCATCAGGTACAACGGCGTGAAAGTAGTGGCGATCCGGCTGACCACGAGAAAACCGGCGAACGCCAGCGCCCAAGCCACCAGCATCCCGGTTGGCATCGGAATTTGCATCCCGATCGCGACGAAAAACAGAGTGACGAAAAAGTCGCGCAAACTAGTTACCTTGGCGGTGACATCGAGGGCGTACGGGAAAGTCGAAAGCGCCACACCCGCAATCAACGCCCCCATCTCGCGGGAGAGGTGCAGTCGTTCCCCAAATTCGCCCACAAGAAAACACCAGGCGATTGCGCCGACCTGCACTAGCTCCGGCACTCGCGCGATGCGGTGAAAGATCGCCGGTAGGACATAGCGGCTCACCGCCAGCGTTACCGCAACGAGAATGACAGCGCGCAACAACGACAGGAGAAGAATGGCGGGAGCGAGATGCTCGAGGTTCGGCTGGATTGCCAGAAAGAGAATGACCGCCAGATCTTGAAGCACCAGCACGCCAAGCGTGATGCGCCCAGTCAAGGTGTCGAGCTCGTGTTTGTCGTAGAGCACTTTCACGATGATGACCGTGCTGCTGAGCGCAGCCGCGACGGCCAGATAAAGCGCGTCCCATTTCCCGCCGCCGAGAGCGAAACCGCAGAACTTGAAAAAGAGAAGACCGAGGAGGACTCCACCCGTGATTTGTACGAGCGCGGTAACGGTAATAGAGCGCCCGGCGCTGGCGATTTTCTTCAGGTCGATTTCCAGCCCGATCATGAACAGCAGAAAAATCAGGCCGAGCTCAGCGATAGCCGAGATCGATTCGGCGGATTTGATGAAACCGAATCCCACAGGGCCGAGAGCGAAGCCGCCCACGAGATAAGCGAGGAGCAACGGTTGCCGCGCAAATTGCGCTGCCAGGCCGAGCAACCACGCGGCGACGGTGCAATAGGTGATGTCGCGAATGAGTTCGTGCATGAGCGTCGCGTAGTCTGTCTTTTCCCTAATCCCGCCGCAAGATAATCAGGCTGTTTTTCGGCTCGGACTTTCGGTGTCTCGCCAAAACAGTCTTTCCCCTATTCGTCGACGCTGACCAGCTTGGACGATTCCAGAAAAGTTCGTGATCGCGAGACGCGTGCGCTACCACAGACAAGACGCCGCGATAAATAGACCCCCGGCACATGATCTGCGCGCGAATCTATTGGAATGCATGCAATCGCGAAGAAGCCTCCCAAGCTGAAAACGGTCGAGCCCGATGCGGAAGCGATGGAAGCGGCTGAGGATGCCGGGTTGCGTTACGTCGGTGACGATCGCCCGGGCTACACACGCAAAGTGAAGGGCGATGACTTCGAATATTTTGACTCGGAGGGGAAACCAATTCGGGACGAGACGCGCTTATTGCGAATCAAGCGGCTCGTGATTCCGCCGGCTTGGGCAAATGTTTGGATCTGTCCATCGGCTAATGGCCATATCCAGGCAACCGGGCGCGACGCGCGCAAACGCAAACAATACCGGTATCACGATCGCTGGCGCGAAGTGCGCGACGAGAACAAATACGACCGGATCCTGATGTTCGCCCGGGCGCTGCCGAAAATTCGGAAACGTGTGGCCAAAGACGCCGCACTGCCCGGCCTGCCGCGAGAAAAAGTCCTGGCTACGGTAGTTCAGCTTTTGGAGCGCACCTTCATTCGAATCGGCAACGAAGAATACGCGCGGGAGAACAAGTCATTCGGTCTCACGACGATGAAAGATCGACATGTCGATGTAAAAGGCGCGAACTTGCGTTTTCGGTTTCGCGGCAAGAGTGGGCGCGACCACGATGTGGACATCACCGACCGTCGGATCGCCAGGACTATTTCCAAGCTGCAGGACTTACGCGGGCAGGACTTGTTTCAATATGTCGATGATGACGGCAAGGTAGGCGATATCACGTCGCAGGATGTGAACGATTACTTGCGCGAGATCACTGGTGAGAATTTCACCGCTAAAGATTTTCGCACCTGGGCCGGAACGGTGCTCACCGCGATTGCGCTGAAAGCCCAGGAAAAATTCGAAACGAAAAAGCAGGCAAAAGCGAATGTCACGACCGCGATTCGTGCGGTGGCGACAATTCTCGGCAACACGCCGGCTGTTTGCCGGAAATGTTATGTCCATCCTCAGGTGCTCGAAGATTACCTGAATGGAAACTCGATCGAGGGCCTGAAGCAACGGACCGAGGAAGCGATGGAGGATGTCGATCTTCGCTCGGCTGAAGGCGCGGTGCTGAAATTTCTGCAGGCGCGACTGAAGTAGAGCGTTGAGGACGGCGGCCACGTTTTGGAGTGCGTGCGGTGCTCCGCCGCTTTCCGGCAGCGTGAAAAGATAAAAAGCGGCGGAATACCGCCGCACTCCAAAACGCAAGCGCGAGTCGGCTGGTGGACGTAGGATCTCGAGGTGGAACCACAATCAAAGTCCAGTCGGGTGAGCGCAGGCTTGCTGATGTTTCGGCGCAGGGACGCCAACATGGAAATGTTGCTTGTGCATCCGGGAGGACCGTTCTGGACAAACAAAGACGACGGCGCGTGGACAATACCCAAAGGCGAAGTCGGCGTGAATGAAGATTTGCTCGGGCGCGCTCAGGTTGAATTTGAAGAAGAACTCGGAGTGAAACCCTCGGGAATCTGGACAAAGCTCGGCTCGATCAAACAGAAAGGCGGAAAGGTTGTTCACGCCTGGGCGTTTGAAGACGATTTGCCTCAGTCGTTCCAACTGAAATCAAACACCTTCGAAATGGAGTGGCCGCCGCGCACGGGTAAGATGAAACAATTTCCAGAAATTGATCGCGCGGAATTCTTTTCGGAGGAAATCGCCCGGACCAAAATCAATTCCGCGCAAGTTCCATTTCTGGATCGGTTGCGTGACCTCTTGGTGTAGAGGCGGCCGTGTCGGCCGCAGGTTCAGGCGTTGCGCCCGACGCGGGCGCCTCTACACTTTTGTTCGCGCGTCTACCCGTTGTGCAATTTCGTTCGGGTCGTCGGTAAACGTCCCGTCCTCATTGATCCGGAAGATCAACAACGGGACTTCCATGATTTTCGGATGATAAAAACCGTGACCGTACAATCCTTCTTCGCCGAAACATTCACCATGATCGCTGCACAACGCGATCGTGATGCCCTGGCCCGACTTGGCCAAGCCGCCTATCAAATCGCCGATCCGCGCATCAAGGTAGGAAATACATTCCACCTGACGGCGCCACAGTTCCTCGTCGAACTTCCATTCGTCGCTGCGCAGCTTTCCGACGTGTGGACGCAATCGAAAATCCGCGGTACCGGTCTTTCCTTTCACATCTTCCGCCCCCGGCATTCCCTCGTGGATGTAGGGGCCGTGCGCCTCGCCGAAATTGATGAAGCCGAAAAATGGTTGGTCACCGCGGTGGCTCCATTCGCTTAGAATAAAATCGACCTGCCTCTTGGCGTCGATGCCGGTGAACTCGAACCTCGGAAATTGTTGCCGAAGCGGTTTCGGATTTCGAAACCAGGCCATCGCTGCAGTTCCGGCTACGTGATATCCCGCGTCAACGAAACCGCCGATGATGCTGCCCGTTTCCAACGGGAACTCGATGAGCGCCGGTTTCTTGCCCGGCTTGTCGCGCATCCGCCACATCTGGCGAATCCCGCGATTATAAAAAGGCTCGTCGCAGAAGACGTGTGGCAACATTCCCTGAAACATCGCCGCGTGGGATGGAAACGTGAATGTGCCGTGAGTGTAGGCCTGGCGCGCCTTGCCTATTTTGTCCAGCACCGGCTTGCGCGCTTCGATGAAGGCGTCGTAACGCCCGCAGTCGAGCGTGATGAGCATAAAATTCTCGCGCGGGCGCGCGGATTTTTTGCGAGAAGAGAACGGCAGCTTCATGGGATGACGCGTCTAACCGCCGTTGTAGCCGAGGTCGGTGACCTCGGCCAGTAGTATCATCGACAGCTGTCAGTTCGGCTCGGACCTAGTCGCGGCCCCAAACCATCGCCACCGATGTGGTCAGACTGCCGCCCATGTTGAAGGTAAGAAAGCGTTTTGCGTTCGGAATTTGCCGCGCGCCGGCCTGTTCGGTGAGATGTTGATACGCTTCGTAAACCTGGCGCACGCCCGTCGCGCCCACTGGGTGACCGTCGCCGATTAGACCGCCGCCTGGATTGATCGGAATCTCGAACGCATGCGGTCCGCGCATCTTTTCGCCGCGTACCTGAGGCAAGGCAGTGGCGCCGCTTCTCGCCAGTTCCGCGCCTTTGCCCGGCTCGGCCAGGCCGAGGATTTCGTAAACAATGACTTCGGTAACTGAGAAACAATCGTGCACATCCGCGCCTTGCAGATCGCGTGGCTTTAGATTGGCCATGCCGAATGCGTTCTCCGCTGCTTTGCGCGCGATCGAAAATGTTGGCACGTCCTTTTTATCGAGCGGGAGATAATCTGTGGTGTGTCCAAAGCCGTGGAGACGCGGCGTTTTCTTTTTATCGCGTCCGATCTTCTCCAAATATTTCCCGGAAACGAGGACGACGGATGCGCTGCCGTCGGTGATCTGCGAGCAATCGGAGACCTTCAGCGGCGGCGCGACGCTCGGATTTTTGTCCGAAACTTGCGAGGCGCAATCTAGAGTGAGATCCGCTTCGCGCATCTGGGCGAGGGGATTCAGTTTGGCGTGCGCGTAATTTTTCCATGCGACTGTCGCGAAATCGCTTTCCTTGGCGCCGTATTTGTCGATGTAGATTTGGGCGATTTTTCCGAACAACTTTGGGAACATGAAGTCGCCGTATTCCGGTTTCTCGTTGTGATAATCGGCGGCCGCTCCCAACACGTCGGAGCCATCGAGTGACGACATTGTTTTCTGTTGTTCCGCTCCCACTACCAGCACCACGTCGTAAATTCCGCCCATAATCCATTCCGCGCCCAGCAATACGGAAAGCGCGCCTGAAGCGCAGGCCGCTTCGGTGTGCATGGTCGGGATGCCGCGCAATTTCGGATCGATCTCTGGAAGGAACGCGCCAAGGTGCAATTGTTTGGTGAATTGTCCGGAGTTGAAATTCCCGACCGCACCGGCCTGAATTTCGGCCGGATCGATCTTGGCGTCAGCGATCGCCTTTTGTCCGGCTTCGATGATCAAATGCCGGATGGTTTTGCCTTCCTTCTTCAGGTTGCGCTTAAAATCGGTGCGCCCGCCGCCAAGAATGTAGACTTCGTTCATACGTTATTACTTTAGCTAATCATTGCGGTCTGTCATCCGTGTTGGAGGGCGTCCGCGCCGTCGGCGCCCAATATTTGGGACACGACAGCGCGTGTCCCTCCAGTTTAGTGACCGAATGCATAGACCGCTTCAGTGACCCTCTTCTCCTAACAAATTCCCCACCGTGCGCCGCTCAGCCGGACGATCGAGCGCGAGGACAAATTGCTGAAACCGCGGCGAGAAAAGATCCTGGCGCAGCTTCCAGTAATGCTCCATTCCAGGAGAAGCGATGTAGTGTCGAAGGAGGCCACACCATCCTTGCCAGATCTGCTCGTCCATCAGGCCATTGATGTGGTGAAAATGAATCGTCTCGAATGCCTTGAGAAATTGATAGGAGGAATGGAAGAACCGCGCCTGCTCCTCTGCAGGCAACGACTGCAAATTCTCGAGACCGGCTCGCCACACTCGGGCCAGGTCGGCATTCTCGGCAAACGGTCTCGTCACTTCCCGGAGTGATGTTGCTGCGGCATCCTGCGCAGCCACTTTTGCTATGCGCGTGCTGCTATGCACCTGAACTGCCAGATACAAGACGGAGCAGACGACTGCAACCGAGCCAATCATTTGCGCGATTGCGCTGATGGCTTCCCAGTTCGCTTGACTCATATCGTGAGGTTAGGAGCCGCCGAAGGCATCGAGTCCGGTGATGTCGTGGCCGATGATCAACGCATGGACATTGTGCGTGCCTTCGTAAGTATAAACGCTCTCCAGATTCAGAAGGTGTCGAATTACGGAATAGCGATCGGTAATTCCAACCGCCCCCAGGATGTCCCGCGCCTTGCGCGCGCATTCGAGCGCCATCCAGACGTTGTTGCGTTTCGCCAGCGAGATCTGGGCGGGGCGCACCGGGCCAGCTTCTATCATGCGGGTGAGACGCAACGCCAGCAATTGTGCCTTGGTAATTTCCTGGACCATCCAAACCAGTTTTTCCTGAATGAGTTGGAAGCCGGCAATCGGCCGGCCAAATTGTTCTCGCGATTTCGCGTAAGCCAACGCCGTTTCGTAGCAATCGATGGCCGCGCCGATCACGCCCCACGCCACGCCGACGCGCGCCTGCGACAGACACGATAGCGGAGCGCGCAATCCCTTTGCCTTTGGCAGGCGATTACCCGCTGGTATCCGGCAATTTTCGAACCAGCATTCCGATGTGCGCGACATGCGCAGGCTGAACTTCCCTTCGATATCCTCCACGCGAAACCCGGGGGCATCCTTCTCCACGATGAACCCGCCCACGCGGCCGTCGTCGTCCTTCGCCCAAACCACTTTTACGTCTGCGATCGAGGCGTTGCCGATCCAGCATTTGCTTCCATCTAATATATAATGAGTGCCATCGTTCTTGGCGGTGGTTTCCATGCCGCCCGGGTCTGAGCCGTGCCCGTGTTCCGTCAGGGCAAAACAAGCGACCCGCTCGCCTGAAATCAGTCCCGGTAGCCAGCGCGCCTGTTGCTCGGGCGAGCCGAAAGAATGAATGGCGTGTATGGCGAGAGAACCCTGTACTGAGGCCAGCGAGCGAAGGCCCGAGTCAGCCCTTTCCAGTTCCTGCATGATCAGGCCGTAGGCCGTGTAACTCAGGCCGGCGCATCCGTGCTCTTCCAAGTACGGAGCATAAAAGCGGAGCGCGCCCATTCGCGCGATGAGATGATCTGGAAACTTGGCGGCGCGATGGCAGGCCACGACCTCGGACATGACTTCCTCCTGCACAAAACGCCGGGCCCGATCGCGCGCCGCGCGCTCATCGTCCGTGAGGAGTTCTTCAATGCCGTAGTAGTCGAGTGAGGTCATGAGGTGGGGTTCGGCAGGACCGACACTATTATGAGGGTTAGGCGCGATCAACAAGATCGACATTCGTTGAATGCCGCGTTTGGGTAGCGCACGCGTCCTCGCGATCGCGAACTTTTCTTGGGCCTCCTCCCTGTTTGAGGCGCTGAGTTTCAAGGAAAAGCTCGTTTCGGCGGGACGCCAAAACCACCACGCGAGACGCGTGCGCTACCCAGAAAGTTGGTTAGGATACCACCCAGCCATGGCGCGACTTCACGAATATCAAGGGAAAGCGATTCTTGCCGCCAACGGATTCAAAATTCCGCGTGGACGTGCCGCGCTGAGTGCTGATGAAGCTGTCGCCGCCGCCAAAGAAATCGGCGGCGAAGTGGTGATTAAGATTCAGGCCTGGACAACAGGGCGCGCCGGCATCGGCGGAGTCGCCTTTGCCAAAAAGCCGGATGATGTGCGCGACCATGCCGCGCGCATGCTGGCGATCAAAGTGGGACAGTTTCCGGTCGAAGCCGTGCTGGTGGAAGAGAAGATCGACATCGAACGTGAATTTTTCCTTTCGTTTGCGATTGATGACGCTGCCCGCGCGCCGGTAATTATTTTTGCCGCCGGGGGCGGCAGTGGAATCGAAGAGCGTGCCGCTTCGACGCGGCGCATCGTCTGTGACGTGGCGGGCGGACCGCTGGATTCAGCTGTGAAGGAAGCCGTCGAATCGTGCGGGCTTTCGGCGGCGGATGCCAAACAGCTTGCCGAATCGATTCAAAGATTATTTTCCGCAGCTCGTAGCGTGGAAGCTCGGTCGCTCGAGATCAATCCGCTGGTGCTGACCAAAGACGGCCAATTCGTCGCCGCCGATTGCCG
>JBDTZF010000169.1:0-4206 GCA_040005265.1 Verrucomicrobiota bacterium
AGCGGGTCGAGCGCGTGAAGGAAATGCTCGCCCGGGATCTGGCGAACCCGCCGGCGCTGGAGACACTTGGGCAGGAAGTCGGCTGCAGTCCGTTTTACTTGAGCCGGATTTTCTCGCGCGAAGTCGGCCTCACCATTCCGCAATATTTGCGCAACGTGCGAATGGAGCGCGCAGCCGAGTTGCTCCGAACGGGACGTTACAACGTTACCGAGGCCGCGACCGAAGTTGGCTATTCAAGTCTTAGCCACTTCAGCAAGGCGTTCTGCGAAACCATTGGTTGTTGCCCGGTGCTTTATCCGGCGGCAAGGAACGTTATTCTGGGTCGCTGACTGGCGCCGGAGGAAAGTTACACCGACGCAGGGTTACATAGTTACAATCATTGCATCGTTTAACTTTGTAACGCTTGTAACCCTTTTAACTTTCAGGTGAAAATATCCCGCGCTCTCATTTCCGTTTCCGACAAAAAAGGCGTCGCTGCGTTTGCGCGCGCGCTTGAGCGTCAGGGCGTCGACATCATTTCCACGGGTGGAACGGCGGAGCTCCTGCGCAAGGAAAAAATCCCCGTGCGCGACATTTCCAGTTTCACAGCTTTTCCCGAAGTGCTGGACGGGCGAGTGAAAACGTTGCATCCCCGGGTGCATGGCGGCCTTCTCTACAAGCGCGGCAATGCGAAACACGAAGCTCAAGCTCGCGAATGCGGTTTTGAGCCGATCGATCTCGTAGTGGTAAATCTTTATCCGTTCGAAGAAACAATTCGTAAACCGAATGTCTCGCTGGCCGAGGCGATTGAGAACATCGACATCGGTGGACCGTCTATGATTCGGAGTGCCGCGAAAAATTATGAATCTGTGACCGTAGTAGTCGATCCGTCCGATTACGACACAGTGCTCAACACGATTCGCGATAACAAAGGCGAGACCACGCTAAAGCTGCGCGAGCGTCTTGCTATCAAGGCGTTCATTAAGACATCCGAATACGACCGGGCCATTGGCAATTTTTTGAACAGGGAGCAATCCACCGATGCGTCCTTTTCGATCTCGCTGCCGCTGGCTATGCGTTTGCGCTATGGCGAGAATCCGCATCAGACCGCTGCGCTATACGGCGAGTTCGAAAAGCATTTTGAAAAACTCCACGGCAAGGAACTGTCGTTCAACAACGTCCTCGATATCAGCGCGGCCACGAATTTGATTGGTGAATTCGACGAGCCGACCGTCGCGATTCTCAAACATACAAATCCATGCGGAGTCGGTTCTGATGTCGATCTTCGCGCGGCGTGGGAAAAAGCGTTCGCGACCGACAAACAGGCACCATTTGGCGGGATCATTATTTGCAACCGGCCGATCGATGAGCCCCTTGCCAAAGCAATCAGCGAGATTTTTAGCGAAGTGATCATCGCGCCGGAGTTTGATTCGGAGGCGCGGGCGGTTCTGCAAAAGAAAAAAAATCTGCGACTGATCCGGCTGCTCACGACGGTAAACGAAGCGCGGCCGAAGATCGACGTTCGATCGGCTTGTGGTGGATTACTCGTCCAGGACCCCGACGGGCCGAATGAGATTCCGCAAGATGTAGTGACGAAAAGAAAACCAACGGAAGCAGAGCTGAACGCAATGTTGTTCGGCTGGCGCGTTGTCAAGCATGTGAAGTCGAACGCGATCGTTTACGCAGCGCCCGATCGAACGCTGGGCATCGGCGCCGGGCAGATGTCGCGAATCGACGCCTCGCGGATTGCGATCTGGAAAGCGGAAGAGGCGGGCCTCTCGCTGAAAGGCAGCGCTGTGGCTAGCGACGCATTCTTTCCATTTCCCGATGGCTTAATCGCCGCAGGCGACGCCGGTGCGACTTGCGCGATTCAACCCGGTGGCTCCGTCCGGGACGCCGAAGTGATCACAGCTGCCAATGAGCGGGGCATGTCGATGATCTTCACCGGCGTCCGGCATTTCCGGCATTAAGATCGATGCAACCAGGGATTAACGACTAATTAACACGAATGTACACGAATAAGGGAACGAATTTATGGTCGTTCGGGCCCATTGGTGGTTTGTGTTCTTCTAGCCTCGTGCGGAGGAGAGTCGCCACATCCAGATGCACAACGTTCCGCCAATGATCAGCGCCACCACGCTTACCCACAATGGTATTTGTATAGTGCCCACCATGGCCGGCGCGCGATTGATCAGTCGCACAATATGCGCGATCGAAAAAAGGGCGAAAAACAGGCTGGCAACGCGTAACCCGGTGGATTGTGAGCTCATGCCTGATTTTTTCAGGCCGGTCTCCAATTGTCAGCAAAATTAAGCGATTCGCGTCCTTCTCATGGCCATGGCCTGGGCGGTTACGCCGACCAGCACAAGTACCACAAACAGAATCGCCATTCCTGCCTCAGGCAGAACGATGGCGCTTTGAATCGAATACGCGCCAACAACCGAAGAGAGAACAATGAGCGCCCAATCAAACAAAACCAATAGCAATAACCCGCCGACGATTCCGCCGACGACGAATATAATTGGAACGTAGTTCGAGTACTGAACGAAAAATGTCGCCGCGATTGCCGTCGCGAGTTTTCCGCCGGCTAAAAATCCGACAATTCCGATCGCGATCCTCTGGAGAAACAGTGCCAGTAGCGCGCCGAGAAATCCGAGCACGAGTGCAAACGTCAGAGCGAGCAAAGGCGAAGGTTGATGAATCAATTGCGGCGCGACCTCGACACCAGCTGCGAATCCAACCGCAGCCACGCAAAGCCAGAATAATTTGCGCCCAAAAAGCAAAATGACGGCGCCGATCAACGCGCTTAGAATCGGAACGGAAAAGTTCAAAGGTAGGAAAAAGAAACTGGTTGTCGGTTACCCCGAGCGTGTTGTCACCCATTGCACGGCGAATTGCGCGACTTGCCTTGCGTTCTTCAGATTTAATTTCTCTTTGATGTGCGCGCGATGGGTCTCCACAGTTTTGGCGCTGATGTGCAATCCTTCGGCGATTTCGCTTACGTCGCGGCCGCGGCCGATCAGTTCGAGGATTTCCATTTCGCGGTCGCTCAGTTTATCAATGGGATTCGATTGTTCTGTTCCCTGGGCATACCTGGTAATCAGCTTGGCGGACATATTGGGACTAAGGTAAGGGCGGCCCGTGAAAACCTCTTTGATGGCGGTGATGACATTTTCGAGGACTTCTTCCTTCATCACGTAGCCTTGAGCACCAGCTCGCAGCGCGCGCAGGGCATAGAGCGACTCGTCATGCATCGATAGAACAAGCACCGGCAGCTTCTGAAACTCAGCCCTAATATTCTTGATTAACTCAACGCCATTCGCGCCTGGAAGGCTAAGATCGACAATCGCCAGGTCAGGCTTGATCTTGCGAATCACACTCATCGCCTCAGCCGCATTGCCGGCTTCGCCGCAAATGCTGAAACCGTCGGAGTTATTGATCAATTGTTCGAGCCCTTTCCGGAAAAGGGGATGATCGTCGACAATCACGATGCGTTTGGCCAGAGGTGAATCGCATTTCGGATTGCGATTGGTCGATCGGGTATTCATTAAAAAAGCGGCAGGCGGCAGACCACGCGCGCGCCACCGCTTCGGGGAGATTCCCAATTCAGACGCGCGCCGATGGATCGAGCGCGGTGTTGCATGATGTGAAAACCAAGGCCGCGCCCGCGCCGGGTTTTGCTGGCAAAGCCCACCCCGTTGTCGGTAACACTGAAAACCAGCTCCTTGTTAGCCCGAATTACCTGGAGCACGATCTGGGTTGCCTTGGCGTGTTTGTTCGCGTTGATGATTGCCTCGCGCAGAATTCGATAAAGCTGCGCGGCCACTTCGTCATCTGTGATGTTGATGTCCGTTTTTAATTCAATTTGGCAATTCGTGGTCCAGATTTTTCGCTCGACCAAACTATACAGCGATTGGGTGAACCCAGCGGAGTCGACTTCTTCTTTGTGAAGGTCGCGTGCAATACTCCTCGCGGTAATCACGGAATCGTTGATTAGTCGCGCGATATTCTCCAGATCCTCCACGTGAAATACCCGATGATCTTTTAGCCGCAGCGCGATGGCACGCGTCATCATTCCAATCGCGGCCAATTGCTGGCAAAGCCCATCATGTAGCTCCTGACCCAGGCGCTGTTGTTCCCGGTCGCTGATCGACAGAATTTCTCCTTCCAATCCTTCGCGCTGATTTCCTCAAACTTCACGAGCAGGTCGCGGATCCGGCGCAGCGC
>JBDTZF010000067.1:0-14065 GCA_040005265.1 Verrucomicrobiota bacterium
CCCTCGTCGCCGCCTTCGGGCCCAAGATCGACGATCCAATCGGCGCATTTAATGACTTCGAGATTGTGCTCGATCACCACGATCGAGTGACCGCGATCGACCAGCCGCTGAAATAACTGCAACAGGATGGCGACATCATCGAAGTGCAAACCGGTGGTCGGCTCGTCGAAGATGAACAGGTCGTTTTGGCGCTCGCCGTTTGAAGACTGACTCCCACTGAGGTGACGAACCAACTTGAGCCGCTGGGATTCGCCCCCGGATAAAGTATTCAACGGCTGTCCTAATTTCAAATAACCGAGGCCGACTTCGTCCAAAACATCCAGCGGGCCGGAGAGCGTTTTTTGTTCCCCGATTTGGGCAAAGAATTGGATCGCTTCACTTACCGTCAGTTCGAGCACATTGTGGATCGATTTTCCGTCCAGTTGCACTTTCAAGACGTGCGGCTGAAAACGCCGACCTTCGCACTCGGCGCAGCGAACGTAGAGATCGCTCAGGAACTGCATCTCGATTTTTTCGAAACCGGTGCCGGAACACCGCTCGCAACGGCCGCTGCCGGAATTGAAAGAGAAAGCGCTGGCGGTCAGTCCCTGGGCCATAGCTTCCGGCTGCGCGGCGAACAATTCGCGGACACGATCGTAAAGGCCGAGATACAAAACAGGCGTCGAGCGCGGGGTACGGGCGAGCGCGGCTTGATCGACCATGACCACCTCGCCGATGCGGTGCGCGCCGGTTACCGATTTGCACGCTCCCGGTTCCTGGTCGGACGACTGGCCTTTGGCCACGAGCAAGTTCCGATAAAGCACATCGTGAATCAGAGTCGATTTTCCCGAGCCGGACACGCCAGTGATGCAGGTGAACACACCGAGCGGAAGATCGACATCGACGTTCTTCAGGTTGTGTTCGCGCGCGCCGGTAATTTTGATCGACGCTTTAGATCGTCGACGCGATTTTGGAACTGGAATCGTCTTGTCACCGCTGAGGTAGTCGCGCGTGAGCGATTGGTGGATCGGGCGCTCCGCGCGCGATGTTAAATTGGGAGCCGCGGCGCGGCTCATATATAATCGCTGCGCGATTTTGTTTGGCATCACCCGCGGAGCGGCTGATCCACTTAGCAACTCGTCCAGCGGTCCGCTAAAAACCAACTCGCCGCCGCGCTCGCCGCGTCCCGGGCCGATGTCGATCAAGTTGTCAGACGCGCGAATAATTTGCTCTTCGTGTTCGACCACGAGCAGCGTGTTGCCCTTATCGCGCAAATTGTGCATCACGCGCACGAGCCGGTCGATATCACGGGGATGGAGTCCGACGCTTGGTTCGTCCATGACGAAAAGCGTATCGACCAGCGATGCGCCAAGACATGTCGTGAGATTGACTCTCTGCACTTCGCCGCCGCTCAGGGTGCGCGTCGAGCGATCGAGTGTGAGATAACCAAGCCCAACCTCGCAGAGATAGGTTAGCCGGGCGCAGATTTCCCCTCTTAACATTTCCGCGGTCGAATCGCCTGGCGCGATATCAATCTTCGCCAAAAACTCGCGCGCCTTGGAAATCGAAAGGGCCGCAAATTCCGGGACTGTTACGGACGAAATCTTGTAGTTCAGCGCTTCAGGTTGAAAACGACCGCCATTACACTTGGGGCACTTGGTATAAGCGCGATACCGGCTGAGCAGCACTCGCATGTGCATCTTGTAGGTTTGGGACTCCAGCCATCGGAAAAATCCGCGCACCCCGTACCAGCGACCGCTTTCGTAATCATCGTCGGTGTATTCGCCAGACTTCTTCTCGCCTTCGATCACGAAGGTTTGATCCGATTTCGGCAATTCCTCAAACGGAAGACGGACATCGACCTCTTCTCTCGCGCAGGCCCGCAGCAAATCCTTTTGCGATTCGCCGAACTCAGTGCCTCGAAAAACGCGCACCGCGCCTTGTGCGATACTCAAGCTGCGATCTGGAATCGCCTTGTTTAGATCGATTGCGATCGTGCGTCCGAATCCGCGGCACTCCGGGCAGGCGCCGAGCGGATTATTGAAACTGAACAAGCCGGGCGTGGGCGGGCGAATGTCGATATCGCAATGCGCACAATGCCAGCCGGTGGAGAAGGGATGAAGATTGGTGGCCGAAGCATGATCGTCTGCTTCAATGACATTGATTTTGCCTTTGCCGAAGCGGAGCGCCGTTTCCAAGGCCTCCACCAAACGAGGGTTATTTGCTTCGCTGATCGCGATCCGGTCCTGAATGACCTGGACGCGCGCGCCGAGCCGCAATTTCTTTGGATCGGCATCCGTCCGCACAGTTTTGTTGTCGATCCAGACGCGCAGGTAGCCTTGCTGCTGTAGAAACTCAAAGAACGTGCGCGCCTCGGTTTTTGGCGGAACGGCGACCCAGAAAGTAATTAGCACATTTTTCGGGGCCGCGTCTGGACGTGCAGAAGCACGTCCCTCCGAAACATCCGGGTGCGCTGAGATTTCCTTCTGTGGCGCAACCTGCTTCCGCACGTTTCCGCCTGCACCAAATTGCGCGACAATTTCGTCGGCGATTGACTTTGCGGTTTCGGGCCGGATTTCGCGGCCGCAGCCAGGACAAAAGGCCTGTGCGACACGCGGCCAAAGAAGCTTCAAGTAATCAGTGATCTCGGTCATCGTCCCCACGGTCGAGCGCGATGTCTTGACCGGATTTGATTGCTCGATTGCAATCGCCGGCGGGATACCGCGAATATCATCCACCCGCGGCTTGTCCATTCGGTCGAGAAACTGCCGCATGTACGGGCTGAAGGTCTCGACGTACCGACGCTGGCCTTCAGCGTAAATGGTCTCGAACGCGAGGCTCGATTTCCCACTGCCGCTGGGCCCCGTGACGACGGTCAGTTTCCCGAGAGGAAGATCGACATCAATCCCTTTTAGATTGTTTTGGCGCGCCCCTCGAATCTCGACGCAATCCTGCTCAACCGGAGCGGCGACGTGTTTTTTTTCAGCAACCTTCGAACCCACCGGAGATTATCCTAGATGTGGATACTATTGGCAAATTTTCGACGATAAATGCGTGTCATCCCGAGTCGCGAAGACGGCGGGGGACCTCACATAGTGTGACGAACGCACGAGCCAATTTGTGCGCCCCTTCAGCATAGGCGGGGTCCCTCACTCCGTTCGGGATGACGGGCGTTATTCCGCGAAGCGGGCGGCGAGTTTGTCGCCTTCCTTCAGCAATTCATCGGGCACCACACCATCAAGCGACTCGAAAAACTTTTTGTGCTCGGCAAGTTCCTTCTGCCATTCCTCGTGATCAATTCCGAGCAATTCAGCAACACATTTATGATCGATCTCAAGTTCATCCAGGTCGAGATCGTGCGGGCTGGGCAACCAGCCGATAGGCGACTGGACAGCGCCGTCCTTTCCTTCACATCGATCGATGATCCATTCGAGAATGCGCATGTTCTCGCCGAACCCCGGCCAAAGGAAATTTCCGCGTTCGCCTTTGCGGAACCAGTTCACGTTGAAGATCAGGGGCGGTTTGGTGAGGTTTTTACCGATGTCGATCCAGTGCCGGAAATAATCGCCGATGTTGTAACCGCAAAACGGCAGCATCGCCATGGGATCGCGCCGAACCTTGCCGACCGCGCCGGTGGCAGCAGCGGTTGTTTCCGAAGCCATTGTGGAGCCTAGATAAACACCGTGGTTCCAATCGAACGATTGGAAAACCAGAGGCATGGTATCGCTGCGGCGGCCGCCAAAGATAATTGCACTGATCGGCACGCCTTCGCCTTTTTCGACATCGGGATCGAGCACGGGATTGTTCTGCATGGGGGTGGCGAAACGCGAATTCGGATGCGCGGCTTTTTCCTTTGAATCCGGCGTCCAATCGTTGCCCTTCCAATCGATTACGTGCGCCGGCGGCGCCCCGTCCTTTCCCTCCCACCAGACATCGCCGTCATCGGTCAGCGCGACATTTGTATAAAGCGTGTCGTGCTCGATCGATTTCATTGCATTCGGATTCGATTTGTAGCTCGTTCCTGGAACGACGCCGAAATAACCGTTCTCCGGATTGACCGCGTAAAGCCGGCCATCGCGGATCTGCATCCAGGCAATGTCGTCGCCCACCGTCGTCACCTTCCACCCTTTGAAATGCTTGGGCGGAATGAGCATGGCGAAATTTGTCTTCCCGCATGCGCTGGGGAACGCCGCGGCCACGTAATGTTTGCGGCCCTCCGGCGACTCCACGCCGAGGATCAGCATGTGCTCAGCCAGCCAACCCTGACGGCGCGCCAGATAACTACCGATCCGAAGAGCGAGACATTTCTTGCTCAACAAAACGTTGCCGCCGTAACCGGAGCCAATCGAGATAATCGCGTTATCCTGCGGAAAATGGCAGATAAACCGCCGCGCAGGATCGACATCTAATAATGAGTGCACCCCGCGATTCCATTCCGCAGCCGGATCGTTGCCGAGCCGTTTCACTGCCACCGTGCCCATGCGGGTCATGATCCGCATGCTCAGAACCACGTAAATTGAATCGGTAATCTCGAAACCGACTTTCGTCAGTGGCGAGTCCGGCGGCCCCATGATGTAGGGAATGACGAACATCGTCCGTCCCTGCATCGCACCTCGGAGAAGGCCATTGAGCTTTGTATATGTTTCGCCCGGCGCTGACCAATGGTTCGTCGGGCCGGCTTCCTCTTTTGTGGGCGTGCAGATAAAAGTGAATTGCTCGACGCGAGCGACATCGTTCGGATTCGAGCGATGCAAATACGAGTTCGGAATTTTTTCCTCGTTGAGCTTGATCACCACGTTCTGGCGGCAGGCTTGATCGAGCAAAAACTCATTTTCCTGATCTGACCCGTCGCACCAAAAAATATTGTCCGGTTTGGTGAGCGCTTGGACTTCGTGCACCCAATCGAGCACCGCTTGATTGGCCGGTTTGGCAACGCCGATGCCGGCAGGCGGTGTGATAGCGGGCGCGATGTTTTTCATGCAGGCAGATGTCGATCTTACCGGATCCGGGGAAGGGGTAATGTTCACCGGAGCGGACCGGTTCTCCAAGAAATTTTTCACACCCTGATAGCAGGCATTGCTTGCACAGAGGAGCGCGCAGCATTTATTGAGACATGTTTGGGGTGACCACGTCCGATGATTATCGGCCGGTCGCGTGGATGGGGCGGTATCCACTCGATGTCACCACTCTTCTGGTTGGGTTACATATTGCCCTGGCCGTCTCCGCCTGCCTGCTCATTGCGATCGGCGCAGGATCGTTTCTCGGATCTCTTCAATTCGACAGCGAAGCGATCCTGAATCGCGGACAAATCTGGCGACTCGCCACCTACGGGTTCATTCACGCTCCGTCGATGCTGCTGTGGTTCGCGGTCGAGATGTATATGCTGTTCGTGTTCGGCCGGGAAGTAGAACGATTCATCGGGCAACGTGCTTACATTGCTCTTTACGGAATCTTACTGGTTGCGCCTCCCTTACTACTTTCGGTCCTGGGATTTTGGCAGCGATCAGGACTATCCGGCTCGTCCGCCTTGCACTTTGGGATTTTCGTCGCCTTTGCGACGATCTACCCGCGAGTCGAATTACTCCTGCGGATCACAGCGAAGTGGGTCGCGCTGATTCTGGCCGGCATTTTCACAATGCAACTGCTCGCTTACCACGCCTGGAGCGATCTGGTTGTCGTATGGACCAGTATCGGCGCAGCGTTTCTTTTTGTGGAGTTCCGTGGCGCCGGACCCGAACTGGCCTGGTTGACTAATTTCAAGGAACGGCTGCGGCCACGACCGAAATTTCAGGTTGTACCAAAGCCCAGCAGCCCGCGACGCGTCGTCGATCCGGATGACGTTTATGCTTCGGTCGATCCGATCCTCGACAAGATAGCGAAATCCGGCATCGGCAGTTTGACCGAGAACGAGCGACGCCAACTCGAGCGGGCTCGCAATCGCCTGTTGAAGAAATCGGAATAAATCGGTCTTACTTTTCGCCGAGGCGCGCTTCGACGGTTTCGCAGAGGACATGAAGGAGAAGCTTGTGGGCTTCCTGGATGCGGGCGGTTGAATCGCCGCGCACCAGAAGATCGAGATCGGCCAGCCCCGCAGTCGAACCACCGTCGCGACCGAGCAAAGCGATCGTCTTCAATTTTTGCGACTTCGCCTCTTCCAAGGCACGCTTGACGTTCATTGATTTGCCCGAGGTCGTCAGGCAAATGAGGAGATCGTTCTCCTTGCCGAGCGCGGCAATCTGCCGGGCGAAAATTTCATCGAATCCGTAATCGTTGCCCGCCGCGGTAAGAAGACCGCCGTCGCCAGTAAGACAAATGGCCGGATAAGCCGGCCTGTCCTTGATGAAGCGCACTACGAACTCGGTCGCAAAATGGGCCGCATCCGCCGCACTGCCGCCGTTGCCGCAGACCAGCAATTTATTTCCCGCGCGCAAGCATTGCTCGATTAAATCGGCAGCCTGCGCCATTTGCTGCTCAAGATCGACAAGCGATTGCAGCGTTTTCGTCGCCCCGCTGATTGCGATTTTTAAAGCGTCAGAAACGTCGAGCATGGCTGAGGTTGCGGAATGGTGCGCGGTAGAGGTTTCGAACCTCTGACCCCTACCGTGTCAAGGTAGTGCTCTACCCCTGAGCTAACCGCGCATTTGACCGGAGTGATAAGTGACGAGTGACCCGTGACCAGTCAAGTGAGATGTCGATCTTGCTAGGTCTCTTCGTAGCGGCGGTCTATGACGTCGCATACATCGCAAAAAAGTGAGACGGTCACAGACCGCCGCTACAGCAAAAGCGAAAACTAGGCTGCCAGCTTTACGGCGTCTTTGTGCCCGAGAATGCGAACGGTCTCTTTCAACTGCTCCATCTTGAGCGGTTTCTTGAGAACTGTGATCGGGCCTCTGGCCAGAATCCGGTCGAGCATCTCACTATCGGGATAACCGGTTATGACGATGATCGGGCACTGGGGCTGCGATTTCTTCGCAGCTTCGTAAACGTCGTCAGCCGGGCCATCGGGCAACTTCAGATCGAGAAAAATCAAGTCGAACTTCTGCTTATCGAGCGCAGCCAGTGCCTCCTTGACCGTACCGACTACCACGCGGCTAAAGCCGATTTTTTTCAGGAAAAGCTTGAACAAGTTCTGGAGGCTTTCATCGTCATCCACCACTAGAACGGTGGGCTGGCCGGACTTGTCCTCCTTAAGAATATCCTTATCAAGAGAGCTCTTCTTGATCCGCCAACGCCCGCCAATTTGGATGGCTGGCAGCTGGCCCCGCTGCACAAGGTAGTACACGGTGGGCAACGGGATACGAAGGTACTTGGCCGTTTCCTTGACCGTAAGGAGATTATGCATGGGAAGAAGTCACCAATTTGATAGAAAAGGGGCAAGACATTTCGCGCCCTCAAGCATTATAAATTTTAGAATCAATGTCAATCCTTTGTTAGGATATCGTCGAACGTGGCCGTTTTCAGGCGGTTTGGCCTTGGAAGGGTACCCGGACCGGTCGCGGAAAGGGCACTTCGCGACTGGACAATAGATGACCGGCGGTCGACTATTCCCACTCCATGAGCGCGCTGTTCTTCAAGCGGTTCCTAAAACGACCGTTCCAAATCGCCTCGATCATGCCTAGCTCGAAAGCGCTGGTGGACCGTGTGGCCGGCAAGATGGACTTCAGCCAGCCAAGGGTGATCGCTGAGTTCGGCCCGGGCGAAGGCGTGCATTCCCGGGAAATCGCGCGACGGATGGATCCAAGATCACATCTGCTCCTGTTCGAGCTCGATCAGGCATTCGCATCCGATCTCGAACGCCAATTCCTCTCCGATCCGCGTGTCCACGTGATCCACGGAGACGCCGCGAGTTTGCCCCAGGAACTGGAACGTCTCGAGTTTGGCCACTGCGACTATGTCCTTTCCGGTATTCCTTTCAGCATCCTGCAGATCGACAAGAAACGGGCCCTTCTCCAAAAAACACACGACGCGCTCGCGCCCGGGGGAAGCTTCATCATCTATCAGGTAACCAACGAGCTGAAGCAGCATGCAACGCTCTTCGACCACGCAGAATCGGAATATTGTCTGCAAAATATTCCGCCCATGTTTATCACTGTGTTTCAAAGGGCTGCGACGCTGAACGGCCACGAGCCTTCGACACCGCACCGGACACGCTTTCCCGCGAATCAATCGGCGTAATGGGCGGCGCAACGCGGATGGAAAAGGATTCGATGGGCGAGATGTCCGTCCCGTCCTCGGCCCTTTACGGCGCGTCCACGCAACGCGCGGTGCTAAATTTTCCGGTGAGCGGTTACCGCTTCAGCCGGCCATTCATTCGAGCACTGGGCTTGATCAAATGGGCGGCCGCCCAGGCCAATCACGATCTCGGGATGCTTGATGCTGGACGCACGGCCCTGATCGTGGAAGCCGCGGAAGAAGTGGTCGACGGCAAACTGGATGAGCATTTTCCTCTCGATATTTTCCAGACTGGCTCTGGCACCAGCACAAATACGAACGCGAACGAAGTGATCGCGAACCGCAGCGCGCAACTGGCCGGCAAACCAATTGGCTCGCGCGATGCAGTGCACCCGAACGATCACGTTAATATGGGCCAGTCCAGCAACGACGTGATTCCATCTGCCATTCATATCAGCGGGGCCGAGCAACTGAAGGATTGCCTGGTCCCGGCGCTGGCGAAATTGCATGGCGCCTTGGAAGCGAAAGCAAAGGAGTTTTGGGATATCATCAAGATCGGCCGCACTCACCTGATGGATGCGACGCCGGTACGGCTCGGCCAGGAATTTTCCGGTTACGCGCAACAGGTTGCCTATGCCAAGGCGCGGGCGGAAAAGGCGCTGGATGTTTTGCGCGAGCTGGCCCTGGGCGGAACGGCCGTTGGCACGGGGCTGAACCGGCATGTCGATCTTCCCGGTAAAATGATGCGGCATTTAAAAGCCCGCACAGGAATTGAATTTTACGAGGCCAAAGATCATTTCGAAGCGCAGGGCGGCAAGGATGCAGTGGTCGAAGCGAGCGGCCAGCTGAAGACGATCGCTGTCAGTTTGTTCAAGATCGCGAACGATATTCGCTGGCTGGGCAGTGGCCCACGCTGCGGTATCGGGGAGATTCAATTGCCGGCTACACAGCCGGGCAGTTCGATCATGCCCGGCAAGGTCAATCCAGTGCTCTGCGAATCACTTATGATGGTTTGCGCTCAAGTGATCGGCAATGACGGCGCCGTTACCTGGGCCGGCGCCAATGGAAATTTCGAACTCAATGTCATGATGCCGGTCATGGCGCATAATTTTCTGGAATCGATCCGGCTCCTGGCCAATGTGAGCGAAGCGTTTCGCGAAAAGTGCGTGACCGGGATCGTCGCCAACAAGGAGCGTTGCCAAGAGCTGGTGGAATTGTCGATGGCCATGGTCACGAGCCTGGCCCCGAAGATCGGTTACGATCGCGCTGCGGAAATCGCCAAGGAGAGCGCGCGGACCGGAAAAACAGTGCGCGAGATTTGCCGCGAGCAAAAAGTGTTGCCCGAAGCGGAACTGAATCGCACGCTCGACCCGGTCGCAATGACCGAACCGGGTGGTGAAGGCGCGGCCGGCGGATGAGGTCTTCTGTAAGAACAATCGGTTGCGCCGTCGCGCTGGTTGCCGGGTTTGTGCATTCTCTCTTCGCGGTCGGGGCAAAACTCGACGTCTCGCAAATCGTCAATCAGGCAATGGCCGAATCGATCCTGGATTCAAAAGTGAAAGTCACAGCGCCACGCAATTCCCAGGGCGGCGACGGATACTATTCGAAATGCAATTACTATAGCGCCCCGCCGGGCAAGACCTTGCTGCTGCGTGTCTACCGGGCAGCCGAGGGTTACTATGCGCAGTACGAGTTCGACGTGGTGACGCAAAACACGCCGTCGTTGAAAACGGTTCCGGGCCTCGGTGACAAGGCGATGGTCACGGGTGGAAAGGCCAGCGCGTTACCTGCAAGCTCGATGATGCTCTATGTTCTCAAAGGAAACGTGCTCCTTACTGTCGGTCTCAGCGGCTTTGACGATGAAAACGCATCGTTGAGCAAAGCCAGGACCGTCGCCGAAAAAATTCTCGCGCAACTTTAGCGCGCCGCCCCCGGCACTGCTAAGCTCGACCCATGGTTGCCAAACTCGACGGTCCACAATTCTCCGGCGGCGCAAACATTGCCATTAAATGCCCCAGCCACACCTACGATCAAACCATTGGGTTCTATCGCGACACACTTGGCCTGCCCCTAATCGAGGAGGAAGCCGATGGTTGTATTTTCCAGTTCGGACCGAACCGGCTTTGGATCGACAAGGTGCCGTATCTGAGCCGGCCGGACATCTGGCTCGAACTGGAAACCAACGACACCGAAAGCGCAGCTTCGTTTTTAAAAACCCAGGGCGTTACGCGTCGCGATGAGATCGAGCAGTTACGCGAAGACTTTAACGGTTTTTTCGTTTCCGATCCGTCCGGAGTGGTTCACCTCGTGGTCGGCCCGGAAGAAACATGAGGTTCGGAATCGGACAAAACTGATCACGCTGAAGATGAACTCGACCTGCCTTCTCGGTTTGATGGTTGCATTATCGTTTGCGGGTAGGGCCACTGCCGGCCTGGATTTGCGCGAAGGATGCGCCGTTCAATTCGCTTCGGCACACCAAGGTGCGGACATTCTCGGCCGGAAGGATGATTTCATTGAGCGACTGAGCGCATTCGATCGAGCAGCTCGTGTAAAAACCGACCGGTCTGTTTCCGAACAGGAATTTCTGAAATTTGTAAAAAAGAGTGTCTTGACCTGGAATGAATCGGAAAAGGCAAGAATCGAAGCGGCGATTGCTAAAATTCAGCCGGCCTTGGAAGCGCTCCCATTGTCACTGCCAAAAATTATCTACCTGGTGAAGACGAGCGGAGAGGAAGAAGGGAAAGCATTTTACACCAGGGACACAGCGATCGTTTTTCCCGAAAGCCAGATTCGCGACCCGGACGCCGAATTTCTGCAAAAAATAATCGCGCATGAACTCTTTCACATCTGGTCACGAAAGAATCCGGTTCTCCGGGAAAAACTTTACGCATTGATTGGTTTTACCAAATGCCCGGAAATAGACGTTCCGGCAGACCTGAAGCAGCGGAAGATCACGAATCCCGACGCGCCGCGCAACGATCATTCAATTCATCTGCAGGTCGATGGCCGGGAAGTGGCCGGCATCCCAATCTTGTTTTCAGCGAGCGAAAAGTACGACACGAAACGTGGCGGCGAATTCTTTGAGTATTTGCAATTCAAGTTTTTGCTCACGCCAGCCAATCAATTGGCCGATCCGGAAAAGGTGAGTGGATTTTTGGAGCAGGTCGGGCGCAACACCAGTTATGTCATTCACCCCGAGGAAATATTAGCGGAGAATTTTGTGCTGCTGATTCTCGATCAGCACGACGTGGCGTCACCGGAGATATTGCTACGAATGCGTCAGGTCCTTGAGAGCAAATAAGCAAAAAGCTACACTTGTCGCCCCAGGATAATCAGGTCACGCGAAACGCCATCGATCCGGGCAATTCCAGGAAGCAATCCCCAGCGCGCGAATCCGAGTTGCTCAAATAAACGCAAGCTCGGTTCGTTATGCGCGAAAACGAGACCGACCAACGCCCTGATCCCCAGGGACGACGCCTGGGCGATCGCTTGCTCTAATAATCTTGTCGCGATTCCGCGTCGCCGAAACTTTCCATCGACATAAACACTCAGTTCGGCCGTGCCGCGATAGGCAGAGCGCGGCAGAAAAGTCTTGAAAGTGAGCCATCCTGCCACCCGACCATCGGTCTCGGCGACCCAGAATGGATGTCGATCCGGCGTATGCTCGCGCAACCAGCCGTGCCTCTTTTCAATCGTGACCGGCTCGAGTTGGGCCGTGGAGATTCTGGTCGCGATCGCTGCGTTGTAGATGTCGATAATCGCAGGCAGATCGACATCGACGGCGTCGCGAATCTTAATTTTCGCTTCTGCAGCGGCGGTCTGTGACCGTCGCGCTTTCCCCTTCTCCATCCGAGCGACACTCACAGCGCGCCACAATGAAGCACGTGCTCAAACGTCGGCTGGAACGCACCGGCTTCTGTCTCGCCGACCCGAAACCGCGGACTGAGCTCCGATTGAGTCGCGCAATAAACCTCGATGTCGATCTTTCCCGATTTTTCGAGCTGCATCCGCACCGCTTCGGAAGCAAGCGCTGGCGTATTGCAATCGCGGCTGAGATGACCCAGCACAACGCGCTCTATTTTTCCCGGAAGCAGTTGCTCGATAACGCTCGCAGCCGCCGTGTTGGAAAGATGACCATGACGCGATTGGATCCGCTGTTTGACCGACCAGGGCCGGTGCTTGTCGTTCTGCAGAAGCTTCTCATCATGATTTGTCTCGATCACAATCGTGCGCACTTCGCGCAAACGCTCGACAATAACCTTGGTCGCGTAACCGAGATCGGTGATGAAACCGAGGCTGCCCGAGCCGGCATGGAAGGCAAACCCGACCGGATCGACCGCATCATGCGGGACTGGAAAGGTTTGCACCGTGATATCGCAGATCGAAAATTCCGAGCCGGTGCGAAAAACTCGCCAATTTCGGTGTTGATCCAGCGAACTGTTACCGCGAATCGCTTCCGCGGTCAGGGCGTTGCAAAAAATCGGCACTGCGAATTTGCGGCAGAGAACTTCGAGCCCGCAGATATGATCGCCATGCTCATGAGTGAGGAGGACTCCATCGAGCTGTTCCGGGGCCACGCCGCATTGCTCGAGACGAAGAGCGATCTGGCGCGCGCTCAGTCCACCATCGATCAAAATCTTGCAGTGACTCGTTGCGACCAGCGCGCTGTTTCCTGCGCTACCGCTGCCGAGCATGGTTAAGCTAAACACCGATTCTAATTAGAGACGTGGCTGTTCATAAGCAAATGGAAATTGGGCAGACTTACTCCGAAGGTCGGTCCACGTACAAAGATCCCGTGTCATGTGCTTCGCCAACCAAGACACCATGTTCCAGGAGCACATGCGCAACCGCGACTCTGTAAGGATATGATACCCAGAATTGCTTTCCCTTGTTGCGGCGATAGATTTTGGTCACTGGACTTTCCTCAACTCTCGCTTCAGCGCCAAGTTGGAGGCGCGACTTCCCGCGAACCAATCGCCTGACGTCGGCGAGTTGTTCTCGCGTGTAGACAGGAGTGACGTTGTTGCGTGCTTTTTTATTTCGGAATTCAAACACTCTACTTGGCGCGCCCATCGCGATATCAAAGATCCTCCGCTGGTCATCCAAGACATCGAGATGATATTCTTCGGCAATAGCCCCATGGAGATACGTGGCCAGTGTGCAAACTTCGCGTTCGGTCCCGTCCTTCGAATCTCGTAACGTAATCAACACATAAAGGGGCGAGACAGAAATGCGTATGTCCACGACGTTACTGTCCTTTGACATCGCGGAGTGAGCGCCAGTTGGTGTGACCGACCCGTTGTTTTGCGCCATAGCCCGCCGAAACATTGACCGCGTGTAACCGGTCGCGCCCGACGCGACAACGCAACTGAGCACCAAATTCGTGAAAGCGAGTGCGGCGAAAAGGAATCTCACTGAGCAAAGAATACATCGCCCGTCTCCTTGGAGTCCATTACCCAAATGACGATCATCGTTCTCCGATATTGAGAGATTCTTCGATTTCGCTCATAATAAGCATGAGTGAGCACGATCGAAGAAAAAATCGGTTATAAATTCCGGAACCCGTTGCTGCTGGAGGAGGCGCTCACGCATCCCAGTCTCGGACATGAGACACAGCGCTATCATTTCGATAACCAGCGGTTGGAATTTCTAGGCGATGCCGTCCTGCAACTGGTAATCACCGAACATTTGTTTGGGCATTTCAGCGGCGAGGCCGAAGGACACCTAACTAAATTACGGTCCCGCCTGGTCTCGCGGGACACGCTGAAGATGCATGGCGCCGCCCTCGACCTGGGTAGCTATCTCCTGATGGGACGGGGCGAAGAATCGAGCGGCGGCCGCGATCGGGCATCGACATTGGCCGACGCGTTCGAGGCGCTAATTGGCGCGATTTATCTCGATAGCGATTTGGAAA
>JBDTZF010000068.1:0-14054 GCA_040005265.1 Verrucomicrobiota bacterium
GAGGAAAATTATCTCCGTGATGTGGTCTGCACTTCTACGTCGGATTGCTGGGCCGTGGGGTATTACGGAATGTTCGGCACCCCCGACAACTATCTGACACTAATTCAGCATTGGAATGGCAGCTCCTGGTCGGTTGTCGATTCACCAAATCCGGACCCCACTTACAATCTCCTCTTTGGCGTGACTTGCTCGTCGGCGTCGGACTGTTGGGCTGTCGGCAAGTTTAATAGCGGTAACTACCGGACCCTTACTGCAAAGTGGGACGGAACTTCGTGGGGAGCTGTGGTCTCACCCAACCTGGATTTGAACAATTCACTTGAGGCGATCACCTGCCTTTCGGCTTCGAATTGTTGGGCCAGCGGCTCCAAGAACGATGGCTCTGCGACACTGATTCAGAATTGGGATGGAATCTCATGGTCGATTGTGGCTTCACCAAATCTAAGTTCGAATAACCAGCTTTCTGGTATTGCCTGCACTGCGGCCTCAAACTGCTGGGCGGTCGGTGTCAGCTCTTCGGCGCCGTTTCAAGCGCTTACCGCGCGTTGGGATGGCCAAGCCTGGTCGATATTTTCAATGTCGCCTGCCGTGAGCAGTGTTGTGTCGCGAAAGATCCACGGCACTGCTGGAACATTCGATATCGATCTTCCGCAAAGCGGGCCAAGCGGAATCGAATGCCGGTTTGGCGGCCTAACCAACGACTTCCAACTCGTTTTCACTTTTGCTACCGAACTGGCGAGTGTCGGCTCGGTTATGGCGAGTGCGGGTACCGTTAACAACACGTCGATCGGCCCGGATGCGCATGAATACATCGTGGACCTCACTAATGTTCCCAATGCGGTTTACCTCACGGTGACACTAAACACGGTGCATGATATGAGCGGTGGAGTCGGCGACGCGTCGAGCACCGTTCGCATGATCATAGGCGACGTTAACGGAAACGGAGTGGTAAATTCCGCCGATCTTTCTCAGACGAAAGCGCGAAGTGGCCAGCCGATCGATAACAGCACCTTCCGTTCGGATATCAAAGCGAATGGCAGCATCAGCTCGTCGGACATCACGCTCATAAAGTTGCACCTTGGAACAGGGCTCCCGTAACGTGGAAAATCGTTGTGCCGCCCGTGGAGCACATTGCAGGCGTCCACGGACTTATCGCCCTAACGGTGTAGTAATCTCTGTTCCCGGCGGCGGCGTGAAATCGAAAGCCGCTGCTGGAATCTGCGCGCGCGATTGGTTGGAGTAAGTCGTGATCACGCGGTCGCCATTGGGTTGCAAAATCTCCGTCCGACTGGCCAGAAGATCGTTGTTCAAACGCAGATCGAACTTCTGAAACATCCGTTTCATGGATCCCGAACGCGGCCTCAGTTCCAATTCGTAGCCGTTGTCGATCTTGGCGCCGGTAACGTCAAACGTGCTTTCTAGGTTCTCCATGTTCAATGCCGTGTTGATCGCAGCGATCGCTGAATCGATCGGCGATCGTTTTCCGAGAGCGTAGTGCTCGGCCGATTTGAAGTTCGGGTAATAAATCCAAAGTTCGCGGCCGTTGCTCACCGTAACGCTCGGCGCGTTACCCTTTACTTCGCGCCGGAATTTGTTGGGCGCTTCAAACAAAACATTACCCGCGCTTCCGATCGGCTTGTTCATGAGACGGATCGTTTTCTCTTCCCGGAAATCCGCCTGCACATGCGGGGCGGCCGCGCGTCGATCGCGAATTTTTGCCAGGAGATCCTTCACCTCAGCCGGCGATAACGGATCGCCGTAAGCGAATGAGGTGAACGAGAGAAAAACGAGCGTGACGAATAGAAATTGGCGCATGTTGGTTGTCGATCTTGTCATTGAAGTATTGGCGGTTAAGCGTTGGACGTTGGGCGTCTGTTTCTAGTCATCGCTCCAGCTCTTTGGTCTGGCTGCCGCCGCGGCGGGCAGGGTAAAGAAAATCGTTGCCACCAGACTCCAGAAGATCCCAATCGCACACGCTGCGCCGAGGCCGCTTAGCGAAGGGTTCTTGGCCAGCACCAACGAACCGAACCCGGCGACGGCGGTTAATCCGGCGAGCAGAACCGGTTTGATCACGCCGGCGATGTCGTGTTCGATCTGGTGCGCTTTTTGCCAGGCGAACAAGACGTAGATCCCGTAATCGACCCCGATCGCAATCACCAGGCGAAAGGCTAAAACGTTTAACAAGTTTAACGGAAGATTAAGCAATTTCATGGTCGCGAGCATCGCGCCGACTCCAAATACAAGTGTGAGTTCCTGGATGACCCAGAGCCGCCAGTCGCGATACAAAATGGCCAGAAGCAATCCCTCGAAGATCGCCATGGCGCCGGTAATGATGAGCAATTGACGCTGAGCCCAGGGAAGCAAATTGGCCAGGGTGTAGCTCCATCCCGAAAGAATCATTGGCGCGCCGGCCACCGGTAAATCCCGCGTGAGTTCGACGTACTGCGAATGCTTTCTAATTCGCTCGTTGCTCGTCGCAAAGCCCACTGTGAGCAGCGGATCTTGCGCAAAAAAACGGTCGATCACAAACCACCAGCTCGATGACTTCGGAAGCGTGTTTCGCCAGCCGGGCAAAGGAGTGCCCGGATTGGTCATCGATTGCAAACTGTCGAGTAATTTGAAGGCGCTGAGGAACGAATCGCGACTGAAGCCCTCCGCATTCAGGGTCTCCTCCAATGTTTGCCGGGCGCCATCGAAATCGATCGCGCGTAATTGCTCGCGATTCATTCCGACCGATCTCGGCGAAACGGCGAGGGCGACCGGCGTGGTGAAACTTTTAATTTTCCCTGCGGCCTGCAGATCGCTCCAGTGCTCGGCGATCTTTTCCCAGTTATCGTGCAGTTGCTGCTGGTCCGGCGCGCGAACGATTGCCAGCACCGGCTCCCAACGCGCCGGCATTTTGCTCATAATCGCGGCGAGCGCTTCAGCAGCCTGGCTTTTTTTTGGTTCGAGGGAACGCGTGCTCGAATCGAAGGGCAACGGCGGCCTTGGTGAAAATCCGAATGCGCTCACGATCAAGAAACTGACCGTCGCAACAATCAGTATCGGCAGCGGACGGCGCACGCTCCACCCGACATATTTTTTCACAGCCTCGAATATCCAATCGTGACGCGATGGTGCCGGTTGCTCCGGGACGAATAAGAACAGGATCGTGCACATGAACAGGCCGGCGAACAGGATGCCGATAGCGATCAGAACGCCGAGTTGCGTAAAACCAATCGATCCGCTCAAGACCAGCGCCAGAAAACCGACAGCGCTGGTCAGCGCGCCAAAGAAAACAGCGCGACCGAGTTTCTCCACCGATGTCGAAATTGCCTGAACGTGCGCTTCGCCATCAGTACGGGCCTGTTGATAACGGCCGTAGGTGAGAATGGAGAAGTCCACACCAAGCCCGACCAGGATCGCGCAGAATCCAACCGTAACCATGTTGAGCTGCCCGAAAATCAGAAGTCCCAGCGCGAGAGCGACGAGACACGAGAGAAGGAGCGAAAATCCCATCCCCAGTAGTGGTATCCAGCGGCCGAAGCCCGCGAAAAAGATGACGCCGACCAGCACGATGGAGCCTAACAAGGTGACAACAATGTCGTGGCGCATGCTCAGCGAGATTTCGGACACGTAAGCAGCGCGGCCGGTAACGAGAACATCGAGGGGCCCTCCGGTCCAGCCTTCGCTCGCATGAGCGCGAAAGGCATTGACCTCGCGCATCAGGCGCTGGCACTCAAACGCACCGAGCGAAGATTGGCTCGTGACTACAAGAAATAGGCGCATGGTGCGGTCGGGAGAGGCCAGCGGTTGCTCCTCGTCAATTGAGTTGCTTTCGGCAAATGGTTTGAGCGCCGGACCGATCAATCCCAGAGGATCGAACTCGAGCTCAAACTGCGGGCGAGGGGAGCCCGCTTCGATTTGTTGATGCAGCCGGTGAAGACGTTCGCGGATCTTTTCGGGTTGAAGGATCGACATCGTCTGGTCGAAGGCCGATGGATTAAGATTCAAAAGCAGCGGCACGGCAATCGCCTGGAGATCGCGAATACCGTCCGGCGTTTCCATCGGCGAACCGGCCAGGACGCGTTCGGACCATGGCTGTTCCCGCAAGCGCTGAGCGAATATCGGAGCGAACTCTTCCAGCTTATCCACGTCCTGGGGCTTGCACTGCAAAGCAAAAGTGAGCTCGCGGGTTTGTTCGAACGAGCGGTCGTAAATCTTCAGCCCATTAACAGCGCTGAATTGGCCCGGCAGCATGTTCAGCACTTCGCTATCGAGGGAAATCCGGGAAACAAAAAGGACAAGGCAAAGGGCGGTAAGCGCGATTACGCCGAGCCAAACATAGGGCCGTCGCTGGGTAACGGTGCGAGCGATGAAGTTACTAATCCGCATGGAAGGCACGAATGAACACGAATCGACGTAAAGATGCGAATGCTGTAAGCGCGATTGCGATGGTTTGCCGCTGTATCCCCGCAGCGGGTCAAAAGCGAAGAAGAAAAGTTTCTGCGCCGGCGGTATGCCGAACCGAATGTCGATCTTGCGAATGCACGATCTTCTCGCGCAATCCAAACCAGCCGCGCAATTGAGCTGGCGCCTGGTCAACCGGCCCCGACCAACCTCTGCCGGAAAGTCCGCCTTTCGCTTCTCCAGACGTCGCGTCCTGTCGAATTGTTAGCAGGGTCACGCCCGGGCCTTTTGAAAAGGTGAGCTCAAAATCGGTCTGGGAAAAACGGACCACCACGTCCCCGATAAGTGTAGTCGTTGCGTTGCGATACATGAGCTGTCCGCTGCGTATCTGCCAGTCGGCAGTCGGAGCACGAAATTGGTGCGACGACATCGTCGCGCAGCCTGCCAAACAAATTGTTATCCCGATCCCGCAGGCGAGAGACCTTGCGATCAATCCTAATCGATCCACGCCATCGCGTGTGCGCGATCTCGACGAATACATTAGGAAATCGTCACCGCCGCTTGTGCAGAAGGGACTTCCTCTTTTTTCGGCACCAGCGAAAGTCGCGGCGAAAACGCAAAGAACTTTTGCGCGTTCACGAAGAAGTAGAACAGCCACATTCGCCAGCGAATCGGGAAGCGTCTTCCTTCGTTGCCGCCGAGCACGGCATTGACCGCCGCGGCGATTTGCATTGTATCCGTGGGATTGAGAAAGACCTCGAGGAATTCTTTGCTCCGACGGTACCACGACGTCACGAAGGTGAGGTACATGTCCATGATGCGATTGACTGTGCGCGAATACTTTTTAAACAGGCGCCGTTTTCGGGATGGGTCCCGCAGAACTTCGTCCAGAATATCGGCCGCCTTCTCCGCGGACATGATCGCTAGAAAAACACCGCTGCTAAAAACAGGATCGATAAAACCGGCGGCATCGCCGGCCAGGAGCCAGCGATCGCCACAAAGCCTGGCATTGCGGTAGGAATAATCGCCTGCGGAATAAACTTGCGACACCCGTTCGGCCCGGGCCATTCGCTCGAGTACTTTTGGTTGTTCGCTCAAACATTTTTCCAAGGCCGGCTCCGGCGCGAGTTTCATTGCGCGAAACGTCGCTGTGTCCATGACCACCCCGATGCTCATGCGGGTCGGCGTGAGCGGAATCATCCAGAACCAGCGATCGAGCCCGCGCACCATGCGGATGAGCGTGCCGTCGATTCCCTCAGCGCGATCGACATTTTCGTAATGAGCAAAGACAGAAAACTTTTGGAGATGATCGTAGGTTTTTTTCAGACGGAAAAGACTTCCCAGTGTTGTTTGCCGGCCGCTGCAATCGAGCAGATAGCGGGCTTCAATAAGAGCCGGGGACGCGGATCCAGCGGTCGCGGGAGTAACCGCCATACGAACGCGGTCATCCAGGAAATCGATTTTTGTCACTTCCGTTTCCTCGCGCACTTCGGCGCCATTTTCGCGGGAATGATCGAGCAGCAACTTGTCGAACTCCGAACGAGTGACTTGATAGGCCCGGTCCCGCGGAGTATCCAAGCCGTCCTTGAAGTAAAACTTTATGCCCTTCGTCCCGCAAGCCGCCACGATTTCGCCGCCGAACTTGGGCAGAAATGTGCGGTCCAGTTTTTCGCGGACGCCAAGCCGGTCGAACGCTTTGGTGCTAAAAGGCAGTAGCGATTCGCCGATATGAAAGCGCGGAAACTTCTCGCGCTCGAGCACAATGACGCGGCGTCCGGCTTTCGCCAATAACGTCGCCGCCGTGCTGCCAGCCGGGCCGCCGCCGATGATGGCTACATCGTACATGTCGATCTTGTCCATGGAGGCGTTCATTGTAGCAAAGTTCACGGGAGATTCCATTTTGCGCGAAAAGTTTTGTATTCGCTTCGCGGCAATTGCACAAGCATCGGCGCCTGCGACGGATCGAGCCAGCGGATAAGATCGAGAAGATGTTTTTCTGCCATCGCGGTGCAGCCGGAGGTCGATGTCGCCGGACTCTTCCAAACGTGTAGGAAAATGCACGAACCAGCGCCCGGTGTCGGAGGGAGATTGTGATCGACAAGCACGCCCCATTTATAAACGTCGACGCCGAACATTTTCTCGGCGTGTTTCCAGTCGGGATCGTTGATCTTGGATTTGTCGATCAACTGATTGTAATAGCGCGAGCTCGGATCATCCACGCCGACGATGTTCGGCGTTAATCGCAAATACGGCATCCTGGTGTCAGCCCGCAACGCCTGGCCAAAAACGCCTCGCAACGGAAAAACGCCGGCGGGCGCTTTGTCGTCGCCTTCTCGTTTGATCGGGCCAGAGTGCGATGCCGTGTTCATGACACCTCTTCCCCAGGCGAGCCCTTTGCGTCCTACACGCACCGCGATTGCCGATCTGGTTTGCACCAACCAAGGGGAGGCGTGGGCATTGCGGTGAAAGATCGACATCGTGCCGGCATCTGATTTCCAGGAATTCGTCGTGACGACAAGACACTGTTGCGATGAGGCCAGCGGATCGGCTGCGTTGGCGATGGCGCAAACTGAAATAGCAAGCAGAGTGACAATGCAGCGCATCGGGTTGCAGCAGATTAACACGAAACGGATTCCTGAACGCTGAACTCTTTTTTATCTGTGGTAATCTCTGCCTAGCCGTGACCAATATTTCTAATCAATGAAATTACTCGACCGGTTGGTGAGCCGCGAGCTTCTCGTGAACCTCTTCTTCGCGATCGCGGTGCTGAGTCTTGTTCTGGTGGTGGGCAGTATTTTTCGAAAGCTGTTTCCGTTGCTGGTTAATCATGATGTGCCGGTTGAATATCTCGTCACTTTCATCGCCTACATCCTGCCGTTCTCGCTCATCTTCACAATCCCGTGGGGATTGCTGACGGCGATCCTGCTCGTTTTCGGACGTCTCTCCGCGGACAACGAATTAATTGCGCTGCGTTCAAATGGAGTAAGCATCACGCGTATTTGTGTTCCATTGGCCGTAATCGCGGTGGCTTGCACCGTGATCTGTCTCTGGCTCAATGTTCAAGCCGCGCCCGCAGCGCAGGAGAAATTGCGGAGTATGATTTACGACCTGGCCACACGCAATCCAATGGCTTTATTCGGCAGCGACCAGGTCATCGACCAGTTCCCGGGGCGCAAAATTTATGTTGGTAAAAAAGACGGTAACGAGCTCGAGAACGTCATCGTGTTTGAGCTGAACGAGGATTCGTTGCCGGTAAAAGTGACCTTCGCGCGAAATGGCAGGCTCGAGGCGGACATCGAGAACAAGCGAATTCTTATGCATCTGTACCACGCCCGGTACCAGCAGCGCGATGAGAAGGCCCCGTTGGATTTGCGGAAAATTCGCGATGGAATCAGCATGACTGAGGGAACGTTGCCGATCAGCCTGGAAGAACTTTATGAACGGGAGAAAAAACGGCCGAGCCGTTCCGGTTTATCAATTGCGCAGCTGATCGATCAGTTGAAAAGCGAAAGCAAAAAGGAGCGCAGCAACAGCCGCACCGAGATCAATAAACGCTTCTCGTTTCCGTTCGCCTGTTTGGCCTTTGCCGTGATCGGCGTTCCCTTAGGGGTGACGGCGCATCGTCGCGAAACTTCGGTCGGATTCGCCATGGGTTTGATCGTTGCGATCACTTATTTTCTTTTTGTCATCATCGGCGACACCTTGCGCGGAAATCCGAAAATGCACCCCGAACTGCTCGTCTGGTTTCCCAATGTGCTCTTTCTCGTGCTCGGCGCTTTTATGTTCCGCCGTCTGGCCCGGCAGTAAGAGTTGCTGCCCTGAATACTCTTATTAAGACCGCGCCTTTTGGCCGGTGTTTATGAAACTACGAATCCTGCCCGTTTCTCTTCGATGCCAAACGCAGATAATCCTCTTCCAGTGCGCGCAGACGCTGGAGGATTTCGTTCAAGGCGAGCTCGTTCTTCAAATTGACCTGATAATCGATCTCGGCCCGAAGCCGGTCTTTATGGGTCTGCCGGTTCTGCGACATCAAAATGATTGGGGCTTGGAGAGCGGCGACCATATTGAGTGCGGTGCTTAGAAGGAGGTAGGGATAAACATCGAATCCTTTCGCGAGTACCCAGCTGTTGATCAAAATCCAGACATTAAAGAAGACGATGGCGGTAAGGATAAATTTCCAGCTGCCGCCGAATTCCGCAATCATGTCCGCCGCTCGGTCGGCCAGCGTGAAACCCGCGGCCTCCTCTTCATTGACGTTACGCGTGGCGCGGTGGCGCAAGAGCTCATCCGTGCGCCGCAGCCGATTGGCGATCGCGGTGAGCATTTCCAGAGCAAATCTCGGATTCCGTTCCACAAACAAAAGCAGATGCTCGCGCGATAGAACAGCCAACGTCGATTCCTCCAGAGTGGTCGCATTGGCCGACCGCGGCTGACCATCGAGCAGGGCCATCTCGCCGAAAAATTCGCCGCGACCCAGCTCGGCCAGCGTCAGCTCATGCCCGTCCCGGGCCTGCACGCTAATGCGGACCCTGCCGCCTTCGATCAAGTACATGGAATCGCCGGCGTCTCCGGCCCGGAACAAAACCTTGAACGGCTCGCACTGCCGGGTGACTAGAAATTCGCACAACTTGTTGGCCGCTTCCGTGTCGAGCGACTCAAACAATGGCACCTGTCGTAGAGTCTCGATCGTCATATTTGGACACCTAAACGACGGAACGAGCCGGGACGAAATGACATGGAAGCGAAGAGCTGCGACATCATTCTTCGAAGGGTAGCGTCAATTTAGCCCGGCGAGAAGTCTCAATTCTGGGCCCGATTTCCCCTGTAGCCGGCGGCGTCGACCCCGGTAGGGGGATAGAGTAGGGAGTTGCAAAGCGGTATTTTGCCGTTAGATTCGGCGTTCCTTTATGGCCAAAACCTCCTGGATTAATCGCAACGACGGAAAACGCGCGACGGTGAAGAAGTACGCCGCTGTCCGCGCCGAGTTGAAGGCGAAGAAAGATTACGCAGGGCTTGCCCAATTGCCGCGGAATGCCAGCCCGACCCGCGTCGTGAACCGGTGCGAGGTCAGCGGACGTCGGCGCGCTTTTATTCGCCGCTTCAAGGTGTCGCGTCTCACCTTCCGTGAATTGGCATCGCAAGGGCTCATCCCTGGCGTTACCAAGTCGAGCTGGTAGAATTTTCGGCACGTTGGGTTTCGGATGCAGGCTTGCATCCGGGCAATGAACTTTCCCTTATCATTCTTTTTGGCGGCCGCGCCCATGGCCGAGGCCATTGCTCAACATTGGGATCCACCATTGGTGCTGATCGGCAAGTTAGTCGCCATCACTTCGCTCGTTGGACTGAACGCATTCTTTGTCGCTTCCGAATTTGCCATTATTAAAGTGCGGGTCAGTCAGCTCGATCCACTGGTCGACGAGGGGAACCTCCGCGCGAGCCTCGTCAAGCACGTGCGTTCGCATCTCGATGCCTATCTTTCGGCGACGCAGTTGGGGGTGACGCTTTCCAGCCTGGCGCTGGGTTGGATCGGCGAACAGGCGATGGTGTCCATCTTGCAGCCCGCTTTTGCCTACGTGCATATTTACTCGCACGCTTTTGTTACGTCCATTTCCCTTGGACTGGCCTTCGTGGGCATTACTTTCCTGCACATTGTCTTCGGCGAACTTGCGCCGAAATACATCGCGATCGGAGCCCCGTTGCCCACCGCGTTGCGCCTGGCCCGGGCGCTCAACGTTTTTTACATCGTGTTCAAGCCCGCCATCTGGCTGCTCCAAAAGTCGTCGAATTTTCTCCTGCGAACATTGCTGCGCCTTCCATCGGTCTCCGCCACCGACCTGGCTCATAGCGAGGAGGAGTTGCGTTTGATCCTGGAGCAAAGCGAAAAATCCGAAGATGTCTCGCCTCTAGGCCGCGAGCTTGTGGTCAACGTGCTCGACCTGCGGGACCGCGTCGTGCGCGATATTATGACTCCGCGCGGGGAGATCGTTTATTTGGATCTCGGAGATGGCTTCGAGGCCAACATGAAGAAGGCGATTGAATCTCGCCATACCCGTTTCCCGCTCTGCCGCGAAAATCTGGATAACACCGTCGGCGTCGTTCACATCAAAGATTTGCTGCCCATGATGCGCGATCCGCAACCGGACCTGTTGAAGATCAAACGGGACATGATTCCGCTGCCGGAAATGATGTCACTGGAAAAACTGCTCAAGTTGTTCCTGAGCAAACACGCCCACCTTGCCATGGTGGTGGATGAATTCGGCGGGACCGTCGGGATGGTGACACTGGAGAACGTTCTCGAGGAATTAGTGGGCGATATCCAGGACGAGTTCGACACGGACAAGGAGGAATTTCGCCAGATCAACGACAACGAATTTGCCGTGGCTGGCTCGCTCGGCCTTTACGAGTTGAACGATGCCACCGGACTCGAACTGGAGAGCGCTGACGTAAGCACGATCGGGGGTTACGTCACGCATTTGCTCGGTCATCTTCCGAAACAAGGCGAGCACGTTGAGATCGACAACTATCTGGTCACGGTGTCGCAGACCGATGGCCGCCGCGTCGGCCAACTTCACTTTCGAAAAGCCGATCAGTCCTCAGGGGAACCATCAGCCTCCGTCACGCAATCGACGGCCCGGTAGCCGGCGCAGGCCAGGGTCAACCCTTCCGGCCGCTCTTTCCCGACCAGGTAAGCGGGAGCAAGAGCTGGCGGGCGAAGGTTTTCTGGTGGGTAAAGAGAGAGACGAGTCGCCGGAGGTAGTGCATATGTTCAATTGAACAGCTTACTTCAAGATCGGCAAGCAAAATATAAAACGGGGCGGGCAATTGCTGAATCTCAGTCTTTAAACGCGCTTTTGATTTCTTCCGGCAAAAGCGGCGTCGCGCCGTCTCGCCGTCTCCAGAGAATGATAAGCGTGAAGGCACCTTGTTGTCCGATTCAACGTTGAGATGCGCGCCGAAGTGTCGGAAACAATTGGATCGGAAGAACGACACGAGCGCGAAAGTGCTTCGGCCCGGGCCCGCTTGAGTGATCTGCTGCACAAAAAATTCGATGTCCGGTCGGTGGCGCTGACCGGTCTCTTCATTCTCGCCATTTTTTACACGATGTATTTCATGCGCGCGGTTCTGTTGCCGCTCGTCCTCGCCTTGCTCTTGAGTTATCTGCTTCGTCCGATTGTTCGCGCGTTAGCGCGTCTTCGGATCCCGCTAGCTCTTTCGTCCGCATTTCTCTTGCTTGGTTTATTTGCCCTGATCGGTTACGGCGTTTCGTTCTTGTCGGCACCCGCCGCGGGTTGGCTGGAAAAGGCGCCATACAGCTTGGGCGAACTGCAACGTAAATTGTACCCGCTGAAGAAACCGATGGAGCAAATGGCGAGAGCCAGTGGTGAAATCGAGAAGCTCGCCACACCCGGCGGTGCCCCGGTAAAGCCAGTCGTCGAAGTAAAAACGCATCCGATCGCCTCGATGCTTTTTGTGCGCACGCCGGAATTGGTCACCAGTGCGGTGCTGCTCTTTATCCTGCTTTATTTCCTTCTCGCCAGCGATGGTGTGTTTTTGAACAAGCTCATCCGGCTATTGCCCACCCTTGCCGATAAGAAGCGCGCCGTTTCGATCGCCACTGAAATCGAAGGCCAGGTCTCCCGCTACTTGTTCACCCAAACGCTGATCAATATTTGCCTGGGCATCGCCGTGGGCACTACGGTCGGGCTCCTCGGCCTACCCAATCCGATCATGTGGGGGGTAATGGTTGCGCTCCTCAATTTCGTTCCTTACCTCGGTGCGCTGACTGGAATTATTTGCGTCACACTGGGCGCCATTCTGAGCTTCGACAGCTTTGGCTATGCGCTACTTTTTCCCGCCGCCTATCTGGTATTCTCGGTGCTGGAAGGAAATTTTGTCTCCCCACTGGTCATGGGACGCTCGCTTACGCTCAATCCAGTCATGATCCTGCTCTCTATCATTTTTTGGGGATGGATATGGGGCATTTTCGGTGTGATCCTGGCGGTGCCAATCCTGTCAGCCTTCAAGATTTTTTGCGCGCACGTCGAGCCGCTCGAGCCCCTGGCCGAATTTCTAAGCTGAATCGCGCTTTTGCTGGTCACTGGTCATTGGTAAATTCGCTTGAATCCGACCGCATTCGGGGCGACAGAAGCCTTCGCGGAATCTGTCAACCCCCGGTTCTCGCGATGCAGTCTCTGCGTTCTAGTTTTTAGATCTCGTTAGTCCTGTCATGCTTACCGTTTCTCAACTCAGTAAATCTTTTAGCGGCCGAAAGCTGTTTGAAGATGTCTCGCTCCAGGTGAACCGGGGCGACCGGATCGGATTGGTCGGGCCCAATGGAGCAGGCAAATCGACCCTGTTTTCCCTTCTCCTCGGCGACGCTTCTCCGGATAGCGGGTCCGTCGCAATGGAGAAGAGCGCGACCGTCGGATATCTTCCGCAGGAAACCGCCGCGGCCGGCGACGAAACCGTGCTCGAGATGGCCATGGCCGTTTCTCCCGAGCTCGTTCGCGCGCAAGACGTCATTAAGAGTCACGAAACCGGAAACGGATCGGACGACATTGCCTATCACAATGCCATGCATGTCTTTGACGAGCACGGCGGGTGGGAGCTCGAGCCGAAAGCAAAACGGATCTTGGCCGGTCTGGCGTTTCGCGAAACTGATTTCAATCGCAAGGCCAACGCCTTGAGCGGCGGTTGGATTATGCGCGCTTATCTGGCCCGCTTGCTGGTGATGCAGCCCGATCTTCTGCTGCTCGACGAACCGACGAACCACCTCGATCTCGAATCGCTGCAATGGTTCCAGGAATATCTCAAAAATTATCCGGGCGCGATTGTCATGATCTCGCACGATCGCGAGTTCTTGAACCAACTGGTCGGCAGCATCGTCGAGATCGCGCATTCGAAACTCCTCCGCTACAAAGGAAACTGGGACAGTTACGTCGAGCAAAAGGCTGCGCGCGAAGAGCAACACCTCTCCGCTTACAAGAACCAGCAGAAAGAAATCGCATCGTTGCAGCTGTTTGCCGATCGATTCCGCGCCAAGGCCAGCAAAGCGTCGCAGGCCCAGAGCAAGTTGAAGCAGATCGATCGCATGGAAAAAATCGCGGCTCCGACGGCGCGCGGAAAGACCATCAAGTTTCATTTTCCGCAACCGGTGCGAAGCGGGCTTCGCGTGATTACGTTGAAAGATGTCGATCATGCGTATGGCAACCTCGTGGTTTATAGCGGAATGAATTTCCGAGCCGAGCGCGGCCAGCGCATGGTGCTCGTTGGGCCGAACGGGGCGGGAAAATCGACTCTTCTAAAACTGCTCGCCGGCGTGTTGCCGGTGCAGAAAGGCGTGCGCGAGCTCGGCCATAATGTTCGGTCGGGATATTTTTCCCAAAACAGGATCGACGTGCTCAATCCGCGTCACACCGTGCTCGACACCGCGCGGGATATGATCAATCCGGTGTCCGAACAAACCGCGCGCACCGTGCTCGGTTCGTTTCTGTTTCGCGGTGACGACGTTTTCAAAACTGTGCGGGTCCTGAGCGGGGGCGAAAAATCGCGGCTGGCCCTCGTTAAACTGCTGCTTGATCCACCAAACCTTCTGCTCATGGACGAGCCGACCACCCATCTCGATGTCGGCTCGATCGACGCGCTCATCGGCGCGCTCAAGCAATATC
>JBDTZF010000069.1:0-14040 GCA_040005265.1 Verrucomicrobiota bacterium
AGCATTGTTGAAGAATTTTTCGCGCCAATGCCAGAGTAACAACAAGCCTGCTGGAACGGCGTAGAGCAAGCCGCGCTGGGTCACGAACATCGTTAGCGGAATACTTTTCCAGGCAATCGCCGGGGCTCCCTGATAATCGATGAATTTAAAATCGTGGAAATACTGAAAACCAACCAGGCCGCCGTTGAACAGAAACGCACCAATGCCAAACGCGCCGCCCCAGCGCCAAAAAGCATAGAAGGTCGCAGCCGAAGCGAATAAGCCGACCCAGATCAAACCTCGAATAACATCGACATGCACCAGGCAAAGCAGCGCGTTGAACAAGTCGATGCCGGCGGGGTAACGAAGTTTGCTCAAGACGTAGATCGGGTTATCGGGCCAGAGAGCGACGCCATTCGCGAAATTCTTGATGTAGGTGATGTGCAAGGCGAGATCGCCCAGATTGTAGGGGGATTGAATGCGAAGCTGGTCGCCATCGATGTAAATGAGCCAGCAAAACGACCGCACCGCGAAGATCAGGAAACAGCCTCCGAGCAGCCAACCCCAGATGTCGCGGTAACGCCAACGGTCTGTCGAAATTGAATCCGGTGAGGTTTTCTGCAATCGCCGTTGCGCGCGCCTGGAGAGGCGAGCCGATGGTTCTGTCTGTTGAGGGGCAGACGCCTCGTCTTCGCTTGTTGCTGCCCCCGGCGCGTTTGCTTCGCCATCTTGCATTTGGAGGTAGGCAACGGCTGCGATCAGGCCGCCGAAGGCGAGAGAAATTACCGCACCGGTCGTGCTCAGTCCGCCGCCAGCCATCCCAAGGATCAGGCCGAGGACTGTCGAAAAATTGACGAAGGCGAGCCCGGCCGAGAGCCACTTCATTTGGCGCGCGATTCGTTAGCCGGAATTTTTCCTTTGAAATCAGGCGCGCGATTCGGAAAAAGATTCTTGAACACACTGGCCCGGAAGTAGGCTTTGGACGGGTCCTGGTAGGCGCGAATTTTGAGGGTGTCGGTGTAATAAGAATCGCGCAACTTTGCTTCGACTTCCGGGATCCGGCTCTCCTCTACAAGGAGAAAATCTGTGTCGACTTTCCCGGGCAAATTGCCTTTTTCATAATAACCGACGCGAGAAAAATCGCCGAGGATCCACGGGAGAGGATAAGAGCTGCCGCGAATGATGGAGCCGCTCAAGTGATAAGCTGCAGGGTTACTGCGGGCCATTTTGAGCAGGGGAACGGTGAATTTGCGAATGTCGTTGTAGGTCTGGACGTAAACGTACGGCTCGGTGTCGGTCGTGCATCGAAAATAATTAAGCCAAACGGTCATTGCCAGGGAATGAATCAGTAAGAGCGCCGATGCGAAGTAGACGGGCCGTCGATCGGTCAGAGGCACCACCAGAGACGTGGCGCCGAAGATAAACAGGAAGGGCCAAATGATGCTGATGATGCACCACGGTGTTTTGTAATGAATAATACTGTAAGCGGCAAGAGCACCGACTCCATAAATCGCGAGGTAACGCAGGCTCACATCCTTGAGTCGCTGGCAGAAAACACAGAGGGCGAGACCAACGAGAGCGGGCCACTCGTAGCGCACCATCAATTTAACTACCCAGTAGTGCCACGGTTTTTCGTGACCATGCCCTTCCTGGCCCGTAGCGAACCAGGCCGTGTACGCCCGATAGAGATCCTTTACGCCGGCCCAGTGGAAGAATGTTCCGGAGTAAAAGAAAACGATCGCGGCAACGGCGACGGCTATCACGAACACAAGATCCACATAGGTCCATGTTTGCCTGACCCGCTTGAAGTCGGGGAGAGGATTGAGTGCGTTGGAAACCATCAAGACCGGGACTGCGAGTGCCGCGCAGCCCAGATGAATGATGTAAGTTTCCTTGGTCAGGATCATGCCGGCCACGCCCATGCCGGTGCACCAAAGAAACTTCGTCGTTCCAAATTTCCAAAGGCCGAGCAGACCGAGAACGAACATCATCGAGAAGAAGACAAGCCAGGCTTCATGGATCGAGTAGCGCCCGTAGAAAACGAAACCGGGCGAAATCGCCATGGCCAGTGCGGCGATCCGGCTCACCGTTCGCCCGACAAGCGGCTCAAATTTCAAGCAGAGCCAAACGCTGGCAATGCTGATCAGCACGACCGGCAGTCGCAATGCCCAAAGATGTCGGCCGAACAATGTTTCGGACAGGAAGAGGACGTAGAAATGAAGCGGCCCGTGGTAATTTGTCGGGTCGTATTTGTAAAAACCGTCCTTCACGATGTGGGCATCGACAAACCAGCCGTTGATGCCTTCGTCGAAGTGCGGCGGTTTAATTTCGAGCAGGAAAAAGCGCAAAAACAGCGCGAGCCCCAGAATCAGCCAAGGAACCCAGCCAATCTCGGCCAAACGCGCCCGCAATGCGCCGAGCTGATCGCGCAGCATTGGAAAATCTGCTAGCGCGGTGCCCTCGCCGCTGCTAGTACGCGCATCGATGCGCATTCTCGTTACCGGTGGCTGTGGATTCATCGGGAGCAATTTCGTTCGTTACGTTCTGCAACATTATAAACCGGCCTTCGTGACCAACGTGGATGTGCTGACTTACGCGGGCAATCTGTCCAATCTCGATGGCGTGGTCGAGGAAAATGGCGAGCGTTACGAATTTTTCAAAGCCGATATTGCGAATGCCGACCAGATGGACGCGCTCATGACCGAGCATCAGTTTTTTGCGGTGATTAACTTCGCGGCCGAGTCGCATGTCGATCGCAGCATTAATTCACCGCTTAATTTCATCCATACCAACGTCGTCGGCACCAGCGTTCTGCTCGATTGCGCTCGCCGGCATGGGGTTCAGCGTTTCGTCCAAATTTCCACGGATGAAGTTTACGGATCGCTGGGGAAATCGGGAAAATTTACCGAACAAAGCCCGATCGATCCGAGTTCTCCGTATTCGGCGAGCAAGGCAGGCGCGGATCTTCTGGCGCTCGGTTATCACAAAACTTACGGGCAGGAGGTAATCGTCACCCGCTGCTCTAATAATTACGGGCCGTATCAATTTCCCGAAAAACTGATCCCGCTCATGATCATCAAAGCATTGCGTGACGAGCCGCTGCCTGTCTATGGCGACGGGATGAACGTGCGCGATTGGATCCACGTGGAAGATCACTGCGCGGGAATCGTGGCGGTGCTTTTCGAAGGAAAGCCGGGGGCCACCTATAACTTTGGCGGGAACAGTGAAATGGTGAACATCGATCTCGTGAAAATGATCCTGAAGCAGGTCGGTAAACCCGAGACGCTCATTTCCTTCGTTCCCGACCGCCTCGGACACGATCGCCGGTACGCGATCGATTCTTCTTTTGCTCAGCGCGAGCTGAAATGGCAACCGAGAAAAGACTTCAAGAAGGGGCTCGAAGAAACCATTCAATGGTACATCGACAATCAAGCGTGGTGGCAGCCACTGCTTGAGGACGCGGGAAGATACGGGAATTGACATTGTTTAAATGAAGATCGTCATCATCGGCGCAGGCGGCCGACTCGGCGCAGCGCTACTGCGCGAGTATCGGGCAAAATTTGGCGTAATTGGTTTTAACCGCGCCCAACTCGATCTCGCCAATGGAAAACAAATTGTCGATCTTATCGGGCCGCTTGAGTTTGACGTTCTTATCAACGCGGCTGCCTTGACCAATGTCGATTACTGCGAGACGCATCGGGAGGAAGCATTCGGGATCAATGCCGAGGCGCCTCGCGTGCTTGCGGAAATCTGCGGCCGCCGCAACGCGAAACTGATCCACTTCAGCACCGACTACGTCTTCGATGGCGAAAAGAGTGAGCCGTATGAGGAGGAAGACGAAGCGCGTCCGATCAGCGTTTACGGAGAATCGAAACGGGAAGGGGAAAGGAATGTCTTCGCCGCCGGGGACCGACACCTGGTGGTGCGGGTTTCCTGGGTCTTCGGGCCGGACCGGCCGAGTTTTGTCGATGCGATCATCAATCGGGCCCTTGAAAGCGAAAATGTCGATGCTATTGCGGATAAATTCGCGACGCCTACCTACACCCGCGACATCGCCGAGATGCTGCCGCATTTTTTTACAGCTGGGAGTGGTGACAACATTCTGCATTTTGCAAACGCCGGCGAATGCAGCTGGCAGGAATACGCGCAGTGGGCGCTCGATTGCTGCCATGAATGCGGTGTGCCGCTAAAAGCGCGGAAAGTTGCCCCGCTTAAGCTGAGCGAAATGAAAAACTTCGTTGCGCGGCGGCCCGCCTATTCCGTCCTTTCTACGGCAAAATACGCCGCTCTGAGGGGGGCCTCACCGCGTGCTTGGCGAGACGCCGTGGTTGATTATATTAAGCACCTCTACTTCAAAAAATGAAAAACCTTCTTCTTATCCTCACCGCCACATTGTCCATCTTGCTCTCCGCCGGCGCCCGCGCCGAATTGAAATGGGAACAGATCGCCATAGAGCTGCATCCCGCAGTTAGCGATAAACAAGCGATCGCGCATTTCAAATATGAAAACACCGGCACTCAGCCGATTCGTTTTAAGTCAGTGCACGCTTCCTGTGGTTGTACGACGGCCCAGACGCAGAAGGACGTAGTGCCACCCAAGGGGAAAGGTGAGATCACAGCCACTTTTAACATTGGCGACCGCACCGGCGTTCAGACGAAAACCGTGACTGTCCAGACGGACGATCCCGATCCGGCACACTCAACCACCACGCTCACGCTAAAGGCTGTAATCCCGCAGAGCCTCGAGATTGCCCCTACCTTTGTTTTTTGGCAAAGCGGGGAAGAGGCGAAGCCAAAAACGATCACGGTGAAAGCCGGTAAGGATTTTGCGGTCAAAGGAATCAAGGTCACGTCATCGAGCACATTATTTCAAACCAAGGTCGAAAAGGGCGGCACCGGTGAATTCAAAATCATTGTAACACCGCAGGATACGTCAAAGATGGTTTCCGGTGCGCTCACGATCCAACCCGAGGATTCGAATAAGTCGTTCTATGCGAATGTGCGGGTGATGGGCCCGACTCCCGATCCAACGGCCAAGCCAGCGGCAACTCCAGCGCCTAGCGCGGCGACACGATAGCGTTTCAATATCTACCAGGAAATGAAAGCTCTGCTTCTTACCACAACGGTCATTACGGTAAGCATTCTATCTGCGACCGCGCGGGCGGATTTGAAGTGGGACAAAACGACGATCGAAGTGCGCACCGGGCCGAACGATCAAATGGCTGTCGCGCATTTTAAGTATCAAAATGTCGGATCGTCGCCGGTCCGATTTAAGGAGGTAAAGCCGGCCTGCGGGTGCACCACAGTTCAAACCCAGCAGGACTCGGTGCCGGTGGGAGAGAAGGGCGAAATTACCGCGCGACTCAACATCGGCGACCGCACCGGCGCGCAGGAGAAAACGGTCACGGTCGAAACGGACGATCCGATGAACCCGACAACGGTGCTCACAATCAAGGCGTTTATTCCCCAGCCTTTTGACGTCCAGCCCACGTTTCTTTTTTGGCAGGGCGGCGAAGCAGCGAAGCCCAAGACAATCACGGTGAGAGTATTGAAGGAATGGGAGTTTCCGGTCCGAGGAATCAAAGCTAACTCGTCGAGCTGGGATTTTCAGACCAAGATCGAGAAGATTAGCAAAGACGAATTTAAAGTCGAAGTGCTGCCGGAGGACACTTCACGGGCGATATCGGGGACGATCACCATACAGCCTGAGGATTCGACGCGAAAATATGTCGCCAACTTACGGGTGATGGGTTCCGGCGCGGCGACAGATCTTATTTCCAATCCCTCCAACCCTTCAACTCAGGGGTCGGAGGAGCTCTTGAAAAATCCGTTCGACGAACCGGCGGCCAACTCATCACCGAGCCCGTAACAGGCCGCAATTTGTGAGAGCAATCTGGCTCCGCCAAGCCGCAATCATGGTCGCGTTGACCGTCCTTCCGGCGCTTGGACAGGCGATTTATTTTAAGGACAAAATCTCGTGGCGCTCCTCCATCCCGGCTTCGGAAATGGTAAAGGTGGATCAAGCGCGGTCCTGGGGTGACGTCGCAATCTGGGTGGATGCGCGACCGGAAGAGGAATTTACGCGCGATCACGTTCCGGGCGCGATCTTGTTAAACGAAGATCGATGGGACGCACTGTTGCCACAGCTTCTCTCAGCTTGGACGCCGGAGAAGAAAATAATTGTTTATTGCAGCAGCATCGGTTGCAACGCTAGTCGCGAAGTCGCGAAAAAACTGCGCGAAAAAGTGCAATTGAAAGACAGCGCCGGACAAAATTGCGTTTTCGTGCTCGAAGGCGGTTGGGAAGGATGGCTCAAGGGCAGATGAAAAGTTTTTTGCGCCTTCTCGATTTCATCGTCGGCGCGGTATTCATTTATGCCGGGGTGATTAAGATGCTCGATCCGGCTCAATTCGCCGGCGCCATCGACAATTACAAAACGCGTCTACCCTGGGCGGTTTGTGTGGGCTTTGCCTTTTATTTACCGTGGCTGGAAATCTTCTGCGGCCTGGCGCTGGTTTTTCGGCTGCTCTATCACGGGGCGTTGTCGATTTTGCTCGCGCTCATTTCAGTATTCATCATCGCTACGGTCGCGGCAAAGGTTCGCGGCCTCGACATCACTTGTGGCTGTTTCGGCCACGCCAGCCAGCACTGGAGTTTTCCCGCGCACATAGCGGTCGATCTGGCTATTCTTTGCGCCATAGGCATGCTTTGTCTTGCCAGTCGGTCAGAAGAATCGAATCGATAAATCCATGCTGGGGCCAAAAGGGACCATGATTTTGCCGGCTTGATTCAGGCCCTCTGAATGCCTGAGACTAAGTGACACGAAACAAATGAACTATTTTCGCTACATGATTGGATGCGCGCTTTGCCTTACCGTAGTCGGGCCGGCAGGATGCAAACCAACAACCCATCAGGAAATACTTGCCGGACCGAAAGCTGAGGAGACACCAGCGACGCCCACCCCCACTTCCGCTCCTGCGACGCCGACTGCCACTCCGACTCCCACACCCGGGAAAACAAAGCTGGAAAAGCTGGCGGAATCCGTTGCGCCGGCAGTTGTTCTGGTCACCGTTTTCGATCAAACAGGCAAGCTGTTGCGCTCGGGAACGGGCTTTTTCGTTTCCGATAACGGCAGAATTGTCACTCCCTGGCGCACGGTCGATGGTGCGGTGAATGCGGTCGCAAAAACGGCGGATGGCGGGCTTTATAACATCGGCGGCGTCGTAGCCGGCTCCGCCAAACTCGGTCTCGCCGTTCTTAACGCCGAGGTGAAAACCGTTCCGGCGCTGGTTTTGAGCAACAAGGATATGATTGTTCCTGACACACGAGTCGCGGTGATTGGAAGCGCGCTTGCCGGCAAGGAGGGTGCGCCAGTTGAGGGAGCAATCTCTCGTAACGAATCCGACGAAGACAAATTCGACCTGGCGGCATCAGTGCCGGAAATCTCACTTGGAGCGCCGGTAGTCGATGAAAACGGAGAGGTAATCGGTCTGGTGACGGAGCGTAACGACAAGGCCGAATCTCCCAGCATTGTGCGGTCGGCAAGCACTGTGAAATCGATCATGGCGGGAATTCAATCCAATGCGACGGCACGGTGGCCGGCGGAACGCCCTTCGCCTACGCCAAAGCCACGCATTGTTTCGGCGCCGAAGCCGATTTACCCGGCCGAAGCGCAGTTTCACGATGGCATCGCCCGGTCGGGGCGTTATCGGGTCAATTTCGCTGCGAACGGCACCGTAAAAAACGTGCAAGTCCTCAATTCCACCGGCTTGCCGGTGCTCGACGCAGCCGCGATCAAAGGGCTCGAGCAATGGAGATGCGAGCCCGGTCGCGAAGGCAACGTTATTGTTCCATTGACGTTTCAAAGCCGTTGAAAAACGCTCAGCTCGAAATTCGCCTGGCAGTATTGGCGGATCACGATGCAGTCTGGAAAATCTTTCACGAAGTTGTCGCGGACGGAGACACGTATCCGTTCGATCCCCAAATGTCGCGGGACGACGCTCTGGCTTACTGGTTTCGGGATGACACTCACACTTACGTTGCGGCACAAAAGGGACGAATTCGTGGGGCGTATCTGTTGCGGCCTAATTGGTCGGGCCCGGCGGGACATGTTGCGAATGCAGCATTCATGGTAGCGAAAAGTGTACGCGGTGAAGGAATTGGCCACGCCATGGCCAAGCATTGCCTGAGCGAAGCACGTCGCCTCGGTTTTCGAGCGATGCAATTCAATTTCGTCGTTTCAGCGAACGAAGCCGCAGTGAAACTGTGGCAAGCTATTGGTATGACGATCGTCGGCACTTTACCCGGCGCATTTCGGCATCCGGAGCAAGGATACGTCGACGTTTACATCATGTTTCGTCCGCTCGTTTAGTCGTCGACAGCAGTCTAACCGATTCAAAAGACGCGTTGATCGGTGGACGTGTTCCCCAAGTCGGGGTTATGGTTGACTTTATGCGTGAAAGTTACTTGGAGGATTACTATTCATTTCTGAGATTCCCGAGCGTCTCGACCGACGATCGGTTTGCGGAAAATGTGCGCGATTGCGCACAATGGGTGTCACAAAAGCTCAGTGGGATAGGCCTCGAATCCAAGGTCGTTCCGACAGCCGGGCATCCCGTTGTCTGGGCACGCAACAAGCACAGGCCGGGTCGGCGCACAATTTTGATTTACGGCCATTACGATGTGCAACCGGCGGATCCGCTGGAGCTTTGGGATTCGCCCCCGTTCGAACCGGTCTTGAAAGACGGTTACGTTTTTGCTCGAGGCGCTACAGATAACAAAGGCCAGATCCTGGCGCACATTCTCGGGATTCAAGAAATGATCGAGAAAAGCGGCGAGCTGCCGGTAAATATTGATTTTGTTATCGAAGGCGAAGAGGAGATCGGCAGCCGGCATCTCGGGAATTTTCTGAAGGAAAATCGCGAGGCATTGAAGTGCGACGTGGTTCTTGTTTCTGATACCGGAATGATCGCGCCGGGGATGCCGACGCTGAGTTATGGGCTGCGCGGGGTAGCTGCGCTCGAACTAAAGGTCGCCGCTGCGAAAATGGATCTACATTCTGGAATCTACGGCGGCGCGGTAGCCAATCCGGTCACCGCACTCGTGCAACTGCTGGCGACGTTGCACGACCGGGATGGGCGCGTGGCTATTCCCGGATTTTATGATGATGTCGCGAAGCTGGAGGAATGGGAACGCGATGCCTGGAAGAAATTGCCAATCGACGCCGATAAGCTGGTGCTCAAAGAAACCGGCGCGCCCGCGCTCTTTGGCGAAAAAGGCTTCAGCACTTTCGAGCGACTTTGGGCCCGTCCGACTGCGGAGCTAAACGGAATTGGCGGCGGATATCAGGGGCAGGGGACCAAAACGGTCATCGCGAGCCATGCCATGGCAAAGTTAACGTTTCGACTCGTGCCCAATCAAAAAGCTGAAGTGATTGTCGACCTTGCGAAACAACATTTGCAGAAAAATCTGCCTCCAGGAGTGACGTTGGAAATGACCGGCGGCCATAATGGCCCGTGGTATTTGACCGATCCACATTCCAAATTTGGTGAGGCGGCGCAGCGGGCGTTGCGCAAAGCATTCAATCACGACGTCGCACTTATCCGCGAAGGCGGCAGCATCCCGATCGTCGCCGATTTTCGCACCATCCTTGGCGTGGAAACATTGCTCTGTGGATTAGCGTTACCAGATTGTCGAGCCCATTCGCCCAACGAGAATTTCCCGCTCGAAAATTTCGAGGGCGGTATTCGAATGAACCAGGCGCTTCTGCAGGAACTGGCGGCCTAAATCCCGACCGTGAATTCCAGCCAGCGACTGTTCTACACGCTTGGTGTGGTCTGCACCTTTGCTCTCGCGGCCGAGTCGGCGGAAGAATCGTTAGGCGACAAGATCAAGAAAGTCTTCGCTCCGACCCCGACGCCTGCGCCACACAAACGCAAAAAGACGCCGACAAAGAAGAAAGATTCAACGCCGTCGCCAAGTCCGTCGGGCAAGCCCAAGACCAAGCTTTCTCCTCGCCCGAAGAAATCGGAAGCCCCCGAACCAAGTCCGTCCGCGTCGCCAAAGCATTCTAAGAAAGCATCGCCCACTGCAACACCGGAGGAGGAAACGGCTCTATCGGCGAAGCCAAAGGCAAAAACCTCGCCTCGATCGAAGGCATCGGAAACTCCGGAACCAAGTCCCTCCATCTCAACAAAACATCGAAAGAGAAAATTGCCGAGCCCGACACCGGAAGAGTCAGAAACTCCATCGGCAAAGAAACGGCACAAAGGTTCGCCGACGCAGTCTGCAACGGAGACAGAAACACCAACGGAAACGCCGCCAGCTTCGTCACGCCAGACGCCCACTCCGGGCCCCGATGAAAGTCCGACGCCAACGCCAAAGAAGAAAGGCGCGCCGATTTCGATCAGCGTTGAGCAAATCCTCGGCTACGAAAAATATCCGGCCGAGGTGAAAAAAGTTGTCGATCTTGCCCTCGAGCTGGCGGGCCGCGGACTCGAATATAAATACGGCTCGGCTGATCCGGAGAGCGGCGGCATGGATTGTTCCGGTTTTGTTTACTACGTGCTGACAAATACCGGCGTTGCTGATGTGCCTCGGGATTCGAGCGAGCAATACAATTGGTTGCGCCGGGCGTACCAGTTCGAGGCAGTGATCAGCCGCAAGGAAGACAGTTTTGAACTTGAACATCTCCAGCCGGGTGACGTGCTCTTCTGGACCGGGACCTACCAGATCGAGCGTGATCCACCGATTACTCACGCCATGATCTATCTCGGACGCGAGAAAGGCACTCATAACCGCATCATGGTGGGCGCGAGCGATGGGCGCACCTACCGCGGCGAATCGCGTTTCGGGGTAAGCGTCTTCGATTTCAAGATTCCACAGCCGGCGCATACCAATGAGGGCCGGCTTACGCCTAATTTCGTCGGATATGGGCACGTTCCAGGACTGCGGTGATTATTCTTCAAAAACGGCAGGAGAGTTGCATCCATTGAGAGTTATGCGCCTGCCGTTCCGAGTTCAAATCGACCAATTACAATGAAGAGGAAACTGCGATTTATGGTCGTAATTGTATGGCTTATCGCCCTTGCCGGCACTTCGACCGCCACTGACGACGAGCAAAAACCGCTTGGCGAGAAGGTGAAACATTTCTTTAGCGGCTTGAATCCATTTCCGAGCAAGAAACGCAAGAAATCCAGCAATGCGACGCCGACCTCCTCCGCGTCTCCCGAGGCAAGTCCGACGGCGACGCCCGAAGCAAGCCCGACCGCTACGCCGACCCCAACGCCAATCGTCAAACCCACGCCCGCCCCGAATGCGACCATTTCCAGAGAGGAGATTACAGAGTACGACAAGAATCTGCCGGAAGTTCGCAAGATCATTGATATTGCCATTGGCCTAACGAGCCTAAACCTAGATTACCGGTACGGTTCGGCCGATCCAGCGAACGGAGGCATGGATTGCTCCGGATTCATTTACTATGTGCTCACCAAATGCGGTGTTCCGGAAGTTCCGCGGGACGCGCGGGAACAATATGTCTGGGTGCGCAAGGCCGGGAATTTTCAAGCCGTCTTGGCCCAAAGCGACGACACTTTTGAATTGAATGCCCTTCAGCCTGGCGATCTTCTTTTTTGGGGCGACACACAGACGTCGCGTCGCGAACCGGCGATTACGGAAACAATGATTTATCTCGGGCGTGAGAAGGGAAGCGGTCAACGCATAATGGTCGGCGCCAGCAACGGCCGAATTTACAAGGATCAACCGCGGGCCGGAGTGAGCGTCGTCGATTTCAAGGTTGCACCTTCGGAGCAGAAATCCGAAGAACAACAGGGTCCGACCTTTGTCGGATATGGACACGTGCCGGGTTTAAATCCGCACTGATCACTCTCCAGGTTCGGCGGTTTGGTCTTCCCCGTGGATTGGCGATGGCGCAGGGCTTGGCTCGGACGATGTCGACGTCGTTGAATTCGGCTGGATTCGGTTGTCGTGCTGGTGTTTGGCAATCGCAGTGCCTAAAAGCACGATGACAATCGCGATCGCGGCACGCTGCTCTCGTCCAGTCAGAACAAAAATCCCGGGCGATTTCATTGCGGCCCGCCTTCGCTAAAGCTACGGCGCGACAGGCGCATACTGAATTGGGTCGGTCACGCCCGCCTCGCGAAAACCTTTCAGGCGCAACTGACAGGAATCGCATTTCCCGCAGGCAAGTCCTTCCTGGGTCGGGTCGTAGCAGCTATGGGTGAGTGAAAGATCGACATCGAGGTCGAGCGCCTTGCGGATTATTTCGGCTTTGGAAAATCTGATTAGCGGCGCGTGGATTTGATATCGGCGTCCCTCCACGCCGGCTTTGGTGCCGACATTGGCGAGTGTTTCAAACAACGCGATGAACTCCGGGCGGCAGTCGGGGTACCCGCTATAATCAATTGCGTTAACACCTAGAAAAATGTGGCCAGCCTCCAGCACTTCCGCCCAGGCGAGAGCATAAGCCAGGAAGATTGTGTTGCGGGCCGGGACATAAGTGACCGGAATCCCGCGGGCAATTTCTTCCTCGGTGCGTGACTTTGGAACATCGACATCCGCGGTGAGGGCTGAGCCTCCGAAAACCCGGAGGTCGATCTTCGCTACCTTGTGTTCCCTGGCGCCGAGCGCTTTTGCCACGCGCCGCGCGGCTTCGATCTCCAATTGGTGGCGCTGACCATATTCGAATGACAGGGCGTAAACTTCGTAGCTGTCAGCGAGCGCGATGGCCAGAGTTGTGGTTGAATCAAGGCCGCCGCTCAGGAGAACGACCGCATGTTTCATGTCGATCTTTCGTCGGCTCGAGGGAGTCTCGCCTTACTGGACAGGTCGTTCATCATCGGTGCGAATCTTTGTTCGGATGCTCGACGCTTACCGTGAGCGCAATCCCGCCGCGTGCAGAAAATTGCGCCGTCACAATCGCTTCACGCGGCGCGCATGCTCTCACGAAATCATCGAGAATGCGGTTCGTGACCGCTTCGTTGAAGGCGCGCTCGTTCCGGTACGAAGCGAGGTAAAACTTGAGCGACTTGCTTTCGACGCAAACCCGGTCCGGCACATAGTCTATGTCGATCCTCGCGAAGTCGGCTTGTCCTGTGACTGGACAAAGCGAAGTAAAATCGTCCGTTTCAAAATGAATTCGATAATTTCGCCGGGCCGGATTTGGAAAAGTTTCCAGGCGTGCTTCCGCCGGCGAAGCCGGAACACCAGGTTCGCTTCGACCTAATAGTGCCAGACGCGCAGTTTTCGATCGTTTCATCGCTTGAACGTTCGATGTTCAGCATTCAACCTTCAACTTTCAATCTTTAATGGCTGCACCAGATAAACCGGAGGACCTCGAAAACCGCGTCGGCGTCATCGATGTAATCGCGCATGATGCGAAAAAGAATGAAGTGGTGCTGGTCATGAACGAGCCCGGCTCCTGGGACGGATCTGATGAGCAGCTGCACGAATTGCAGGAACGTTTTAACGCCTACGTTTCGTTCCTGCTGGATGGCGAACTTGCCGAAACCCATCCGCAGCTCTCCGGCAAACGCGCGCGCATCGAAGTGCGGTGCGCAAACATGCCGGATGCTTCTGCACTGGAACTGCTTGGCATGATTCACGATCAGCTCGCCTTCCAGGAAATTAAGATGGAAGTCGTAATAGGTGGGGCAGTTCACGCGAACCGCCCGCCCCGTGGGTAAAATCGTCGAGGGCGGGCGATTGAGGCCAATCGCCCCTGCCTGCAGACCGAGAAGTCAATATTTCAGAAATGACATGACCGGCGTTGGAGTGAGCTTGTCCCGGCCGTGCAGGAACTCCAGTTCGATCAGGAACATCGCTTCAATCAACTCGCCGCCGATTTTTTTGATTAGCGCGGCAGCGGCGGCTGACGTTCCGCCCGTGGCCAGCAGATCGTCCACTAACACAATCTGTTCGCCCGGCTTCATAGCGTCGATGTGCATCTCCATTTCGGCTTCGCCGTATTCGAGCGAATACTTCGCGATCTCGGTCTTGTACGGAAGCTTTCCGCGCTTCCGAATGGGAACAAAACCGACTCCCA